>JAHFSZ010000017.1:9009-39308 GCA_023265515.1 Verrucomicrobiota bacterium
CGCGCGGGCTCAGTCATCCGGCAGCTGCCGGACTCCTTCGCCCGTGCTCGCCAAGCCTCGAACTTCTCGCCTCTCGACGTTATTCCCACGTTCATCCTAACGCCTGGTTTTAAGGTTTGATCGGGTCTTCCGGATCGCTTAGCTTACCCGGGTGTTTTCCCGGTTCTTCTCGAAGAACGATCTGGAGAAGGGTTACATTGAGCAGAAGGTAACCTGGCGCATCCTGCGCAACCTGAGCGAGGGTGGGATGGGCTCGGTCTATGAGGCCGTTCAGGACGGAGCCGACGGGTTTCGCAAACGGGTGGCCCTGAAGCTCATCAAGCCCGACTACGCCGAGCAGGCGACGTTCCTTCAGAACTTCATCGGCGAGGCGAAGCTGGTCGCCGACCTCATCCACCCGAACATCACCCAGATCTACCAGTTTGGAAAAATCTCGGGCGGCTACTTCATGGCGATGGAAATTGTCGACGGCCTCGACCTCCAGCAATTCATGGAGGTGCACGAGGCGCGCCATAAAAAGATTCCGCCGGAGATGGCAGTGCTCATCGCGAGCCGCGTCGCCCGTGGCCTCGCCTACGCCCACCGCAAGGCCGACACGGAGGGCATTTCGCTCGGTCTGGTCCACCGCGACATCAGCCCGCGCAACATCCTGCTTTCCTTCGAGGGGGAGGTGAAGATCACCGATTTTGGAATCGCCAAAGCGCGCGGTTTTCTCGTGGACGGCGAGGGCGAGTGGCTTGGGGGCAAGGCGCCCTACATGGCGCCTGAGCAGTCGCGCGGCGAATCGACCGACCTGCGCTGCGACATTTACTCGCTCGGTGTCGTGCTTTCCGAACTGCTCACGGGCATCAACATTTTCGCGGGGGAGCGGACCGAAGTGACTTTTCAGAACATCCAGGAGTTGGAGCTGCCCGATTTTTCAAAGATCGAGGCCCAGGTGACGCCCGAGCTCAACACGATCCTCCACGCCATGATGGCCCGAAACCGCGACGACCGCTACCAGAACGCCGAGAAGCTCCTCTATGAGTTGGAGCACCACATCTACAAGGGCGGCTACGGCCCCACCAGCGATACCCTTGCCAAGTATCTGAAAGAGCTTTGCCCGGAGAAGGTTTTGATCAAAGGGCCCAAGCAGGGGACGGGGACGAAGGTGATTCTCACGATGGAATGACGTCCATGGCGTTTACCGTGAACCGTTTGCGGTTTACCGTCGCTTCAATTCCTTCAACTTCGGTAAACGGTACACCGTTAACGGTTCACGTCAGTGAGGGATGAGGTGGGCCGTGGCGGTATCGTGATGAATCAACTGCGCTGGCCGTCCGCCCCAGACTCCCGAGCGCCGGTTCATTCCGTTGAAATAACACCCCGCTGCGAGGATCGACTGCCGGCGGACATGAAATGGCGCCGTCAAGCGGACGCCGGCGCCGATCCAGACATCATCTTCAATGATCGACTCGGTGCTGTCGTCGGTCAGGTCAATCTCGACGCGCGGCGCGAACATCACGCGCCGGCCAATCCGCAGCTGCCCGCAGCCGCAGATGGCGAGTTCGCGGTTGGAAAATGTGTTTTCGCCGATGGCAATCTGGGGTCCGAAAAATTTTTGAATGAGGAGAATGTTCGTATGGAAGAAGCATTTGGCGGCGACCTTGTTGATGCGCGCAGGAAGAGCGCCGGAGGTTTTTAAACGATGAACCATATGCGGCTTGGCTGGAATGCCGCCCGCGGTCACGCCCGCATCGATGGATCCGCTCACGACGCTGCCGGGTTCGATCCGGCAAGCCTTGCCGAGCAGCGCGCCGCCGCAGACGATCGCGCCGCGGCCGACCGTGACGCCTTCCTCGATGATGATGGGCCGGCCCTCGACCGCCCCACACATGAACCGGCTGCGCTCGAGCAGATGCTGCGAGGTTGCGAGGACCGCCCCCTCTTCGATGGTGACGCCGTCCCCGACCAGCACCGGAGCCGATCCTTCGACAAAGACGGAAGGATCGATCAAACAGGTTTTAGGATCGCCGGAAAAAGCGACGAACCCCGAAGGAAAGACCCCGGCTTTCGGAAGCCAGCGGATCCGGAGGGAAGGGACGGGTTTTGTTTTAAAGAGAACGTCCAGGCGGCAGGAGCATTCGCGGTAAAGCTCGCGCCAGAAGATTCGGCCCATGCATCCGACCGACACCCAATAAGAGTTCGACACCCCCCTAGAAAAATACGGGAATGACCATAATGGCAACGATATTCGCCACCTTGATCATCGGATTGATGGCTGGGCCGGCGGTGTCCTTGTACGGGTCGCCGACCGTGTCGCCGGTCACGGCGGCATTATGCGCCGGCGAGCCTTTGCCGCCGTGGTAGCCCTCCTCGATGTACTTCTTGGCGTTGTCCCATGCACCGCCACTGCTGGTCATGGCAAGGGCGACAAAGAGACCGGTGACAATGGTGCCGACCAGGAGGCCGCCGAGGACCACCGGCCCGAGCGTGTTCTTGAATCCCGCGACGACGACGACGAAGAGAACCGGCATCAGCGCGGGCCAGATCATCTCGAGCAGGGCCGCTTTGGTGACGATATCGACACAACGGCCATAGTCGGGCTTGTCCAGCCCCTGAAGGATGCCCGGTTTTTCCAGGAACTGCCGGCGCACCTCCTTGACGACGGCGCCCGCCGCCTTTCCGACCGCATCCATGCTGCAGGCGGTGAACCAGAATGGCAGAAGGCCGCCGATGAAAAGGCCGATGATCACCTTCGGTTCCTTGAGCGAAAACTCCAGTCCGGTGGCCGAAAGCAATCCGGTGTGCAGCCGGAGTTCCTCGACATAGGAGCCGAATAAAACGAGCGCGGCAAGCCCCGCGGAGGCGATTGCGTAACCCTTGGTCACCGCCTTCATCGTGTTGCCGATCGCGTCGAGGCCGTCGGTGATGTTGCGAATGTTGCTCGGCATGCCGCTCATCACCGCGATGCCGCCCGCATTGTCCGTGATGGGCCCGAATGCGTCGAGAGAGATGATGATACCGGCCATCGAAAGCATGCTGACCACCGCAATCGCGACGCCGTAGAGGCCTGCAAAATTGTAAGAGAGGAGGATCGCGATGCCGATGGCGCCCACCGCCGGGGCCGTGGCGTGCTGGCCGACGGCGAGCCCAGCAATGATGTTAGTCGCGTGGCCCGTCTCGCTTGCCGCGGCAATTCGTCTGACGGGAGGCCGCTTCACCGAAGTGTAATAGTCGGTGATGGCGATGACGACCGCCGTCATGGCGAGGCCGACGAGCGAAGCGTAGTAAAGTTTGTTGGGATCGATGTCGGAAATTCCAGCGAACAGCCAGTGTGTCGCCGGCCAGTAAAGCACCGCCGAAACCAGGCCGCTGGCAATCACACCGCCGGTCAGGATGAACATCGGTTTTCCGTTCACATAATTGATCGCCGTGATGCCGATGATCGCGCCAATGATCGAGATGCCGCCCAGCAGGAGCGGATAAATCACGAATGCGGATACATATTGCGGGTGACTGGTCGTGAAGGTGAGCGAGCCGAGCAGGATCGCCCCGATGATGCTGACAACATAAGTTTCAAAAACGTCGGCAGCCATGCCGGCGCAGTCGCCGACATTATCGCCAACATTGTCGGCAATCACCGCCGGATTGCGCGGATCGTCCTCGTCGAGGTGCGTTTCGAGCTTGCCGACCAGGTCGGCGCCGACGTCCGCGGCCTTGGTGTAGATGCCGCCGCCGAGCCGCGCGAAGACGCTAATCAAACTGCTTCCGAGCGCCAGGCCGATGAGAGACTGGATGTTTTTCGTCAAGAGGTAGAAGATGCTCACCGAAAGCAGGCCGAGCCCCACGACCAGCAGGCCCGTCACGGCCCCGCCGTTGAACGCGACCCGCAAAGCGGTCTGCCGGCTGATCGTCGCTCCCTGCGCGGTGCGGACGTTGGCCATCACGGCCACGCGCATGCCCGTGTAGCCGGCTCCCAGCGAACAGACGGCGCCCAGGAAGAAACCGGCCGTCACCTGGTGCGGACTGATTGGATAAAGAAACCAGATGGCTGCGCCGATGATCGCGGCAATGACGCTGATCGTCGCAATCTGGCGGTTCAGATAGGCCTTCGCGCCTTCCTCGATCGCCCCGGCCACTTCCCGCATTTTCTCGGTTCCAGCCGGAATGGAGCGGATATAAAGAAAGAGCACCGCCGCCGTCGCCAGGCCGAGCAGTGCAATGGCGATGGAAAGTCCAAATCCGTGATGGAGAACAAAGTGGGTCATGGTATCATTTCAGACGATGATTGAATTCAGGGGCGCATGTGGAAAGCGCTCTTTCCGAATTCTCATCCACTTTCGCATCCGCTTCAGCGAAATGTTCGCCTGGCCGGAAGCTTCCGCAGGCAGGGCATCATGTCAGGCTCCACCGCGGGAAACCGTTCATGGCCAGAATGGCAGTTTTTGACAAGAGAAAAATCCCCGCCCCAAATCGTCTTGCGCTCAACCGGAGATAGGCTAGAAGGGAGTTTATGCAGATTCATATCAGCCCACGCAACATTCCGATGACCGCCGTCATCCACGGCTATGTCGCCGAAAAAATCGGCCATCTGGAGCACCTCAACGACCGGCTGCTGGCCACCCATGTCGTTCTCTGGCACGACACCAGCCGGCACAAGAAGCAAGAGTACGTGGTCAAAGTTCACCTTGGCCTGCCGGGGCCCGACATCCACGCGGAGAGCAATGCGCCCGACCTCCTTTCCGCCATCGACCTGGTCACCGACAAGCTCGCCCGCCAGCTCCGAAAGTATAAGACACGGATCCTCAAGCGAAGGGTTTCCAGCGCGCGCAAGATCAAAGCGGCCGCGCGTTCTTGATGCTGGCAACCGACCTCGTATCGGGCATCGAGTATCAAACATCCAGATCTGTGATTGAATTTGGCGCCGAGTCGTTTATGATGTTTGCGCTTCATGGCTAAAAAGAATAAAATCAGCATCAATCGCGAGCTTTGGGGATCCGTTCTGGCCATCGTTACGATCCTCCTTTTCTTCAGCATCTGCAGTTACGATCCCGGCGACATCTCCTACCTTCAGGATCCGGTCAACCAGCCGCGCAGCAACTGGATCGGGCCGTTGGGCGCGTGGGCCGCCTTCGGCTGCTACAGCCTATTCGGTTTGTCCACCCTCTTCACCCCCTTTTTCCTCGGCTATCTTTCGTTCGCCCTTTTTTTCGATGAGGATGAAAACGTCGAACTCCTCAAGCGCGTGGTCTGGGGCCTCGTCGCGCTGACCGCGTTCGCCTGTCTCATTCAGGTTCACCCGCTCTTCTTTGCGACGCTCGGAAAAAAACTGAAGCTCTTTTATAACGGAGGACTCGTCGGCTACTGGCTCGGCGAGCGTTTCATCGTCCGGCTTGTCAATCCGATCGGCGGCACGCTCATCTTCGTCGGCTGGTTCTGTGCCGGAATGATTCTCTCGCTGAAAATCAATCCGATTCGCGTTGCGGGCCGGATTTCCGCAGCCTTCTGGGAATGGCGCCACGCCCAGCAGGAGAAGGCGCGCCAGGAAGCTCTGATTCAAGGGAATTTGCGCGAGCTGACGCGCCTCCAGGAAGCCAGTGACGGGCTCCGCCAAAGGGAGCTTCAGAAGCGTGCCCACGAGATCGAGAAAAACATTTTAAAAACCCAGAAGGCGGCCCGCAAAAACGCGCTGGCCGCCGCCCACGGAGACCCGGACGTTTGGGTCGATCCGGCTTCAGGCGAGATGTCCACTGCCTCATCCCGTTCGACCCAGCCAGGCTCAGCGCCGGCCGCGATTCGCCGCAAGCCCCCGCGCAAGGAAGAATCCGAGGAGACGGAAGTTGCCGGCGATTCCGCAGCCCCCCTTATCGCTGTGTTTGATGATTACGAGCTTCCAACCGTCGATCTGCTCGATCCGACGCCGGTCAACCTGAATGCCGGCACCACCGACGAAACCGCCGCCCAAGCCGCCGTGCTGGAGCAAACCCTGCGCGATTTCGGAATCGAAGCGACGATGGGCAACATCACGCGCGGCGCGACGGTGACGCGCTTCGAGGTGCTGCCCGCGCCTGGTATCAAGGTGGAACGCATCTCCAGCCTTCAGGGGAACATCGCGCTCGCGCTCAAAGCCGAGAGCATTCACGTGCTCGCGCCGGTGCCCGGCCGCGGCACGGTCGGCATCGAGATTCCCAATCAGCGCAAGGCGATGGTCTTCTTTCGCGAAATCATCGAGTCCGATGCCTGGAAAAAAACAAAATCAAAAATCCCGCTGATTTTGGGCAAGGACGTTTACGGCGAAGTCATGATCGCCGACCTGGCGGAGATGCCGCATCTGCTCATTGCCGGGACGACTGGCTCGGGCAAATCGGTCTGCATCAACTCGATCATCGGCAGCATTCTCTACCGCTTCGGACCCGACCAGCTGCGTCTCTTGATGATCGATCCGAAGATGGTCGAGTTGAAGCACTACAACTCTTTGCCGCATCTGGTGGTGCCCGTCGTCACCGACGTTAAGAAAGTCATTTCGGCGCTGCGCTGGATGATCCGCGAGATGGAGCTGCGCTATCAGATCTTCGCCAAAACCGGCGTGCGCAACATCCACTCCTTCAACAGCCGCGTGCGGGCGCCGCTCGCCAAGCCTCAGCCGGAGCCCGGAGAGGAGGAGGCGCCGCTCCTGATTCCGCGAGAGGATGATGTGATCGTTCCCGACAAGTTGCCTTTCATTGTGATTGTGATCGACGAGCTGGCCGACCTGATGATCACCGCCCCCGCCGACGTCGAGAACGCCATCCAGCGGATCACGCAGATGGCGCGCGCCGCGGGCATTCACCTGATCGTCGCCACGCAGACGCCGCGCGCCGAGGTGGTCACCGGAACCATCAAGACCAACATTCCTTCCCGCATCGCGTTTCAGGTTCCCAGCGGCATCGACTCGCGCGTGATCCTCGATACCAATGGCGCCGAGAAACTCCTTGGCAAAGGCGACATGCTCTTTATTCCGCCGGGCAAATCGACGCCGATCCGCGCACAGGGCGCCCTGATGCAGGACCACGAGATCCAGCGGCTGGTTGACCACGCATCGAAGTTCGGCCGCCCGCAGTTCCAGGCCGACATCCACAAGAAAATGCAGGAGGCCACCTCGCAGGAGGAAAACGACTGGTCCGACGAAGACCGGCAGCTCGCGCGCCGGTGCCTGGAAATCATCCGCGACTCGAAGCGGGCATCGACTTCTTTCTTGCAAAGGCGCTTGAGCCTGGGATATACCCGCGCCGCGAGGATCGTCGACCTCCTGGAGGAAATGGCGGTGCTGGGCCCCGACAACGGTTCGAAGCCCAGGGAAATCCTTCAACCGCTGGAGGACCCGGGAATTTTTGAGGCTCTATGCCAACAATTGGAGAAACTCTAAGGGAAACCCGCGAGAAGCGGAAAATCAGCGTTGATGTCGCCGCCAAGGCGGTGAAGGTCAAAAACGAAGTCCTCGAAGGCATCGAAAAGGACGATTTCTCGGCGTTCGCGGCCCCGCTTTATGCCCGGGGTATTCTGCGCCTCTACGCAAGCTTTCTCAGTCTCGAGCCCGAAACTCTCGTCGAGGAATACAATAAGGCGCATCCGGCCCCCAAACCGAGGTCTTCCAGCCAGTTTGCGACAGGCGAGCGCGACCAGATCATGTCGAGGAGGCGGGCCGTGGTGATCTCCACGGTATCCAAGCCCTCAGACCTTTCACCTCGCGGCGTCGCGGGACTCGTCGGCGTCGTGATTTTCCTGGCAGTCTTGATCTGGGTCTTAAGCTCCAGCCGAAAGCCGGGGCCGGAAATCATCGAGCCGGGACTGGTCCCGCGGATGACCGAGACGCAACCGTTGTCCCAGCCCGCCCGAGGCGAAGCTCATCATGAGGAGTCGGTTTCGCCCGCCGGAACAGCGGTGGTGCCTTCGCTCGCCACCGATGGGGCGCCTCCCTCAGCCACCAACTCGGACGGTGCCGTTCCCGCCCTTGAAGTCCGGCCGGACGAGAGGCCCTAGGGGTTTAAAGTTTAAGGTTTAAAGTTTAAGGTTTCTGCTCCAAAGTTGGGCGGTGAACTTCGCCAACAAGATCACCCTTTCCAGGATTCCGGCGACGTTCTTATTCATGGGCGCTCTGTTCTGGGACTCTCTGCCGTGGCATACCACCATCGCGCTTGGCATTTTCGCGATGGCCTGCCTCACCGACACCATCGACGGGACCGTGGCGCGCCGGTTGAATATTGTGAGTCCCTTTGGAATATTTTTCGATCCCGTCGCGGACAAGATCCTGATCGGCGGCGCGTTCATTTGTCTGATGGGCCTCGAGATTTTTCCGGCATGGGCGGTCGTCTTCCTCCTGGCGCGCGAGTTCGCCATGATGGGCCTGCGGATGGTGGCCGCGGATCAGAAGGTGATCCTTTCCGCGGAGATTGGCGGCAAGCTCAAGACCTTTATCCACGCCTTCACGATCAATTACTTCCTGATCCGTCTTTCACTCATCCGCGACTTGAAATGGTTCACCGATCCGATCTCGCCGCTCGAAGTCCATCTTTTTCTCTTCGTCTGCCTCTTCCTGAGTCTTTACACCGGCGTCATTTATTTCTACAAGAACGCCCGGCTTCTGAACCCCTAGCGGGGTTTGTGGACCGTGTACCGTTGACCGTGTACCGCGTCATTTGAGAAAAATAACGGTAAACGGCAAACGGTTCACGGTAAACGGCGAGAGAATGGGCTGGACTGGAAGGGTGTTTCTTCATAATTAGATCGCGCATGTCGAATCCCAAGGAAAAGGCGATTACTGTCGATGGAAAAATCGTCGAACTGCTCGGTGGAACCATGTTCCGGGTCGAGTTGCCCAATGGTCATCGGGTTCTCGCCCATATTTCCGGCAAGATGCGGATGCATTTTATTCGGATGGTGCCGGGGGATACGGTGACCCTTGAAATGTCGCCTTACGACCTTTCAAAAGGCAGAATCATTTTCAGGCAATAACTGTCTTGCAAAGATCACTCTCGGAGTGACTCAGCGTATTACTGGACGAGCTTGTCCTTGCCGTCGAATTTGAAGTCGTCGATCTTGGCGGAGCCTGGGATGGCGTCAGCGACCACTTTGTCTTTCGTCCCGACGACGGCGATGGCGTACTTGAACTGGATCTCGTTCATCGTGTACATGAAGATCAGGTTGTAGTTCCTGTTCTTCTCCAGGCCGGTCAGCTGGGTGAGCATGTTCGGATAATTCAGGATATTTTCCTTGATGTTGGTGCCGGCGAGTTTTGCCTGCGGATTCACGTCCGTCAGCGAACCGACCAGCTCCTTCTTCTGGTTGAAAAGATAGACGACGGCGGTGTCGAGAGAACTCACCGAGGGTTCGGTGATTTTGAACTGAATCCGGAAATATTTCATCACGATCCGCTGGCCTTTGGAGTCGATGAATGCTTCCGGGACCTGCGAATTCATGAACGTCGTGATCTTGAGTGGAGCGTCCTTTGCCGCCGATTTTCCGGGGGAAGCGGCGCTGCCGGAGGCGGCGGACGTCGCCGCGCCAACGGTAGGGGGCGGCGTCAGCCCCAGCGGCTTCATCGGTGCCAGGGGCTTCAACGGCGTCAGAGGTTTCAATCCCGAGCTGGAGCCTGTCTCGTTGGTGTTTTGCCCAGGCGCGGCATGAGTCAAAAGAAACGCCAGTCCGAAAAACGCGGTCGAAAGCCTCGAATTCATGGGCGGAGGCTACAGTCTTTTTTCCTTCCTCGCAAGCTCCTTGAGGAACTTGTCGGTGTCCTTGAAAATATCGCGATAGTGCCGGTTGAAAGCCGCTGGGAAGTCAGGGTTCTGGATCATGGTGTTGATGAATTGGACGAACCGCTCCGGACCGCCCTTGTCGACGAGCAGGCCGACCGCCAGCTGGGCCTTGACGTAGAACGCCTGGTTGACGCTCATATTGGATTGGTAACTCGTCCATGTCGTCATCTTCAGGAAATCGATCTGGCCGACGAGGCTCGAATCCTTGTTGATCGCGCCCAGCCGTTTTCCGAAGAGGCTTTGGAAAGCGTTATGCGCCTGGTATTCGGCGAAGCCTTCGTTCAACCAGAGAGGCGGCCGCCCGGTGAAGAAGCGGTTGAAGACCAGGTGTGTCATCTCGTGCGCAATGGTTCCGGAGAAATCCTTGTCCTTTTTCTTTGGATAGTAGGAGAAAAATTCATCGCCGGTCGTCACGCCGGCGATGCCGTGCTGGCCCGTTGCCGCTTGAAAAGCATTCCAGCCGTCGTCGTCCTGGAAAACAAAGATGTGCGATTTGTGGTTGGCCAGGTCCTTGCTGAGCTTCAGGTCGTCCTGGATTTTCCAGTAATAATACTCCGCCTCGCGGATGACCCGGTTTTTGACGTCCCAGAGCTGATAATGGATGATGAAGTGGTCGGCCTCCGCGTGCTTCCATTTTTTCCCGTCGATCCCGAGGGCCGCCTTTCCCGCCTCGGAGATCTGCTGGTGGGAAAGCTGATCGAAGGGTTTGTCGGCCGCCTCGATCTTTGAAACACGGTCGCGTTGGGCCAGTTCATTCGGGCTGGCGGCGCCGCCGCCGAATGAAATGAAAAAAACAGCGGCCAGAATTGTGGAACGGAGCATCATGGATCAGCGAATCGCGGCCGAGAGCCTCGTGACAAGCCCGGCAATGGGGATGCGCTCCTGCTTCATTGAGTCGCGGTGGCGCAGCGTGACTGTTTCCTTCTGAGGACCCTCGAGCGTCTCAAAATCGATGGTGACTCCAAACGGTGTTCCAACCTCGTCCTGCCGGCGGTAGCGGCGTCCGATCGCCCCCGACTCGTCGTAAAAAATCGCCATGTGCGGCCGAAGCAGGTTGGCGACTTCCCCGGTCTTCTTCACGAGCTCCGGCTTGTTCTTCAAGAGCGGAAAAACACCCACTTTGACCGGCGCGATGCGAGGGGAGAAGCGCATGACAATTCGCGTCTCCTGCTTTCCCTTCTCGTCGGGGACCTCCTCTTCGCGGTACGCCTCGCAGAGCAGGGCAAGCACCGTCCGGTCGACGCCCGCGCTTGGCTCGACGACGTGCGGGATATACTTCTGCTTGGTCTCCTCGTCGAAATATTCAAGCGACTTTCCGCTATGCTCCTGGTGCTGCTTCAGATCGTAATCCGTGCGGTAGGCGACGCCCTCGAGCTCCTGCACCCCGAATGGAAACGCGTACTCCAGGTCGTAGGTGCCCTGCGAGTAGAACGCGCGGTCCTTGTCGGGAACCTCGTGGACATGAATCTTTTCGCGCGGGATGCCGATTTCGGTGTACCACTTGATTCGCTCCTCCTTCCAGTATTCAAGCCATTCCTGGCCGGTGCCGGGCTTGACGAAAAACTCCAGCTCCATCTGCTCGAATTCGCGTGATCTAAAAGTATAATTCCTTGGATTAATCTCGTTTCGGAACGCCTTGCCGATCTGGGCGATGCCGAAGGGGATTTTCTTGCGCGCCACCTCGAGGACGCTCTTGAACTGGACGAAAATCGCCTGCGCCGTTTCGGGCCGCAGGTAGGTGGCGTTGGAGTCGTCTTCCATCGCGCCAATGGTGGTCTTGAGCATCAGGTTGAACTGGCGGGGAGGGGAAAGCTCGCCGCCGCAGGTCCTGGGAGTCTTGCTCGGCTTCATTTTGCACTGCGATGTATCGAGCTGGTCTTCACGGAACCTTCCCTTGCAGGTTTTACAGTCGACCAGCGGGTCGGAAAAAGTCTTCTCGTGGCCGCTCGCCTTCCACACCGCGCGGTTCATCAGGATGGCGCCATCCATTCCGACGACATCGTCGCGCAGCTGGGTCATGGAGCGCCACCAGTGGTCCTTCAGGTTTCGCTTCAATTCGGCTCCAAGCGGCCCGTAGTCCCAAACGCCGTTGAGGCCACCGTAGATCTCACTGGAAGGGAAGATGAAACCGCGCCGTTTACAGAGCGAAACGATTTTCTCCATCAGCGATGCATCGTGTTGGACGGCCATCAGGAATCGGATGTTGCAAGGCCTGCTGTAAAGGTCAATATTCAAATCTTTCAATGCCATGCGCAACATCCAACAGCTTTTGACCGAGCGCCTTCAGGCTATTTTGCCGGAAGCCGACCGCGAGTTTGGCATCGTCCAGTCCTGCCAGGATTCGAAATTCGGCGATTACCAGGCCAGCACCGCGATGGTCCTTGGCAAGCGGGACCGCAAGCCGCCCCGCGAGCTGGCTGAAAAGCTGATCGCCGGCCTGGAGCTCAGCGACCTTTGCGAGAGGCCCGAGATTGCGGGGGCCGGCTTCATCAACTTCAGGTTGAAGCCGGAGTTCGCGGTCCGCGAGCTGGGCGCTGAATCACTTTTTGCCGGCCCAGCCGGCAAGCCGCAGAATGCCCGCATCGCCGAGAAGCCGCCGGCCGAGTCCAGGAAGATCGTCATCGATTTTTCCTCGCCCAACATCGCCAAGCCAATGCATGTGGGCCACATCCGCTCGACGATCCTTGGTGACGCGCTTGCACGGATCCACCGCTTTCTCGGCAATGAAGTGATCGCTGACAACCATCTCGGCGATTGGGGAACACAGTTTGGAAAGCTGTTGTACGGCTACAGCCATTTTCTCGATGATGCGGCGCTGGCGGCCGATCCACTAGGCGAACTTGAGCGGCTCTACAAGGTTGCCAACGATCTTTGCGAAAAGGACGAGTCGGTCCTCGATGCCTGCCGAAAGGAGCTTGCTCTCTTGCAGAGGGGGAACCCCGACCGCCTCGAGCTCTGGAAAACATTCACGACGGTCTCCTGGCAGGCATTCACGAAAATTTACGACCGGCTTGGCGTCACCTTTGATGAGCACCTTGGCGAAAGCTTCTACAACGACCAGCTCGAGGAAGTGATCTCCGAGCTGAAGCTCAAAAAGATTGCCGAGGAGAGCGAAGGCGCCCTCTGCATTTTCTTTAGAGAGATTGCATCACTCAACGACAAGCCGTTCCTGATCCAGAAAAAGGACGGCGCGGCGCTCTACGCGACAACGGATTTGGCGACACTCAAGTACCGGATCAAGCGCTGGAACCCCGACGAGATCATCTACGTCACCGACGGCCGCCAACAGCTCCACTTCCAGCAGCTGTTCACCGCTGCCGAGCGGTGGCTTGCGGGCGTCGATTGGGCGCCCGCCCGGCGGCCAAAGCTCTCGCACGTCTGGTTTGGCTCGATTCTCGGCGAGGACAAAAGGCCCCTCAAGACCCGCACTGGCGATCCGATCCGGCTCTCCGACCTTCTCGACGAGGCTGAGGCGAGGGCCTATCTCCTGGTCAATGAAAAGAATCCCGACCTTTCGCAAGACGAACGCAAGGGGATTGCGCGTGCCGTCGGCATCGGCGCGGTCAAGTACGCCGATCTGGCGCAGGACCGTGTCCGCGATTATGTCTTCGACTGGTCCAAATTGCTGGCCTTCAAGGGCAACACCGCACCCTACCTGCTCTATGCCGTCGTTCGCATCGAATCCATTTATCGCAAGGACAGAACTCTGAATTCTGAACTCCGAACTCAGAATACACTGAGCTTGAAAGAGCTGGAAGAGATTGACCTGGCCAAGGCGATCCTGAAATTCCCGGAAGTCGTCCAGGCTTCGGCCGATGACCACAGGCCCCATCATCTTTGCTTTTACTTGTACAACCTGGCCGAAAAGTTTTCGGGATTTTATGAGAACTGCCCCGTTCTTCAAAGCTCGGGCGCGATCCGGGAGTCGCGTCTCGCGCTCTGCCAGAAGACGGCGGAAGTGATGAGGCAAGGACTGTATCTTCTGGGCATTGAAACCGTCGAGCGGATGTGATGGGCAAATGGGAGACGAAGCGTCCCTTCGGATGATCCAATGAAACCAAAAGTGGGCGTGATTCCAAACAGAAAGGACCGCGTCACCGATGACATCCTGGCGAAGTTGAAAAATGCCGGGGCTGAACCGTTCGTCCTGCCAGTCACGGAATTTCGCGAGCCGATCGCCAAGGCGCTTCGGTCCGCCCAGGGTGTCCTCTTGCCCGGCGGCGGCGATTTCAGCGAGGGCGCTTACGAAAATTTCACGCCGGAAAAGCGCGAAACCCTCCGCGGCATCAACCGGAACCGCGAGGCGGCCGAGTGGCACGCCCTCGATCTTGCCCGCGAGAAGAACAAACCTGTCTTCGGGATCTGCCGCGGTTTCCAGGCGATGAATGTCCATGCCGGCGGCACGTTGATCGCCGACATTGCGCTGGAGTTGCAGGGAAGGGAAATCCCAGAACATCGGCCGAAGAAGCCCGGTGAGCCGGAGAGATCCGATCACGACGTGCTCTTTGACCCTGAGACGCGGCTCGGCCGCCTTGCCGCGCTCACCTCGTGCGCGGTTCGCCAAAACGACAAAGTGCGAGTCCACGTCAACAACAGCCACCACCAGGCGCTTGGCAAACTTGGCGGGGGCCTGCGCGCCGCCGCTTGGGCCGCCGATGGGATCGTCGAGGCCATCGAGTCCGTGCCGGACACGGGCGCGTTCTGGTTTGGCGTTCAATTTCATCCCGAACGCATGGACAACGATCTCTCGCGGAAGCTTTTCGAGCTTTTTGTAAAAAACATTGAGCAACACTGAACCGATCGGGCGTGGCAACTCCACCAATTCGTGTTAACTTGTTTCACCTCTTTAAAAACAACCCGGCATCGCAAACCTCAAATCCGATTTTCCCATGGCCATGAAATATGACGCGAAGTGGTTCACCGATGTCAGCCTTAAAGCGTTCGGCTATCTCATCGGACAGTTCGGCTTCAGCGCCATCGAGCTCCCCCAGCCGTGCAACGAGGGCGAGATGCCTTTTTACACGATTCTTTTCAAGAACAAGGAGGGCCAGTTTGTCCTGCTGACGCTGGCACCGACCCAGCACCAGCTTGAACTCAGCTTCGGTGTCGACGCGGATCCCTTCGGCCAGCCCCGCGAGGTCTATTTGCATGAATACCTCCAGCTTGTCGATCCGGAGGGCCGGCACAAACTGGGGTGGGGGCCAAGCACGCCGGATTTTCTCAAGGATGAGCTTACCCGGGCGTCCAAGCTGCTCGAAAAATATGCCGACCCATTCTTCCAGCGCCACGAACAATTCTGGCCGGAGGTCGAGCGTCTGCGTCAGGAGATATGGGCCAAGAAGCAGACCGAGATCAAGGGGATGACCAGGGACGCGCAGACCTAACTCGCGGTTTCAGGTTCAACGTTTAAGGTTTAACGTTGGCTTTTTCCTCAAATCGGACTTCCTCGAAAAGGGCGATTTTTCTTCGTGATTTCGTCCTCCATCCGGCGTTAATTCAAAGTCTCACAACTTTAGAGCTTAAACCTTAAACATTAGACCTTGAATACAACCATCCCCAAGGCGTACGACCCGACGCAAGTGGAAGACCGGTGGTATGCCCGCTGGCTTGACCAGGGCTTTTTTCATGCGAAGGTCTATTCCCACAAGCCCGCCTATTCGATCGTGATCCCGCCGCCGAACGTCACCGGTGTCCTGACGATGGGCCATGTCCTGAATAACACGCTTCAGGACATCCTTGCGCGCCGCGCCCGGATGCTCGGCAAGGAAGTCCTTTGGCTTCCCGGCACCGACCACGCCGGCATTGCCACGCAGACCGTGGTGGAACGGGAGCTTCGCAAGGAGAAAAAAAACCGCCGCGATCTTGGACGGGAAAAATTCCTCGCCCGCGTCTGGGAGTGGAAGGAAAAGCACGGCGGGATCATCATCCAGCAATTGAAGAAGCTCGGATGTTCCTGCGATTGGGCGCGCCAGCGTTTCACGATGGACGAGAACTACGACCGTTGGGTCACCGAGATTTTCGTCCGTCTCTATCGAAAGGGGTTGATCTACCGCGGCAAGCGGATGGTGAACTGGTGCCCGAAATCGCTCACGGCGCTCTCCGACGAGGAAGTCATCACGAAGATGACCAGCGGATTCCTCTACCACATGAAGTATGAGATCGCGGACGATGACGCGCGCGGAAAGACCGACTTAGACTCGCGCGGAAAGACCGCGAAGCGAAAGTATTTGGAAATCGCCACGACGCGCCCGGAAACGCTCATGGGCGACACCGCGGTGGCCGTCAACCCCGACGACAAGCGATATAAAAAATACATTGGCAAGCACTGCTGGAGGCCGTTCCCGCGAGAGAAGATTCCGATCATCGCCGACGAGCACATTGACCCCGCTTTCGGAACCGGCGTGCTGAAGGTGACACCGGCGCACGACAAGGCTGACTTTGAGATTGGCCAGCGGCACAAGCTTCCGGTGATCGACATTTTCAATCCGGATGCGACGCTCAACGAGCTGGCGGGACCGGAATTCAAAGGCCTCGACCGGTTCGACGCGCGCAAGGTCGCCGTCGAAAAGTTGAAGGAGCTTGGCCTGCTGGTCAGGGAGGAGCCCTACCAGAACAACGTCGGCTACAGCGAGCGCGCCGACGTGCCGATCGAGCCGCGGCTCTCCGAGCAGTGGTTCCTGCGCTATCCGAAAACGAAGGAAACCCTCGAGGCCGTGCTCAAGGACGAAGTCCATTTCCATCCCGAGCGCTGGAAAAAAACGTTCGAACACTGGATGACCAACCTCCAGGACTGGTGCATCTCACGGCAGCTCTGGTGGGGCCATCGCATCCCCGCATGGTACCATCGGGAAAACGGGCAAATCCACGTCGGCATGCATCCGCCCGGCTGGTCCGAGTTCCAGGCCGGCGACGATAAAAATTGGGTGCAGGATCCTGACGTGCTCGACACATGGTTCTCCTCGTGGCTCTGGCCGTTTGCCACGATGGACGCCGAGGTGCGAAAAAAGTTTTACCCGACCACGGATTTGGTGACGGGCCCCGACATCATCTTCTTCTGGGTGGCGCGAATGATCATGGCCGGCTTCGAGTTCATGGAAGAGAAGCCTTTCTCGAATGTCTACTTCACGGGCATCATCCGCGACAAACGCGGCGTCAAGATGCAAAAAAGTCTCGGCAACTCGCCCGACCCCCTTGACTTGATCAACAGGTACGGCGCCGACGGCCTTCGATTCGGCGTCATCCGCATCGCGCCGCAGGGCCAGGACATCCACTTCGACGAGCAGGAGATCGAGCAGGGCAGGAACTTCTGCAACAAACTCTGGAATGCGTGCCGCTTCCGGCAGATGCAGAACCCCGCTCCGAAGCTCCGGCTCGAGGAGCTCAAGGCCGGCGATCTGGCGAGCGATGAGAAGGCGATTCTCTGGCGGCTGAACCGCGCGATCCTCGAGATCAACATCCTTTACAGCCGCTACGAGTTCAGCCAAATCGCGCAGAAATTGTACGATCTGTTCTGGGGCTGCTACTGCGACTGGTTCATGGAGGCGAGCAAGGCGAGCCTTTTGTCGGACGACGAGCGACGCCGCTCCGTCTGCCTTGCCGTGATGGACCACTGCCTCTCGGTGATTCTGCGGCTTCTCCATCCGTACGTGCCGTTCATCACTGAGGAGCTCTGGCAGTCGATGGGTTACGCGGGCGCAGACTCGCAAGCCTCCGTTGATGCGCGGTCCACGATCATGCTCGCCCCGTGGCCCGAGCCGCTGGAGGAACGGCTCAACCCCGAACTCGGCCTGACCGAGGACATGGTGAACTTCGTCGAAGCGAAGTACGCGCTCATCACCGCGGGACGAAACCTCAAAGCCGAGTACAAAATTCCACCGAACAAGAAAGTCCGTTTTGTGCTGAAGCCGGAGATCGAGCGGGCGCTCGTGGAGGAGGAGCTTTCCTCGATCAAGATCCTGCTCAACGCCGAATCGATCGAGCTGGCCGCTGACGGAAAGCTCGGCACGCCCGCGACCATCACTCCGTTCGCAACGATCCATATGCCGCTGGAAGGCCTGGTCGACACGGAAATGGAGCGCAAACGGCTTCAGGGAAAAGTTGCCAAGATCGAGAAGGACCTCCAGGCCGTCGCCGCAAAACTCGCCAATCCCAACTTTGCCACCAAGGCCCCGCCTGCGGTGGTGGAGGAAACGAAGGCAAATCAAAAATCATTGGCCGAGGAACTTGCGAAGATTCAAGAGCAGCTCAAGGCTTTATGACGGCTCCTCGGGGGGTGGTTCCTCCGGCATCATCTGCTGTTGCTGGCTCATCAGCGACTCGTAGGCCTTCTTCAGCTGATCCTGCTCCATGGTCATGACGTTGACAAAATCGTTGGCCATCATCATCGCCATGTCGACGCAGAAGAGCGCCGGTTCAATCTTGGCCCACGCCTCCGCGGAAAGCTTCGATGATTCCTGTGAGACCGCGTCCATCGCCTCCTTGATCACCTTCAGGGGGGTCTGGAAGTCGTTGACGACCTTCTGCGTCAGGCTCTCGCGGTTTTTCTGCATTTCCTTGAGCGTCAGGTAATTGCTCTCGAGACGGTCATGGATTGACTTGAGACGCATCAGGGACTTCAGCCTGGCGGCCAGCTCGATCCGGTCAAATGGCTTGGTGATAAAGTCGTCGGCGCCTGCCTGGATCGCCTTGACGCGCTCTTCCTGGCCCGAAATTGCCGTCACCATGATGACCGGGATGGCGTAGCTGAACGGGCTCGTCTTGATCTTTCGAAGCACCTCGAGGCCATTCATTTGCGGCATGACGATGTCGAGGAAGATGACGTCCGGCTTGCCCGCTTTGACCATTTCGAGGGCTGTTTCGCCGTCCATCGCCCGCATGACTTCGTAGCCTTCCGCCGCGACCAGCTGTTCCATCAGGTCGAGATTGACCTCTTCATCGTCGACGAGCAGGACGCGGTTAGCCATTTTAACCCTTTAAGCCAGTCTAAATTCAGCGGTGGTTTTCCAAGAGTTCCCCGAAGGTAACGGTTGTCAAGTTACTGGGGTGAACTATAATTCGCAAGATACTTTTCGAGACGCTCGCTCGCAAAAAGACATGGTCCAGGATTTAAAACCGTTCCTTTCCGCTCCGCCGAAGGCGACCCTCGTCAATCGATTCGATCTGCCTTTCGACAATGCCATCGCCACGGCGCGCACCTGCTACTCGAGCAAGGGGATCATCGGCTCCGAGCAGGTTACGAATTGGCCCCGCCGCGATGAGCTGGCGGCGAGCCTCTACCAGGCGGGCCATCACACCGTCTTCCAACATGCCCACTTCCAGTTTGCGCTCGAGAACGTCTCCCGCCAGTTTGTCTGGTCGTTTTTGCACTCGCATCCGTTTTATAACAGCGAACAAGTTTCCCAACGTTATGTCGAAGTCAAACCGGGCACCTACACGATTCCGCCGATCGACGGGCGCGCACGCGAGATCTACGACCGGACTGTCGAGACCCAGTTCGCCGCCTATCGCAAGCTCAACGAGCTCTTGATCCCATCCGTCAGCGCCGCCTACTTTGACCGTTTCAAGGGGCGCGTCAGCAAGAAGGATTCGAAGGAGATTCAGGGCGCGCTCAAGAAAAAAACGCAGGAGATTGCGCGCTATGTCCTGCCGGTCGCCACCTTCACCTATTTGTACCATACCATCAGCGGGATCACGCTCCTTCGCTACTACCGTCTGAGTCAGGAACTCGACTCCACCACCGAGCAGGCGATCGTCATCGGCCAAATGATCGAGCAGCTGCTTGCGGTCGCCCCCGAGTATAAGACGCTCCTCGAAAACCCGATCCCGCTCGACCAGACCATGGAGTACCAATTCTTCGAACAGCGCAATGGCACGGGCCGCGCCATCAACAATCAATTCCGCAACGAGTTCGACGCGGACCTGGGCAGTCGCGTCTCGCTGCTGGTCGACTTCAAGCAGAACAACGAGAAGGTTCTCGCCGACGCCGTCCGCGAAGTGCTCGGGTCGTCGCGGGCTGAGCTCAGTGACGACGACGCGATTGAGATGGTTTTGAACCCGGCAAAAAACCGCATTCTCGGCGAGAACATGAACGTCACCAGCCTCGACAAGCTCTCGCGCGCAATGGTCCACCCGAACTACACCTTCCGCAAAAAACTCAGCCACACGGCCGACTCGCAGGACCAGCGCCATCGGATGACGCCCGCCTCGCGCCCGTGCTTGCAACAATACCTCACCGAAGAGCCGGATTTTATCCACCCCGAGATCGTCAAACTCGATCCCCAGGTGAAAGACGCTTACGACGAGGCGATGCGGGTCAGTTGGGAGGGGATCAACGAGTTGCGCAATCTCGGCGTCAGCGACGAATTCGCGGCGTACCTTCTGCCCAACGCGGTGAGCATCCGTTTCACCGAATCCGCCGACCTTCAATCGCTCTGGCACAAGCTGGCGATGAGGTTGTGTTACAACGCCCAGGAAGAAATCTGGCGCGCCAGCAAGGACGAAGCCGAGCAGATCCGACAGATCAACCCAAGGATCGGAAAGTTTTTGTTGCCGCCGTGCGGGCTTCGCTCGCTTTCCGGGCAAAGGCCCATCTGTCCGGAAGGCGACCGGTTTTGCGGAGTGTCGGTTTGGAAGTTGGAGATGTCCCAGTACGAGCGGGTAATTTGACTCACAACGATCAGTATGGCCGAGAAACTCGAGATTCGTCCGAAGAGAACCATCCTTTATTTCCGGATTGCGGGCTCCTTCGTGGTGCCGATCATCATCGCTTCGGTGATCGCAACGGTGGCGTGCGTGAAGGACGCTCCTGGCGTTGGGATGCTGGCGGCCATGGTCCTGCTTGTGCTGGCGGCGCTGAGCGCTGTCCATGCATGGTTTCATTTTCATTCGATCCGCTATGAGATCGACGACACGCACCTGGTCAGCATGAAAGGCGTTTTTTGGAAAGTGAAGCGCTCGACGCCGCTGGAAAAAATCACCAACGTCGACGTGCGGCAGGGGCCGATCGATCGCCTCCTGGGCGTCGGCAAGGTCTGGATTTTCACGCCATCGACAGGCTCGCTTCTGCCCGAGGAGACGTTGAGCGGCGTTGAGAACCCGCACGAGATCCGCAAGGCCATCCTCGATCGCACTGGGGCCCTGCGCGGCGGCACGCCCGTTGCTTCATCCGCTTCGACGGGCTCGAGCCCGCAGGTCGTGTCGCTGCTGCGCGAAATCTCCGCGACGCTCAGGAACATCGAAGCGAAACTGAAGGAATAGTCAGTTCCAGCTTTGCCGAACGCCGCGGTTTTCGAAGTAGGTGTTTTCCGCACGCGAGGCTTGATAAGGAGGGGTATCCTCATGTTTCACCCCGGCCGGATTCGGGGCCTTCGGCTCGAGGGCCGCGACCGCGGCGGGCGGATGTGTTTTCGGAGGAGGCTCCGATGAAGTGAAGAACGCGCTCACCTTTCCAAAGCCGATGAAGTTCCGGCCGATGCCGTTACGCGAGCCGGGGCTGAAGGGAAAGACGCCGACGCCGTAGTTGCGTCCCGCGGCGCCGACCATCCAACGCTGGCCGGTTTTTTTGTCCAGGCCGAGGTAGATCATGACGTGCGTCACTTTCCGGTCGATGTCGTACGTGCCGGTCCAGAACAACAAGTCGCCGGGCTCGAGGCCGCCGAGTTGGGCCGGTTTGCGTGCGGACTGGAACGCGCCCTTTTCGCAGAGGTATTCGTATAACGTGTTGGCCTGGCGCGGGACGCTCGGTGCGCCCATTTCCAGAAGGAGATGGAAAACAAATCCGGAGCAATCGAAACCACGCTCCGGATCGGCGACGCCGTAGAGATATCTGAGATCGCGTTCCGTCAGATCGATCGCTTCATCCAGCATTTTCCGGATGCGCGGCGAAACGGCGGCCGCTTCGGGGAACTTCATGCCTTGAACGGTGAGCGGAGAGGCGCGCTCCTCGGCCCGCAAAGCCGGCTGGAGCGCCGCGAGCAGGAGCAAACCCAACCCGATCCAAACGTTCACATCTTTGAGACGCCGGTTCCCGTGGGAGGATTCAATCATTTCACCGTAAAGTTCGCCGGAATGACCCCGGCGCGCCAGCAAAATTTTCGGCGTTGTCCTCATCTGATATTCCTGCCGACCTTGTTGGCCAGCCAGGTGCTTCGCGCCGGACGCGGTAGGGTCAAAACAGGACAACGCTCAATTTTCCGACATTGAAGGCCGCCAGGGCAACCTCCATTCGATCGGGGTCACATCTTCACTTTCCCCGGCTGATCGGTGGTAATCACCGTTTCGGGCCCGGCGCCGGGAATCGCGCCGGAGTTCGCCGCAATTTTGGCTTCGAGCTCAGTGAAGAGGCGCTCTTGCAGGTCAGCCGCTTGCCGGGCGACGTCGGCGCGTCGCGCGGCGAGTTCCTTTTTGTCCGCGTTCCATGCCGCGAGCCGCCGGTTGTTTTCGGCGTCGACTTTCCTCTCAAACTCTTCGCGATCGTTGGACTTGGAGACAGTATCGTAGATCAGGCCTCCGAGCAATCCGGCTCCCGCTCCGATGGCCGCGCCGTTACCGCCGCCCGCCAGCGCGCCGATGCCGGCCCCCGCTGCCGCGCCGCCGACGGCCCGGACTCCCGTGCGCGTGGGCTCGCCGCTTCCGCTTCCGCCCCATTTTTTGGAGAGCAGTTCCGGCCGGGGAGGGTTGGCCGGAATTTGCGCGAGTTGGTCCGATTTAAATTCGGCCACTTGCTTGTGAACGCTGCCCACCTCGCGCTCGATCATGGCGATCGCATTCGCGGTCTGGGCCTGCGCGTCGTGCACCTGCTGTTCGGTGAAGAGATGATCGCCAAAGACAAGCGCGTCCGTGGTGGTGGTTTTGAAGACGTCGTCCTGCGTGATTTTCCAGGTGAACGTCAGCTTTTTACCCGCCTCGGCGGCGATCCGGGCCGACTGCGCGTCCCACGCCTCGCCGGCAGGGAGGCCCGGGTTGAAAACCAGGACATTGCCGATGCGGCGCAGATCCTTTTCAGCGGGGTTCCACTTTTGTGGGAGCATCCGGTAGAGCCGCGATGGCACCGTCGCGTAGACTTGGTAAGTGGCGGTGCAACCGGTCTTGGTTTTTTCGAACGCCACCGGCTCGATCTTGCCGATCTTCAGGCCGCTTCTTTCCAGGAACGCGACCACATCGCTCTCCTTGGGCAGTCTCCACTTTTGGATCCATGACACCTGTGGAGGTCCGCTCCATTCACGCTCCTGGGCGCGGTTGTTGCCGGAAACCCACTTGTCAGGGGAGGAAAATTTCGATCCACAACCGGTCAGTATGACGCCAGCCGCCAGAACAAAGAGAAGTTTTTTCATGGTCTTCATGGCACAGGGCTCCTTTGGGTCCGAAAGTTGCGGGTTTGTAGCACGACAACCCCGGCGGGTCGAGCAGGGAAAAAGATGAATAACAAAGGAGTCGGACCAATCGTTTGACTCCGCTGCGCATCGCTTGAGGTGGCAATGCGCGGCTGCCATTGTAAAGGCAAGCCGGTTACCGCTTGCTCCGGCAAACCGGTGGTCCTAAGTAAAAGACTGCGGCAAGCATGAAAAAAATCTACATCGCCGAGGATAATGAGCACAATTTCCAGGCGCTCAAAAGGGTCTTCGCCGAGGTTCTGCCCGACTGCGAAATCACGCATGCTCCCGGCGGCTATGCCGTCGTCGAGTTGGTCAACCACCAGAAGCCGGATCTGGTGCTGATGGACATCTCGATGCCCGATTTGGATGGGATCGAGGCAACGACCTTGATCCGGAAAAAATACCCCAGGAAAGAACTTCCGATTATTGCGATGACGGCGCGGGACGACGCCACGGACCAGAAGCAGGTGTATGACGCGGGCTGCAATGAGTACCTGATCAAGCCATTTTCTGTCAGCCAGCTGATGGAGAAGGTCAATTTCTACATGGGCGATTCGGCCGCCTAGAACACGCCGGATCGTTTCGGCGCGGGTTCAAGGTTCACAACCCGTTCCATTTCAGTCTGCTCCCAAGGCGTTACAAATAGGGTCTTGCCTAGAAAGGGTTTTCGTTCCTTAATTGAAAAGTCAACCTTTCACAGGAAACCAATTTTGGAGATCATTATGGAAGAATTAAAATCGCAGGACAACCTGACGATCGTCCCCGCGAAGTCCGACCCTGCGGCGGCGATCTTGTTCGACCCCGCTTCCAACCCTTTTCGGATGGTGGTGGATCCGGAGATGCGAGAAAATCTGCGCGAGGCGCTTTTGAAGCTGATCGACTGCCACGACCGGGAGCTGGCCAAATACATGGCGGATGGGCGGCTGCGCCTCGATTCCTACAAGGAGTACATCGAGCTTTTCGCGCGCAGCCTCAAGGAATGCATGGAGAGTCGTGAGGGCATCGGATATCTGATGAAGGCGTGCGGCTTCGAAGTGCCGCTCGAGCAAGTCAATTTGGATCCCGAGTGGCGCTGGGCCGAAGAGAACGCGCCGGCGCGCTCATGAGCTGAGCGGCCTGCCTGCCATTTTTAGCCTGACGCGGTGGTCTTCACCGTGTAGATTGTTGCGGGTCACTTCGGCATCCCGATTCTCGCGGTTGCCGGAAGCAAGAGAAGCTAACGCATGGATCTGTCCTTATTCACGCTGATTTGCGTGTTTGCGATGGGAGCAGCCGTCTCCCTCGCAGTCTGGATATCGGGTCTCCTGATCCGCAAGCGGCTCCGGGGTCCCGGCCGAATGATCATTATGACGGCCCTGTTGATTCTCTGGTACATCACGCTTCTGCCGCTGATCACCAATATCAATTTGGAACCGGGGACAAGGCGGGCCTACGAGATCGGCATTCACAGCATCTTGATCTGGTGGGTCTGGGCGCTGATGAGGTTTCTCCGCCGCGCGAAGCGGGAGGCGAACAAGACCAATTGGAAGATCGGTATCCACACCGCGACGGGTCTGCACCGTGTTTCGGCTGAAATCAAAAAAATCCGTGAACGACGCCAGGCCGAGAAGGCCGCGGAAGAGGCCGCGAAACGAGAGGCCGATGACACGAACTCAAGGCCGGGCCCCTGAGACCGTTTTTCGCTTTGAATTTTCCTCTTGAAGTGCGATAAAAGCGCTCGCTTCAACTTTCAGCCAAGGAGATCGCATGGATCCGAACTTCAAGGACAAAAAAATTCCCGCCGGCGTCTGCGGCATTCTTCTGGGAGGACTCGGCGTTCACAAATTCATTCTTGGGTACACCAAGGAGGGGCTGATCATGCTCCTCGTCTCCGTGCTGAGTCTCGGCATCTTGGTGGGGATTGTACACCTGATCGGCCTGGTCGAGGGGATCATCTACCTCACCAAATCGGATGAGGATTTTGTCCGGATCTATGGCGAAGGCAAAAAGGGCTGGTTCTGAACGAGCGCTCAAGCTCGTCGATGTCCCCGCCACATGACCAACGACAGCACGAGGCCCGAGTTTTGGGATCCCCGTTACAAGCTGGGCGACATGCCGTGGGATGCGGGCGGCGTGCCGAAACCGCTCGAGCAATACCTCCGGCAGACACACACGATCGGCCGCGTCCTGATTCCGGGCTGCGGTTCGGCTTACGAGGTCAAGGCGTTCGCGGATGCCGGGTGGGACGTTCTTGCCATTGACTTTAGTGTCGCGGCGGTGACGCGCGCAAAAAAATTGCTCGGCGATCTGAGTCACTGCGTTCGCCACCGCGATTTTTTTAAGTTCAAGTCTCCGAAGGGACCTTTCGATCTGGTTTATGAAAAAAATTTCCTCTGCTCCTTGCCGCCGGATTTTTGGCCGCGGTACGCCTCACGGATGAGAGAGCTGATCCGACCTGGCGGGAGCCTTGCGGGGATCTTTTTCCACGGCTGCGAGGACGAGCCGCCGCCGTACCCGATCACAGACCCACAAGCCGCTTCACTCTTCGACACGTCGTTCGTGCTGTCCGACGACCAACCGATGCCTGAAGAAAGCCGATGGCAGGTTTGGATTCGCAAAAGTTCCCGATCAGGGGATCCGGAATATTCTTCGTGACGTTGAGGGGGTTTCATGGCTTAAGAGCCATCCAATTGGCTTTTCACATTTATGTCGTTTAGAGAACTTGATTTGATGGACAAGGTTGTTCAGGGCGCAGAGGCCATGGGGTACACCGAGCCGACGCCCATCCAGCTTCGGGCCATTCCAGTCGTCCTCGGCGGCCGGGACCTGATTGCCTCAGCGCAGACCGGCACCGGAAAGACGGCGGCGTTTGCCCTGCCGATCCTGAGCCGGCTCCACGCCCACGGAAAATTCCGCTGCCTCGTTTTGGAGCCGACGCGCGAGCTGGCCGCGCAGGTGGAGACGGCTTTTCGGGACTACGCCCGCTTCACCGACTTGCGCGTGACCGTTTTGTATGGGGGCACCGGATACGGCAAGCAGCGCGAGGACCTCAAGCATGGCATGGACATTGTGGTGGCGACGCCGGGACGTCTGCTCGACCACCTCGAACAGAGAACGCTTCACTTCCGTGATGTGACGACACTTGTCCTCGACGAGGCCGACCGCATGCTCGACATGGGTTTTATCCCCGACGTCCGCCGGATCGTCAACCACTGCCCGAAACAGCGCCAGACAATGCTGTTTTCAGCGACGGTCCCTCCTGAAATTGAGCACCTCTCCTCCTGGGTGTTGCGCGAGCCGGAAAAAATAGCCATCGGCGCCCACCGCACGCCCGCAGAGACGGTGACGCACGCTTTTTATCCGGTGGCCGAGAGCCAGAAATTTGATCTCCTGAGCGAGCTGCTCAAACGGACGAATTTCGAGAGCGTGCTCATCTTCACGCGCACCAAGCACGGCGCCGACAGAATCACCCACTGGCTCAAGGCGGAGAACCACGCCATCGCCGTTCTTCATTCCAATCGAACCCAACGCGAGCGGATGGAAGCGCTCGAGGGTTTCAAATCGGGCAAGTACGAGGTGATGGTCGCCACCGACATTGCATCGCGTGGAATCGACGTCGAAGGGATCAGCCACGTGGTCAACTATGACATTCCCCTCCATCCGGAAGATTATGTCCATCGGATCGGCCGAACCGGCCGGGCCCTCAAGATCGGCGACGCGTTTACCTTGATTACCGCGAGTGAATACAAGCATGTTCAGGCGATCGAGCGCTTCATCGGCCAGACCGTCCCGCGCGTCAAACTCGACAATTTTAAATACGAATACACCGTCCTTCTGGATCCGCGCGCGCCTCAACCCGGCGGCCGCCGCAAACGTTGACAGTTCCATTTTTTTGCGAGACTAGAGGACAGGATGAAATCGAAGATCACATGGTTTGCCGCCTGGTTTCGGATTCTGGGGACGAGGCTCGTCGCGGTTGTGTTCTTCGCGTTGCTTCTCTTCACCACGCACACCTGGATCGAGAATGGAATCGTGGACCTTGTCCTGGAGAGCATCGGCTTTGTCCTGGTCACCCTGGGGGCGCTCGGCCGCATCTGGTCTTCGCTCTATATCGCAGGCAACAAAACAGAAACCCTGATCATGGTGGGCCCCTACTCGATGGTTCGCAACCCGCTCTATTTTTTCAGTCTCATCGCGGCCATTGGGTTGAGCCTGTCGGCGGAAAGTCTGCTGATTGCAGCCGTGTTGTTCGCCGCTTTCATGCTCTATTATCCGTTCGTGATCCTGGAGGAGGAGAAAAAACTGATCGCCGTCCATGGTCAGGTCTTTCGCACCTATGCCGCACGGACGCCGCGATTGGTTCCGAACCCCTTTCTCTACCGGGGAGGCGGCGAGTACCTCGTCGATACCAGGCGGTTTGAAAAATCCGCCGTCGATACCATGTGGTTTTTCTGGGTGTTCGGGATCATTCAACTGATTGAGCGGCTGCATGAGACGCGTATCCTCCCGGTCTTCTTCAAAATCCCGTGACTGCCGCAGATGCGCGTCGAAACTCATCGTTGATCCTCCGTACCGATTTTCCCGCTTCATCTTCCGTATTGATTCCTGGCGCCTGAGGCCGTAAAACTGAAGTCTTCGCAGGCCCCATGGATGCCCCCCCTGATTTCAACACGGTCCGGACCTTTCTAACTGAGAAAATCAAAACGGTCCGTTCTCAAAGCATCGCCGGTGGAATCGGCATCCTGATTTTGGGCATCGTCCTGCTGGGCATTTCGTTCGGCATTGCCTGGGTTGTCTTGAAATACGGCCTGCACCCATTCTGGCCTCACCAGGGCTGGGTTCGCGCGATCCTGGCGCTCGGGATTGTCGGACTTCTTTTCATCGGCAACACGTTCGCCGGTGATGACCTGCTGGAGTACACGCTGGCCCTGAAACCGGGGGATGACGGCGTGAAGTTTTATGTGCCCAGCTCCGGCCTGCTCTCCGACACTCCTGACACGCCGTATGGCTTTCTCAATGCGATCACCAACTTCCTCTGCGTCGGGCCAAAAATGGTTGCCTCGTCGCTGAAGAACTTCCACCGGGCCGGACGTCTCAAACAGATTGATCTGGACAGCTGTGCGGCTGTCATCACGGTGTTGCTCTCGCATGACAGCAAGGTGCCGTTCCTTAAGATCGTCAATTCCATCGAAGGTTTTGATCCATACCGGACCTTCCCGCAGATGGGCGACATCCAAGGCGTTCTTTTCCTGAAAAAGGAGCCGCAGGGAATGAGCCTCACCTCGGAGTTTCGGGAGGAATTCGAACGGTGGGCGAAGCGGTAGCCCCTCTCGCAATTTGGAGTTGCGAGTTTCGTGTTTTGGGTCGAGTTTTCGTGACCGCCGCCTCCCTCCATGAGAAAAATCTTTCTGACGTGGTTCGCGTTTTCTTTCGCTGTCACTGCGCAGCTCTTTGGGCAGGCGGCGAGTCCCGCCGTCGGCAAGGTTTTCGGCTGGAGGGTGAAATCGCCATCGACCACAGCCTACCTCGTCGGATCGATCCATCTGGCGAAGCCTGATCTCTACCCGCTGAATCCCCGGATCGAGAGCGCATTTGGGGATTCCGGCGCTTTGGTCGTGGAGGTGGATGTGACCCAGCAGGGTGGCGAGCTCGTCCAGCAGGTGATGGCCAAGGCGTCCTATCCGCCCGGGGAAGACATCACGCAGCATGTCTCAAAGGAGGTCCTTCAGCGGGCCGACACGCAACTGCAAAAGTCTGGACTGGGTGTTCCGATGTTTGCGCAGTTCAAGCCGTGGTTTTTGGCGCAGACTGTTCTCTTGATGGAGCTGCAGCGGCTCGGATTTTCGCCGACGAACGGCATCGACGTTTATTTCCTGCGAAAGGCGAAAGGTCAGAAGAAGATCATGGAGCTCGAAACGGCCGCCAGCCAGATCGACCTGCTCAACAGTTTCTCGGATCGGGAACAGGAGCTCTTTCTTCTCTACACCATCAAGGATATCGACAACACGGAAAAGAACGTCAACGAGATCCTTGCTTCCTGGAAACAGGGGGATGCGCAACGGATGGAAAAATTCCTGACGGCCTCGGTGAATGACATGCCGGAGTTGCGGGCGGTTTATGGCAAGCTGGTGGACGACCGCAACGAATCGATGGCCAAGCGGATCGACGGTTTTCTCAAGACGCAGGGCACCTACTTCATCATCGTCGGCTCCGCCCATCTTGTCGGAGAAAAAGGGCTTCTGAACCTGCTCAAGAGGGCGGGATACTCGGTTGAGCCTCTTTGACCTTGAGACAGACCCCATCGAAGGAAGACGGGTTTCACTCCCAGATTCTGCCTGCCTTTTGACGATCGGCGGTTCAAGGAGGGATCCGACTTTTCAAGTGTTTCCGGTGAATTGTCTGGAAAATTTGACTATTTGACTACGTCGTGATAGCATAGCGGATTGATTTTAGTATGATCAGAAGCGCTATAAAACCGATCCGATCCCCCCGGGCTCGAACTCGAAACCTGTCCTGTTTTTCCCTCCTCGAGATCCTTGTGGTCATGTCGGTTGTGTCTATTCTGCTGGCCTTGCTCATGCCGGTAACGCAGACCGCGCTCGAGCGCGGCCGGCAGGCGCGGTGCTTGAGCAATCTGCACCAGATCGGCATCGCGATGAACATGCATTTCCTGGATAAGAAAAGATACCCGCTTGGCAGCGGCGCCGCCGCCAACAACTATCAGGCGGCCCTCGTCCCGTACCTGAACATCGACCAGACGATCACGAATATAAACACCTACCGTTGGGATGCCAAATTTCGTTGCCCGAGCATCGTCAAAAAATTCCCCCGGGCCAGCCCCTTTGTGCCCGAGTACTGGGGATACGGTTACAACGAGACCGTGATCGTCGATGTTGCAGGGCCCGGGGTGCCGCCGGATTGGCCCGAGATCAGCTATGGCGGCTACGATTGCGTTCTGGAAGGGGCCAACATTCCCTACCCATCAAAAAAGATCGCCATGGTTTGCAATCCAGGTGGGAATTTCTGGACCTACCCGCCTTGGGACATCATGGCAAGCGGCGGTTCGAATCCCTGGCTCATCTATCCCTACGGCATCCACGGCGGCGGCGACAATTACCTTTTCTGCGATGGCCACCTGGAATTCATCAAGAACAGCGATGACGCCCGGATC
>JAHFSZ010000018.1 GCA_023265515.1 Verrucomicrobiota bacterium
TCCCAACTTCTTGCTTTCATCGCTTCACGAGCTTCCAGACTCATGCGCCGTCTGAGTTCCGGGTCTTCGACGATCTTCTTCATGGCCTGGTACAAACTCTCCGCATCTTTCGCCCGCGTGACGAAGCCCGTTTTTCCATCGATCACCTGCTCCTTCGGACCGCCCTCGTCGGAGACGATGGCGGGCAGGCCGGAGGCCTGGGCTTCGAGGACAACATTTCCGAAGGTGTCGGTAGTGCTCGGAAAAACAAACACATCGGCGCTCGCATAAGCCTTGCGCAGGGATTCATCCGATAGAAAACCGGTGAACACCGTGCTGTTCTTTGGAAGCGCCTGCTTCAGCTCGGACAGATAAGGTCCGTCGCCGACAATGGTCAGCACCACATCGGGGTGGTCGCGGTGGAGCCGGCCGAACGCCTTGACAAGGACATCCAGGTCCTTTTCCTTGGAGACACGGCCGACATAGAGGAATTTCATCTGGCCGTTGGCGCCGAACATTTCCCAAAAGCGCTGATCCTTGTTTTCGGGAGTGAAAAGGTTGCAATCAATTCCCCGGGGCATCACGCGGATGTTTTCGGCCGGTATGCCGTGGTCGAGCAGTTGCGCGCGGTAAGCGTCGCTCGGCGCGTAGACGACGTCCATCGGGCCGTAAAACCATTCCATATACTTCCAGGCCAGCCGCGCCATCGCCTCGTCGCCGCCGGAGAGCGACCTCGCGTACTGCGGAAAATCCGTGTGGTAGATCCCGCTCACCTTCAGCTTCAGGAACTGCGCCGCAAGACGCCCGACAAGACCCATCGGCCCCGGCGTGCTGATGACGATTTCCGTGAATTCTTCCCGGTAAATATAATCGAGGACATCCAGGACCGGCGGAAAGGCAACCTTCTGCGATTCGTATTCGGGCAGGCTGAATTCGCCGCACGGCTCGAAGTTTTTTACGGGGACGCCGAGATCCTGGTCCCGGAGGTCGAATTTGCAGGCGGCCACCGTGATGTCGCGGCCCTCGGCTTGCGCCACGCGGGCCATGTGGCGGATGGTGTGGCTGACGCCATTAACCTCGTCGAGCGTGTCGGTAACCCAGATCTTCTTCTCGCGGGCGCAGAACCCGGGCGGTTCGTTGAAAAATCTCTGGTGACATTCCTTGATGAGTTGCCGGTCTTTCGAATAGTTCTTGAACGCCATCAGGAATGCGGAGGCCCCGAGGCCAATGGGCCCGAGCGCGCTCATGGCCTGCAACGAATCGATCACGTTGCCCTGGGAAACCTTTTCAATCACCTTCCTGCAAAACGCAAACGCGAGCTGGTGGATGACACGGCTGGCCACCTTGAAGGTGCGGTCCTCAATGCGCTCGTCATCGCAATCGAGCGACCTCTGGAAATCCGACTGGACGAAGAGCTTCTTCAGCTCTTCGCGAAGGGAGACGTCCGAATTCTTGTCCGGTTTCTTTTTCTTGCCGGTCAGATTTTCCCACCGGAGTTTGCTGGCGAGATAGCCGGCCTTTTCCTTGAGGGTGAGCTTCGCGGGGTTCTCGCCGCCGACAAACTTGCCGAAGAGCTGGACGATGAGCTCATTGCCGCTCTTGCCGCCCCTAGCCAGCTTGTCGCTGTAATACTGGTAAGCGATGTTGTAGAAGCCAAGCGACATCGCCAGCGGCGAGCCGCACTCGCCCACCGTCTCAGCCTTCCCTTCGCGGACATTTTTCAAAAAGTCACGCAGGCCGGTGGAATGAGGCACCGCTGTATGAGCCCGCGCGATAAACAGGCTGGAATGGTCGTCCGATCCGCCCGTAAAAAACTTCAGGTGAGGCTCCGGCCAGAGCGGCGCGAGGTTGTGCCTATTGGCCAGCTCTTCGACGATCTTGGGGTTCAGCGAACGGAGGATTTTTGTGCTGACGAGGCTTCCCTGGGGATCGTGCATCCCGTTGAGCGCTTCGTAGTGCTTGAAGAGCAGGATGCATTTTTCGAACAGCTCGAGCGTCAGTTTCGCATTGTTGCTGTAAAGCGGGTGCGCCAGCGAATGCAGAATGTTCTGCTGCTTCAAGTAAGGAACCAGTTCATACACGTTGGCCCGGAGGCGCGAGATGTCGTGGTGCTGTTCCTCGGTGAAATCCCACGCCAGGATATGCAACTTGCAGCCGTTTTCCGGGCAGTGTGCGGTGATTTCCTGGCCAAGAAAGGTGTCGTCCGGATGCCGGGACTTGAGCTCGACTGCGCCCTGGATCGCGTCGTGGTCGGTGATCGTTACGAAGTCCATGCCCCGGGCTTTCGCGGTCTGATAGAGTGTCTCAGGATCGGTGAAACACTCCGGCGCGCCGACGCGGCGCAGGATCCACTCCGACGGTTTGTCGGAATAGCGCGAATGGACGTGCATGTCGGCCCTGGATTTCATCGCTTCAATTCCCTCTCCCTACCGAACCTGTGAATAACTTGCGAATAATGAACTGATAATTCGGCCGGTTCCATGTTACTTTTCGGCAACAACATGGGCCACTCGGTCTTTTCAAAGTTCTCAATGTCTTGATGCTCAATCACTTGCATAGGCACATGAAAGTAACGTTCCTATGACGGAATTTTATGCGCTCCCAACGCGAAGCCGGTCAACAAAACCGATGTAAGTGAGGGTTTTCCGGCCTTTGACGGACCGGCGGACCAGCGATTCCAAGTGGTTCCACAGCATAGGGTAATGATATTCCAGGGGGTGAATGCTCACCCGCACCACGTTTAAGCACCGGTTTCGGCGCCATAAACACTCGTTCCAGGCGACGGATGCCCAGCGCCTCCAGGCCGCGCGAGAACTGTAAACCTGCGCCCAGGCATTCGAAACCCGCCCGGTCTTTAAATCAATGATTTTCTTGAGTGTGTTGGTGTATTCAAACCCCAGTTTCCCAAGCGCCTTGAGAATCTCCTCATTCATCAGCCATGCCGGCGCAACGAAGCCTTTGGCCGCAAGGCCCACACGGGCAAAAACTTCCAGACCGAGGCGCAGGCGCTTCTCGGCCTCCGCGGCATCCAGTTCGAGAAATTCGCTCTCGCACGAGGTGTAAATATTCCGTAAAAACCGGCTCTTGAACCCCGCATTTTTCCCAGCGGCGTCTGCTTGATGATAAAAACCGTGGAGGACCGTCTCATGACCCTCAGCCTGCCAGCGGTTCAGGCGGCTGGCCCATGCGGCGTTCCAGTCGGCGCGGCCGCCGTGATGGTAGTCGGGAACGACAAGCAGGCTGCAGCGCGCGACGCCGAGCTCCTGGACGCGGCCGAGGATCGCCTCGACCTCCGTTTCGAACGGCGGCGCAACGTCGTGAATCGAGACGATGAGATAACGATTCATTTTTATAAGTATGCGTCACAAAATCGTCGCGTATCAACAAAAACAGTTCTCGATTCCGGGATGAAACTTATTTATAGGTAGCCGCCTCCCCCAAATCTTTATGAAAAAATACCTCGCTGAAATCATCGGAACCTTCGCCCTCGTGTTCGCGGGAGCGGGAGCGATCGTTGTCAACGACCTCAGCAACGGCGCCGTCACCCACGTTGGCATCGCGCTCACCTTCGGCCTTGTGATCATGGTGATGATCTACGCGCTTGGCGATGTTTCCGGCGCGCATTTCAATCCCGCGGTCAGTTTCGGCTTCTGGGCGGCAGGCCGGTTTCCGGCGCGCGAAATGGGAATTTATGCCGCATGCCAGTGCCTGGGCGCCCTTCTGGCCGCCGCGATGCTGCGCATCCTCTTTCCGAGCAACCTCACTCTCGGCATCACCACCCCCGCAACGGGCGTTTCTGATATCAGGGCGGTCTGTTTCGAGGGCGTGCTGACCTTCTTTCTTGTGTTCGTGATCCTCAACGTCACGCAAGGCGCAAAGGAAAAGGGCGCGTTCGCTGGAACGGCGATCGGCGGCACGATTGCGCTGGATGCCCTTTTTGGCGGGCCGATCACGGGCGCGTCGATGAACCCTGCGCGCTCGATCGGACCGGCAGTGGTCGTCAGTCACTTCCAGGGCCTGTGGATCTACATTCTTGGCCCGCTTCTTGGCGCCTGGATCGCCTCCATGGCATGCAAGGTGATCCGGGACCACCACTGATTCGGGGTGCGTTGCTCGGAGTTCGTGTGTCGAAGGGAGGCTACCGAGGTTTTCGCCTGTTCATTGGTGCAGACAGGCAGTCATAAACCACGAATCACGATTCACGAACCACTAAGTAGCAAGTCGTTTGATCTCCGCCAGCTCCTTGGAGAGAACCGGCGAAACCGAGAGACGGGGCATCACGATGAACTTCATCTGCGAGAGAATCTTGTTGCGCTTGAGCTTGTCGAGAGAGATTTCCTTTTTGAAGCGAGTCTTGGGCTTCAGATCGCATACGACGAAGTGGCCGATGTCGTCGTGTGGGTCGGGATAGGCTCCCTTGGTCACCTCAGCGAGGCCGAACACCGATTTCTTGGGAGCGGTGTGGTAACAGACGATGAGATCGCCTTTCTTCACGTTCCGCAGGAATTTCTGGGCGTTTCGCCCGTTGATCCCATCCCAGCGGACGTGCTTGTCCTCCCAGAGCTTTTCGAAACCGTAGTCGTCCGGATCACTGACAAAAAACCAAATCTGTTTTGCCATACCTGATCATTCAGCCGAAAAATGTGTTCAAATTCAGGGCCCTTCGTGCCATCAAACAGGCGTGACTCTTACTGAATTGAGAAAGGTACTGCAAGAACTCAATCTTCGCCCGAGCCGCCGCCTTGGCCAAAACTACTTGTATGACCAGAACCTGGCCCGGATCATCGTGGAAGCGGCCCAAATCGGGCCTCTGGACCGGGTCGTCGAGATCGGGCCGGGGCTGGGCGCGCTCACCGAAATTCTCGTCCAAAAGACTTCCGAACTGGAGGTGATCGAGAAAGACTCCCGGGCGGCCGCCTTTCTAACGGCTCGTTTTCCAGGCCTGAAGGTTCGCCACGCCGACGCGCTGGATTTTGATTTTCCCGCCTCTCCGTCGTGGATCTGCATCGGCAATCTTCCTTATTCCGTCGGCTCGCGGCTGATCGTGGATCTCTGCGGGCGGGAATGGCCCCCGGATCGGATGGTCTTTACCGTCCAGCGCGAGGTGGCTGACCGGCTGCTGGCCCGGCCGAACGTAAAGGACTATGGCCTCCTCACCCTGCTCACCCAGCCATTTTACGGGATCAAAATCATCCGGCATCTTCCTTCGAGCGTCTTTTTTCCGGAGCCGGACGTTGAATCGAGTGTCGTGCGGTTCGAGCGGCGGCAATCCCCCCTGCACGGAGTAATGGACGCGCGATACCGCCAGATCGTAAAGAAGGCATTCCAGCATCGCCGCAAGACGCTCGGGGCCATCTTCGGCCGCGAAATTCCAACATCGCTCAACCCCAAGTCGCGACCCGCTGAGATATCCGTGGGCGAATGGATCACCGCGGCGGCCTCAAGAGCGGATAGCGCATAGCGTATGGCGTATAGAAAACCCTTCTCTGGATCCTCCCATCCGCTGTACGCTGTACGCTCTACGCTATGAAAGAAGATATCTTCGACGTGGTCAACGATCGGGACGAGGTGATCGGCCAGGAGAAACGGTCCCTGGTTCATAAAAAGGGGCTCAAGCACCGCGCTGTGCATATCCTGATCTTCAATTCCAGCGGCGAGTTGTTTCTTCAAAAACGCAGCATGAGCAAGGACGTCTCGCCCGGATGCTGGGATTCATCGTGCTGCGGCCATGTCGATTCTGGGGAAACCTACGAGGCCGCGGCCGTTCGCGAGCTCGATGAGGAGCTCGGCCTGAAAAACGTGCAGGCCTCAGAGCTCGCCCTCCTCTTCAAGATCAACGCCCGCGAGCAAACCGGCGAGGAATTCGTCCACGTCCACCGGCTTGAGCATGAAGGCCCGTTTGAATTGCATCCGCGGGAGATTGATGAAGGCCGGTGGTTTACGATTGCAGAAGTAAACCGGCTCATTGTCGAAAAGCCCGAAGAGGTTGCCGCGTCGTTCCGGCACATTTGGAAGAAATACAAAAATCATTCCTCACGCAAAGACGCCAAGGCGCAAAGAAAACCCTGAAAAACCCTTCGCCACGGCGCACACCGATCCCACAGATCTGAATGATAGGTTCGGGGTGTCATCTCGCCCGAAGTCGGTTTTCGAGGTTCGGGATCGAAATCGCCACACTCTTGAAAACCGCCATGATCTTGGGAGTCATGCCGTCCGGATGCGGGTCGGGATGGGTCGCAACCAGTTCCCAACCCGCCTCGCCCCAGTCGTCAAGTGACCGCTCCAGGGAGTGGGGATCGCGGATTTCCAATTTCACAACTTTGTATTCCCATCGCATATTGATTTCTTGTGACGAGAAAGTAGGACGGAATGCTCCGCCCGTCCGTTACAATGGGAAACAAAATTTATAATGCCTCACACCGGGGCCTGGAGAGCGCCGCGACAGAAATCTCCGTGAAGCCCGCCAATTGTGTCAAAAAGATGCCCTTCGCGCCTTGGCGTCTTTGCGCGATGAAAAATCCTAAACCAACCTCACTTCACCCTTCTCCACTCTCGCCACGCGGTCAATCACATCGAACTGGGAGCAATATGTCACATCCTCGCCCAAGCCGACGCTTCTCAATCGCAGGGCATTACGCGTGACGGCGAGAGTTTCCGCTGGATTCCTCTCTGCCGACCGCCAGATGGAACGGCAAGCTCGCGCGGAAGGCGCCAGCTTGGGCGATTTTGGCAGGAGTTTGGCCGCGAGCGCGCCGGCGGCGATGCCATCCTCAAGCGCGAAGTGCGAGTGGGTCCCGGCGCAGATCAGGAGCAGGGCCGCGGGTTTCAGGCATGCAAGCTCAGAAGCCAGGGCCGAAAGATTGAGAAGCGCACCCAAGTAAATGGACTTGGCCTGCGAACACGAGGCGAGAGCGAGCGTGCCATTCGTCGTCGTGTGCACGATTTTCCTGCCGCGGACCTGTTGCTCCGTGTATTCCAGCGGCGAGTTGCCGAAATCGAATCCATCCGGCTTGAAGCTGTTTCGCTCGCCGCCGAGGAGAACCGAAGCGTCTTTTTTCCTCATCGCCAGCGCTTCTTCGACCGTTCCCACCGGAACAATCGACTCGGCGCCGTTCGCGAGCGCGGTCAATTCGGTGGAGGTGGCTCGAAAGACATCGAAGACGACCGCCGTGTGTTCCGACAGGTTCCGCCGTTTGAGGGCAGAGAACTGACCGGGGCAGAGGATCGCTTCGATCAGCATACGTTATTTGAGGACGCTGGGGTTGAGCCGGACATAGTGAAAAAGAAACTGCTGCGCGTAGCCGGCGTAAGGCCCAAAATAATCGCGAATGAATCGCTCCAGCTTTTGCACCGAAGGCTTCCTTTTCCCGCGAAAATAAATTCGGTGGAGAACGCGGTGGATCCAGACATCGCGCGGAAAGGCGTCGAATTTTTGATAGGCATAGAGCAGGACACAGTCTGCGATTTTCACACCGACGCCAGGCAGCCGGGTCAGATAAGCCCTCGCCTCGCGCGTGGAAAGGTGGCGCGGGACATCGAGCCGGATTTTCTCGGCGGCGATGGCTCGCGCGGCTCCCAAAAGATACTCGGCTCGAAAACCCATCCGGCAGTCGCGAAGTGTTTTTTCATCAAGCGACGCGAGAACATCCGGCGCCGGAAAACGATGGAACTGGGCGCCGTCCCACTCGACATGCCCGCCGTGGCGCTCGGAAACGATCGCCCAGATTTGCTTGATGTGAACAATCTGCTTCATCGACGAGAGGATGAAGCCGGCCAGGCACTCCCAGGGATCTTGCTTGAGAATTCTCATGCCCGGCGCAAAGGCAATGGCTTCGCGCAAAAATGGATCGAGGTGTAAAAAAAACTTTCTCATCGGGCGCGTGTCGAAGCCGAGTTGAAGATATTCCGACAGGGCAGCAGGATCGCCGCCGTCAGGCGATTCGAAGACGATCTGGCCATCCTGCTGCCAGATTCGATACAACCGGCCGCCGACCCAGCCCGTGCGCCGGCCGCCCTCGTCTTCTCTCCACTGGAAGACCTGGCCTGACTCGAGCGCCGCCGTCAGATCAAACTCGCCAACCGTCGAAAACCTCATTCGGGGAGAAAAAGGTTGGACAATTAGGTCATTTTTCCCTATTTCAGCGAAATGCTGTCTCATGGTGGAAAGTTGTTAATCATTGGTTTTACGCTACTTACGATATGCGCTCACGCACAATCCGGATCCTCGCCCTCTTCGGGCTCCTCGTCAGACCGGCTTTCCCTGCCCAGCAGCCGGACCCAGTATCAAAACGATAACAAGTCCTACTGGGACAACAAGAAATACAACTTCGAAAAAGGTTATGTCGATGAAGCCCATGATTTGCCCCCGGTCTTTTACAATGCGAGGGGCGCCGCGATCTTTGGCAGCCATAACCACAGCTTTCAGGTCGAGCATCAGGCCGTGGTCCCGTTGTTCCGGGCCGAGGACATGGACGGACTCCTGTTCATGTACGAACACGAAGACCACACGCCGTTCGCCCGCGACAATGGCGGTTCCCAGGTTGAATCAGTCACCAACTTTGACAACCTCCGGATCGAATATGAGCTGACCGATGATCTCGCCTTCAAAACCATCGGCGGGTACGACACTTACTCGAAGGTTGACCGCATCGGCGCGGTTGGCGGATACCGTGGCGGCATCGGCCTTGGCACGCCCTACGAGGACAATCTGGAGGACTTGCGCTGGGAAGTCACCGCCGGCGGTCTCGCTCGGAGCGAAAACCTGAAGTCCAACTGGTTCCTCGACGCTGATGTGTCGTACCGCGTGGTGGAAATCACGATCGGAAAATCGCCGGCCAACACGGAATTCAATCCGTCGATCCTGCTCGAAATGAAACAGCAGTCGACCAATGATGACAGCAAGTATCACTACTACGTCGAGGCAGGGCCCACACTGGAAATTCTCTCAGTCAACAATAACCGGTTCAGCTTTTACGTCCACTATTTCCGGAACAGCTTCAACGAGTTTCAGATGGTCCACGACCGCGGTTTGATGGCCGGCATCCAGGGCACCACGTTTCGCGACATGCCCCAGGAGTTCAGCTACGACTGGGATTTCGAAGGGGTCCGCTGGATCCCGCGCATGTGGGGCAAGGCTGAAGTTGCCGGCAGTCCGGACGGTTTTCTGCGCAAGATGAAGCTCTACCTCGACGCGTGGGACGTCAGCCTCGCGGGCCAGGTCGTTTCAGTGTACGGCGATTACGAGCACCGGCAGGACCAGATCGGCGATTTGAGCAGCACCTCGTTCTCGGTGGCCGCCGGAGCCAAGACCTACATCGAGCCGAACGACTGGCTGGGCGTCATCACCGACGGCCAGCACCTGGCTCCCTTCGCCCAATTTTTCCATCGCAGCGATCACGCGCTCAACATCAAGGACATCAACCGCCTCCAGCCGACCACCACATCTAACGGTTATTTGAAGCGCATGAGCACGGATAACCTCGAAGCCGGCTTTCAGACGATCAGCTGGGGCAATCCAAACTACCGGATCGAAAAATACCAGGACGACACAAGATTTGTGAATGAGTGGGATTGGATGATCAAGGCCGGCTACTCGACTACGAGTCAACGCCAACGCTCGCAGCCGCCTGCCTCAGCCGGCGTCAACTGGGACATCTTCAGCATCCACGGCTTTGTCTTTTACACACAGGGGATCGTCAGTACCGGCGAGGCCAGCCCTGATTACCTTGCCGAGTTCGGCATCAAGCGCCCGAGCGGCAGTGTCTTCGTCCGGCTCGAGAACTACGGACTGCCCGCCCGCCTGGAGGATGAGAACAAGCCGGTCTATGTCGGGCTTGGCTTGAATCTCTAATTGGATGTCCGTCCGTCACCTCTATCTCCACCTCCCGTTCTGCCCTTCGATCTGCCCCTACTGCTCCTTTCACGTCGAACGGGTTGACCGGAAAAAAATGGACCGTTTCGCAGCGCGCCTGGAGGCGGATCTGCGTGACACAGGGCCGATGGATGCCCTTGAAACAGTTTACTTTGGAGGGGGAACCCCGACCGCATTCTCAACGACGCAATTGGAGGCGATCCTCGACGTGGTCGATCGCTTCGTCCCGCGGCCACGGGACTGCGAGACCACCATGGAGGCCAACCCTTCCACCCTGCCGGCCGAAAAATGCCGCATGCTTCGCGCGCGCGGCATCAACCGGATCTCGCTCGGAGCGCAGTCATTCGACGACGAAGTTCTCAAGACGCTCGGACGCCATCACTCATCCGCGGCGATTCGCGTGGCATGGGAATATTTGCGCGCGGCAGGTTTTAACAATCTCAACCTTGATCTGATATTCGGCGTGCCCGGCCAGACGCTTGAAACCTGGGAATCGACCTTGCGCGCCGCTCTTGAGCTCAAACCCGATCATCTCTCCTGCTACAACCTGACCTATGAAGAGGATACCCCCTACATGGACCGCCTCCGGCAGGGGATCTGCCATGAGGATGATGATTGTAACGAAACAATGTTCACGCGCGCTGAGGATCTGCTCTCGGACGCGGGCTGGCATCACTATGAAATTTCCAATTATGCGCGGTCCGGATTCGAATGCCGGCACAACGTGGCGTACTGGACGGGCCGGGATTATCTGGGCGTCGGGCCCAGCGCCGTCTCGACCGTGCGCGGAAAACGATGGAAGATGGCCGATGGGCGGCGTGTTGAGATGGAGTCTCTGTCCGCCGAATTGCGCGCTCGCGAACAGGCGCTTCTGGAGCTAAGGACGAGCCGGGGCACAGCGGCCGACTTCTTTCGATTCGAGCAATGGAAACCCCTCGTTGAGCATGGCTTTGCTGTGTTCGAGAACGACCGTCTTGTCTTGACGCGGGAGGGACGATTGCGGGCGGATGAGATCGCGGTGCATCTGTGCTGAAACGCGATCGTGCGCTGAAAATTTGAATTGAATTTCCACCCGGGTTGGAGCATCCCTCTCGTGAATTGAAAGCGCTCATCCAATCAAATATTCTTCCGTTGTTTTCCGTTCTTGTTCTGAGTTTGACGTTGCCCAGCTTCGCTCTCTCCGTCGAAGCGCCGACAGAAACAAAACCGGTGAAAAAAGACAAGGCGCAGCGGTATCTCGAATCCGCGGACCGGCTGCGCAAGGAGGCTGACAACCTGGAGAAAAGAATTCCAAAGCTTCCCGAGGCCCAGCAGAAGGCCGCGCAGAATCTCGCGGTGGCGAAACGCGACCTCGCCGACCGGAAAACGGACGCTGCGGCGCTTTGGAAACAGCATCTCGGCGAGCTGCCGGAGGACTTCAAACCCAAGCTCCGGGAGGCGCAATCCAAACACTCCTCCCTCCTCAAGGAATATTACCGGATCGGACGGGAGATCAAGGAGGCCGGAAAGGCTTCCTCCACCGCCACAAACCAGATTGCTCCTGCTTCGGTTCTCAGCCGGTAAAATCGTCTCCCCCTGTTGGCCACAGGTGTTCGTCATTGAAAGCCCCATGCCGTGCGTCTATACCTCATGGCTTATGGTCACGGCATATGCGCCCATGAGCCTGGAGATCCTTGGCAACCACACCGACTACAATGAAGGTCTGGCGCTGGCGGCCGCACTCCAGTTCGGCGTCACCCTGGAAGGCGAGGCCCGCCAGGACCAGGATGTGATCCTTCATCATGAGAGTCTCGGCGAAACGGAAAAGTTTTTTCTTCCGATCGCCCAGAAACACCACCAGCATCCCTGGGCCAACGCGGTCAAGGCCGTCGTCCAGGAACTCTTAAAATGCCAGATTCCCCTCTCGGGATTTGAGGCAACGATCCGCGATAACCTGCCGCCGATCTTCCACACCAACAGCGGAAGCATGCTAACCTTGGCGGCCGTCATCTTCCTCCAGCGAGCTTTTGCCTTCGAGGCAAATGCCGGACGGCTTGCCACCCTCTGCCGCGATGCGGAAAACCAGATTGGCAACCCTTACAGCGGCCTTCTCAGCCCGATGACGAGTCTGGCCGCCCAGGCGGGCTGCATTTCGCAGATCGATTTCCGCGCCCTGGATGCGCGGCCGCTGGCGTTTCCGGCAACGCACAGGTTTGTCGTCTGCGACACGGGAACCAAGAACCTGCTCGTCCACTCGAAGATCAAGCTTCGTCATGACCAATGCCAGGAAGCCCTTCGCGTGGCCAGGGCCAATGCGCCGGAGATTCAAACCCTGAGGGACGTCAATCCGGTCGAGATGCAAAAGTTGGCCGGCCAGATGAACGAGTACGTCTTCCGCACGGCGATGCACGTCTGCACTGAGAACCAGCGCGTCCGCGAATCGGCTGAAGCCCTCGCCCGCGGCGACATCACGGCCCTCGCGGCGAATATGAACCTTTCCCAGCTCAGCTCGAAGCAATCGATCGAAAATTCCGTCCAAGGAATCGACCAGCTCATCGAGGCGGCAAGGGACCTGCCCGGCTTCAAGGCGTCACGCCTTTCGGGGTACGGCTTTGGAGGTCTTACCATCCATTTGGTCGCGTCCAAAGAGGCGGAGGCGTTTATGAACGCCCTCGGCGGACCTGATGCCTCGAAAGCCTTCGTCGTCGAACTATCGGCCGGCGCGCTCTCTTAAATGAACAGGAAGCACCACATCACCAAGGTCTTGACCCGGGCGCGCAAGCTCAAAACGGCCACGAACGGCAAGCCCGGCGACCAGCTCGATTCATATCGGGAGTTTCTCAAGCTCGAAGAGCACCGATTGCGCCTCCTGCATAGTCGCGGCGCCGGCGGACTTGAGTACGCCAATGCCCGCGCGCACTTGATTGATGTGCTGCTGCGCACGCTCTACAAAAACGCGTGCAGTTTTTGCCTCGTCAACCGTCCACGCAACCAGTTGCCGTTGATCATGATCGCAACGGGCGGTTACGGCCGCCGCGAACTGGCGCCGTTCAGCGACATTGATGTCTCCTTTATTCACGATTCGGCAAAGCCGAAGGACTTGGAGATCGTCGAGCGCATCGTCCAACAAATCCTCTACCTGCTCTGGGACGTGGGGTTGAAGGTGGGGCATTTCACGGGATCATTCGCCAAGAGCTTCGAGCAGGCCGGGGCCGACGTCCAGACCAAGACCGCCCTGATCGAAGCCCGGCTGATCGAAGGCGACATCCGGTGTTTCCAAAAATGGCGGCATCAATTCCGCAATAAAGTACTCCAGCCGCGCATCGGTGAATACATCAAGGATCGGATGATGGACCGAATCGTCCGGTACGAAAAGTACGGCGCGACCGTATTCATGCAGGAACCCAACATCAAGAACGGCTGCGGAGGCCTGCGCGATTACCAAAACATCCTCTGGATGGCCGACGTAAAGTATGGCTTGCGCTCGCTTTCGAAGTTGCAGGAGCACGAGTACCTCACGGCCAAGGAGATGAAGAAACTTGAGGAGGCGCATGATTTCGAGTGGCGGCTGCGCAACGAACTTCACTATCTGAACAACCGCGCCGCTGACGTGATCCATCTCAATCAGCAGGACACGATCGCGGTGAACTTCGGCTATCGCCAGCGCGACGCGGTGCGGCGCACCGAGTCGCTGATGCGCGACTATTATCTGAAGGCCCGTGACATCTACGTGCTGAGCAAGGCGATCTTCGAGCGCCTTGCCATTGAAGAGCCTGCGGACGAATCGGCGAAGGGCTGGAAGAGCCGTTGGAACCCCTTTCGCAAGAAGCCCATTCTCCTGCTCGACGGCTTCATTTTGCACGGCACCACCATCACGCATCCCGAGAAAAATCCCTTTTCCGGCGAGCCATCCCGGATGATCCGCGCCTTCCTCTACTGCCAGCAGCATGATGCGCGGCTCAGCACCCGCCTGCAGAGCCTCATCCGTGAAAATCTCGGCAAGATCACGAAGGAATTTCGCAATGCGAAATCCCCTCGCGAGACCTTCCTGACCATTCTCCGGCAGAAAGGGAAGGTCGGCCGAATCCTTCGGATGATGCATGAGGTCGGATTTCTGGGGCGCTATATTCCGGAGTTCGAGCCTCTGACCTGCCTCGTTCAGCACGAATTTTTTCACCGCTACACCGCTGACGAGCATACGCTCGTCGCCATGGAACTGCTCGACTCGATCATTGACGCAACCGAGCCGCCCTGCTCGAAGTACAAGAAAATCTTCCAGGACATCGAACATCCCGACCTGCTCTACCTGGCGATCCTGATGCATGACACCGGAAAGGCCCAGCCGTCGCGCAGCCACAGCGACGCCAGCACGGAGCTGGCCCAGAAACTCGCGCGCCGCTTTCAGTTGCCCGCCGAGGACCGCCGGACGCTGCTGATGCTCGTCGATCATCACCTGACTCTGGCCAGCGTTGCAACGAGGCGGGACTTGGACGACCCATCCACCATCCAGTCCGTCATGCCCATCTTCTCGAGCGAGGAGCAGCTCGACATGCTTCACCTGATGACGTTCGTTGACGGACTGGCGACTTCCGGCAAGAACTGGTCCGACTGGAAGGAGTCCCTCGGCTGGCAGCTTTATGACCGCGTGAAAAAGGCGCTCAAGGGCGACACCGACTTCCAGGCGGAGGCGCTCACGCGCATGGAACGCCTGCGCAAGGAGATCGTCCAGTCGCTGCCGGCGGACATCCCGGCCCAGGAGATCGAGGCGCATTTCTCACTCATGCCCGAGCGATACTGGTGGCGCGCCGATGTCCCCACCGTGATTCGCGATATCAAGCTCATCCATGATTTTTTTGTATCGCTGGCCGAGTCTGACGAGAACGCGTTGGTCCCCGTGTTCCAATGGCAGGACTTTCCCGACCAAGGCCATTCGATCGTGACCGTCTGCACATGGGACCGCCGCGGCCTGTTCATGAAGATTGCCGGGTCGTTTTCGGTGTCGCGCATCAACATTCTCAGCGCAGAAATCTACACGCGGGCGGATGGCTTTGTACTGGACACGTTCCTGGTTTGTAACGACGAACACTTGCCCGTCACGTCCGGTCTCATGAAACAAAAAATGCAGCGAACGCTCTGCTCGGCGCTCAGCGGCGAGATGTACCCATTCGACGAGGAGATCAAACAGGCGTATGCGGCCTACCGGCGCCAGCCTCGCCAGGAACGCGAGACGTTCCCCACGACGATCATCACCGACGAGGACAGTTCAGAGAGCTACACGCTGCTGGAGGTGCAGACGCCGGACCGGCTGGGTCTGCTATTCCATATCCTGCAAGTTCTCTCGAACCTCGAACTCGACGTCAATTTCGCGAGGATCAACACTGAAAAAGGCGCGGCAATCGACACCTTCTACCTGACGGACAAAAACAAGAACAAGCTTGAGGATCACCATCTGATTGACGCGATTCGGCGTGGGATGCGGGAAAAGATTGAGGAGTTGAATCGTCCATATCGGTAGAATGAAGACCATGAAGAAAAAGAGAGCGGCAAGAAGGAGCAAGCGGGTCGAAAAACTTGGCTTGTTACCGCAGCTCGCGCAGATCTTCAACGCAAAGCTTGATCCGCACGTTGTCCTGGAGCTGGTGCTGGTCGAGGCAGTCAAGAGGATGCGTGCGACAAGCGGTTCGCTTTGCCTGATCAACCCCAACGCGGATCTTCTCGAGATCGAGGTCGCCATCGGCCTGCCACCGGAAGCCAAACAGCTTCGTCTCCAGCTCGGCCAGGGGATTACGGGCTGGGTCGCCCTCCACGGCAAGCCTGCCCGCGTCCGCGATGTCGCGAGAGACGCCCGGTACGTTCCTGTCCGCAACAACGTTCGCTCTGAGTTGGCGGTTCCGCTGGAAATCGAAGGTACGGTGGCCGGTGTTCTCAATGTCGACAGCAACCGCGCCGGTCATTTCACCCGGGATGATGAAGACCTCCTGGTTGCGCTCGCAAGCCAGGCGTCAAAGTTGATCCAAAACGCCTGGCTTTACGCGCAGGTGAACAAGAAGGCGGCCCAGCTCGAGACGCTTTTTTCCATTGCCGAGACGATCATCACCCAGACGACGCTTGATGACGTGCTGACCCTCATCACGCGCGAGACATGCCAGCTGATGGGTGCGTCGCTCTGCATTCTCTTCCTGCTCGACGATGAAAAGACCAGCCTGATTCAGCGCGCCCAGCACGGCGCCAAACGGCAGGCCCCGGGAGCCATCTCACTTCCCGTGGAAGACAGCAGGCTCGGTGTGGCGATCAACAGCCGCAAGGCCGTCTACCTGTCCGACGCTCGAAAATCCGACACTTTCGAACACATGGAGATGGCCGAGCGGGAGGGCCTCGTCTCCATGCTCGCAGTGCCGCTCCTCGCCGCGCAGGAAGCACTCGGTGTATTGAATGTTTATACGGACTCCCCGCACCGATTCGCCAACGAGGAGATCAAGCTGCTCTCCACACTGGCGAACTACTCGGCCATTGCCATCCAACGGGCGCGGCTGCATGAACAAACCGTCACCATCGAGGAACAGCTCCGGCAAAATGAGCGGTTGAGCACGCTTGGGCTTCTTGCCGCCGAATTTTCACACGAGATCCGCAATCCGCTCACCGTGATGAAGATGTTGCTGCATTCGCTGGCCAAGACGATTCCGGAGGATTCACAGGGCCAAAAGGACCTCAGTATTATGATGCAGAAGGTGGACCAGCTCAATGAAACCACCGAGCGGGTCCTGCGATTCTCCCGGTCGAGTGAGCCGAAATTCGAAACGGTCGACTTGAACGACGTGGTGAATGAAGTGGTGCTGCTCACACGGCATCAATTTCGGCAAAACAGAATCCAGGTTACGAGCCTGCTCTCGACTGAACCGCCCTTTGTCGCCGGCGACCGGCTCCAGCTCGAGCAGGCCCTTCTCAACCTGGTTCTGAATGCCTCGCAGGCTCTCGATCAGGACCGGCGCATCTTCCTCTCGACGCAGGTTGAAGGTGGACGTTGTTCGATGGAGGTTCGGGACACCGGCCGGGGCATCTCCACGGAGAAGAAGGAAAGACTGTTTCAGCCTTTTTTCAGCAACAAGACAGGTGGAACCGGACTGGGACTGCCGATCGTCAAAAAAATTGTAGACCACCATGGAGGCGAAATTCGCTGGGAATCATCGGAATCAGGCACTTCGTTCAAAATGCTCTTTCCCCGCCACGAAAGCGTAGCATGATGGTTCCCTTGACCGAACCGGCGTTTCAGCCCTATCTTACCAAGCCCGGACGTTATGAACAACAAGGAGTCATCAGGCATTCTGGCCAGGATTGAGGGGGATGTCGTGGCGATCAAATTGGTCGGTAAGGGGACGCACTTGAACAGCCACCTTCTCAAGCAGTTTTTCCAGCAGGTCTTCGACCAGCCGGTCCACCGCATCCAGATTGACGTGGGCGAATGCAGTTACATGGACAGCACGTTTCTGGGCACCCTGACGGGCATGGCCCTGCGGACACGGGAAAGGAATCTGCCGCCCATCCAGCTCGTCAATATGCATCAACGGATCAAAGACATGCTGACCAGCCTTGGTGTCATGTCGTTTTTCGAGGCCACCTCATTCTCCGAAAAAAATGGAGAGGAAATGCCGCAGTTGCAGGGCGATCCTCCAGGGATCCAGGAAAAAACGGAGGAAATGATCTCCGCCCACCAGGCCTTGATCAAGGCCAACGCAAGCAACCTGGCGAAATTTCAGGACGTCATCACCCTGATGCAGAAAAAGTTGATGGGCGATTCCTAATTCCCCCCCCGACAGGGTCATGGAATTTCTTCTTTTACTCCTGGCTTGTCTGATTGGCGTTTGCAGCTTCCTCGCCTGGTCGCTCATCCGGGTAAGGAAGCGCATGGAGCTTGTCCAGGAGCACCGGCGCCAGCTCGTCAAGGAAAAGCAGATGGTGCTTGAATTCCTCCATGACATCGGCGACGCGCTGGTGGCCGAGGCGACCCAGGGCGTGCTTCTCAGAAAAATGATCACCGCCACGGTGCGAATCATGGCGGCACGCTCCGGCGCGATTTTTCTGGCCGACCCAAAGAAGGAATATCTGTCCGCAGTCGCGGTGGAGGGCCTCTTTCCGCCGCCCATCGCACCTCCCGACATGATGGAGGCCAAAATGGCGAGCCGTTCGATCTACCTGGAGCAAGTCGTGTTCGCCCAGAAAGTCCCCATCGACACCAATTTTCTGGGCAGCGTCATCCGATTGGGCAAGTCCGTTTTGATCGCCGGCCGGCAAGAAGGCATGGGCCTGCCGGAATACGAGGAGGAGATCCTGCAAATCCACTCGATGATGCTGGTCCCACTGAAGTTCCGGGACGAAACGCTGGGCGTGCTCGCGGTCGTGAACAAAAAGGGAGAGCAGGAGTTCAGTGCCACGGAACTCTCCATGCTTGAATCTCTCAGCGAACAGGCGTCGTTCAGCATCTACAGCTCCCGCCTAAACAGCCTCGTGCGGGAAAAACAGCGGATTGACCGCGATCTGGAGATTGCCCACGACATTCAGCGCCTGCTCCTGCCCGACAGCTTTCCCAGCATCGCGAACGTGGATGTGTGCGCGATGAACCTCCCCGCCCAGGAGGTGGGCGGAGATTATTATGATTTCATTCAGGTCGACCCCGACCACTGGGGGTTCGTCATTGCCGACGTGTCCGGCAAGGGGGTGGCCGGCGCACTGATCATGACGATGTGCCGGAGCGCCCTCCGGACCAAGGCGCCCGGCAACCGCTCACCCGCACAAGTCCTTCGCGAGGTGAACCACATCATATTTCAGGATATCAAGGATGACCTGTTCATCACGATCACCTACGGAATCCTCGACGTGGCGACACGCGAATTTGTCTTCGCCCGCGCAGGACACGAGCCCGTGTTGGTCTGCCGCGCCGACAGCGGGCAAATCGAGGCGCTGTCGGGCAAGGGAATGGCCATCGGCATTGACAGCGGGCCGGTTTTCGATAACCTGATCGCTGATGTGTCGTTGACGCTTCGCCCGCAGGACACGGTGGTTCTTTATACCGACGGAATCACCGAGGCCATCGACGACCAGGAACAGGAGTTCGGGCGGGACAATCTTTACGAAGCGATCCGGACATTTTCCAAGAGCCGTAACGCCAGCGAATGGATCAACGGGCTGGAACAGCGGGTGAAGCGCTTTGTTGGCAATCACCCGCAAAATGATGACATAACATTGATGGTTGTGAAGGTTTAGAACTGGATGAAAAACGAAGAGGATATGGACGAGGAATTGATCGAACAAAACGAGCCCCAGGATGAGGCCGGCGCCCAGGACCAGCCGTCGTCGCTCTCGGATTCCGAGCTCAAAGAGCTCCGCGAAAAGGCCGTCAAGGCGGATCAATATTATGACCAGCTTCTGCGCACGAAAGCCGACCTGGAAAACTTCCGCAAGCGGACGACCCGCGAGCGTGAGGAAATCATCCAGCGTGCCAATGAGCATCTTCTGAGGGAACTTTTCGTGGTGCTCGACCATTTCGACCTGGGCCTGCAGACGGCACGAGGGAGTGAAAGTAAGGAGGGTATTCTGGAGGGGTTGGAGCTCGTCCAAAAACAACTCGAAAGCTTCCTTCACAAGCTTGGAGTTGAACCGGTTGATGCGATTGGACAGGATTTTGATCCTGCCCTGCACGAGGCCGTCGCCCAGCAAGACGCGGATGTACCAGCCGGAAAGATTATCTCGCAGATCCGGAAAGGTTACCGGCTCAAAGGGCATCTCCTCCGCCCGGCCGCCGTCGTCGTTTCCAAAGGCCCGCCCGCCTGAGGGAGCCACGCTTCGTCGATGCTCAAAAAGGAACTTTTAGCATCACAGATAAGGATCATTCCATGGCTTCCACGGGCAAGAGAGACTGTTACGAGGTGCTGGGCATTTCCAGAAACGCGACCCCCGACGAGATCAAGAAGGCATACCGCAAGCTCGCACTTCAGTACCACCCGGATAAAAACCGCGGCGAATCGGCTTCCGAAGAAAAGTTCAAGGAAGTCTCCGAGGCTTACGAGATCCTGCGCGACCCGGAAAAGCGCGCTGCCTTCGACCGGTACGGGCACAATGCATTCGGGCCCGGATCCCGCGGCGGATGGGGTGGATTCCACAATCCTGAAGACATCTTCCGGGAAGTTTTCGGCGGCGGAATCGGCGGGATTTTCGAGGAATTTTTCGGCGGCGGTGGCCGCGGCGATCCGTCGGGCCCGGCGCCTGGCAGCGACCTCCGCTACAACCTGCAAATCACCTTCGAGGAAGCGTACTTCGGCGCCGAAAAGGAGATCACCTTTCACAAACTGGATGTGTGCCGCTCCTGCGCCGGCTCGGGAAGCGCCAAAGGATCGTCGACGAAGACCTGCCCGACCTGCCGGGGCGCCGGTCAGGTGACGGCGACGCGCGGTTTTTTCGCGATTCGTCAGACCTGTCCTGCCTGCCGTGGCAGCGGCACCTTCATCGAAAGGCCGTGTCTCGACTGCCGGGGCGAAGGCCGAGTCGAAACAAAGACGACAATCAAGGTCCGGATCCCGCCCGGGGTTGATGACGGGACACGGCTGCGCTCCTCCGGCGGCGGCGAGGGTGGAATGCGCGGTGGACCAGCCGGCGACCTCTACGTTGTCATCCACATCAAACCTCACGAGATATTCGCCCGCGAGGGCGATGATCTTTTCTGCGAGGTGCCGATCACTTTCACGATGGCCGCGCTGGGCGGCGAGATGGATACCCCAACGCCAACCGGCAAGGAGAGGAAAAAAATACCCGCCGGCTCGCAGTCGGGAACTCTCTTCCGCCTTAAAGGCAAGGGGATGCCGCATGTCTCGGGACGCGGCAGCGGCGATTTGATCGTCAAAATCACGGTGGAAGTGCCCACCCGCATGAATTCGGAACAGAAGAAAAAGCTTCAAGAGTTTGCCGAGGTTTGTGACGAAAATACCACGCCTTTGCGCAAATCCTTCCTTGAAAGAGCGAAGGAGTTTTTTAAGTGATGCTCCAGAACCCAGAACTCAGAACTCAGAACTCAGAATTTCATTCTGTTGTCGCGAATGGTTTCTCTTCTGGATTCTGGGTTCTGGGTTCTGAATTCTAGAAAACATGCAAACTCATCGATTTTACCTGCCCCGGCGGACGATCGAATCCGCCGGGTTGGTCCTCACTGGCACCGAGGCTCATCATTGCCATGATGTGCTCCGCCTCGAGACGGACTCCCGGGTTGTGGTCTTTGACGGCGAAGGCCACGAGCACCTTTGTAAAATCCAACGGGCCTCTTCCAAACAGGTCTGCCTGGTTGAAATCCAAAAGCAGAACACACCCCCTCTCCCGTTTCGCGTCACCCTTGCCCAGGCCATTCCCAAGGGTAAGACCATGGAGGTGATCGTGCAGAAGGCCACCGAGCTTGGGGTTCACCGGCTGATTCCCGTCCTGAGCGAGCGCACCGTCGTCAGGATCGATCAGACGGATTCGGCAAAAAAAGCGGAGCGCTGGCATGACATTGTGGTCGATGCGGCGAAGCAGTCCGGAAACAACTGGATGCCCTCGATCGAGGCAATACAGAACGTCCGCCAACTGGCGCAGGAGGTCCGCCATTTCGATCTGGCGCTCATCGGCTCACTTCAGCCTGATTCGAAATTTCTCAAGTCGTTCCTCGACGATTTTGCGAGCGAGAGCAAACGACTCCCCGCCTCCGTGCTTGTTTGCATCGGGCCGGAAGGCGATTACACGCCCGCCGAGCTCTCGCTCCTGCAGGGGGCGGGATGCAAACCGATCACGTTGGGGCAGATTGTCCTTCGCAGCGATACGGCGGCCATTTATGCTTTATCGATACTCGTCTATGAGCTGCAAGCCAGGCAGAGGCAAGGGTGACTAGAACCTATCCCAATGGAAAAAGAATTAAAAGCTTTGTACGAATCAGTCGACAGGGATTTTTATCTCGATCAAACCAAATCAAAGAATCCGCTCAGAAAATGGTTTCACCTCAATCGATATCGAATTGCCAATTCGCTGGTCAAAGCCAAATACAAAAAGGGTTACAAGATCCTGGATTTAGGTTGCGGAAGTTGCGATTGGAACCGCGAACACCTGGATGTATTCGGGGTCGATCTCAACAAAAACATGCTTGAGGCCGCAAAGAACGAACACAGACTGACCGATTACAAGATTGCGGAAGCCCACGACACCGGTTTGCCCAGTGAGACATTCGACATTGCGACAGCCTTTGAGTTCCTTGAGCACATGCCCAATTATGAGGAAGTTATTGACGAAGCCGAGCGCCTGCTCAAGCCCGGGGGATATTTTGTTGCGTCCGTTCCTTACGACGTAGTCTTCAGCCTTTGGCAGCCGCTCTTCCTTTTGCACGCCTTATTCCAGGGATATGTCCTTCAAAAACAGTATTACAAGAATCGATGCGGCCACGTGAACCATTTCTCCATCGAAGCAATAACCAACGCCTTTGTGAAGCACGGCTATTCGATCGAAATTGTTTTTGACATGCGCAAGTTCACCATTTTTTTGTATGCTAAGAAAGAGGGGCTTCACCCTGCTGATCCATCCCCCTCCTATGATGATCTCACGATCATCATGCCGACCCTCAACGAAGAAAAAGGGTTGTCTAAAATTCTTCCCACCCTCATCTCACGTTATAAGGATTGCAGCATTATCATTTCGGACGACAGTTCTAAAGATTCTACGAAGGAAGTGGCTTTAAGCCTTCAGTATGAGAAATTAACGTTCATTGATCGAGCCTCTCGCCCGATCCATGGCTTGACGGCCAGCGTGGTCGAAGCTGCCGAATCAGTCAAAACAAAGCACTTCATTGTGATGGATGCGGATGGCCAGCATCCTCCTGAAAAGATTGAAGAGATCGTAAACATCATGAGACTGGGCGCCAACATCGTGGTGGCTTCTCGCATTGCCGTGAAAAAGAAATGGGGTTCATTGCGCAAAATGCTCAGTTATATGGGAACCTCCCTGGGCAAAACCTCCTTGTTGCTCAGAGGAAAGAGCTACCTGAGCTATGACATTCTTGGAGGTTTCTTTGGATGCAACTCCAATTTTTGGAATGGGTGCGTTCCCAATCAAGAAAAGAAAAAACATTTTCGATTGAGGGGTTACAAAGTGATGTTTGATCTCTTGAAATGCGCGCCTTCGGGATTAGAAATCGAAGAGGTGTTTTATCGTTTCGAAACTCCCAACGCAGGGACATCCAAGATCAATCTGAAAGTGTGCCTGGAATACTTAAAATCCTGCCTTTTACCCTAGCCTCGACACCCACCCGGCTATTGAGTGATTTTTTGAAAGTCGAGCGACGCCCGTAAATTCTCCAGCCTCGGGTCTGTGCGAGCGTAGCTTTTCAGATTCGGGTTGAGCTGAATCGCGCGCTTCAGCGACTTGACGCCTTCTTCGATCTGCTCGCTCCATGACTGGGCTACAGCCAGATTGTACCAGATCTGGTAGTTGTTCGGCTGCGTCCTGGTCTCGTTCTTGAGCAACGCCGACATTCGGCCGATCACTTTGGCATTATCATACATCTGAACCACCTTCTGCAAGGCGCCCGACTCGGGCGACATCGTCTTCAGGTAACGGGAAACCACGCTGTCGAGTTCGTCGAATTTTTGCAAATTCGCCAGAACGGTGGTCAGCTGCAAAAAAATAAAGCTGTCAGACGGATTGGCTTGAAAACGGATCGTCAAGGGCAGCCGGTTGACAGCCATTTGCATGATGAGCTCGATGTTCCTCAACACGTCAATCAGCGCCTTGTTGTCGGGATCGCTATCAAGCAAAAATAGGGCGACGACGCGCGCCTCGTCATACCGTTCCTGTTTGATGTAGATATCGATCAACCGGGTGGCGGCCTCCGAGCTGCCCTCGAAAAGAGCGAGTGCCTGACGAAGGGCGATTTCCGCCTCCTTCTTCATCCCGCGGAACGCGTAGAGGCCACCGGTGGTGCTTCTGAGCTTTGCGAACGCACGGCGGGCAACGATATCGTCCAAAAATCTTGGATCGGAAAGCAGGCGGGTCATATATTGATTCCAGAACGCCATATCCCTGCGAACGGCCTCGTCCGGAATCTTCGGGATCGGCTCTTTGTTCAACTTCATGATCAGGCCAAAAGGCTCGAGATACGGGTACATCCAGTTGAGCGGAAAACTCTCCTCCACGTAAAATGCATGATCCTTCTTGTTGTTTTCAAAAATGTCCCTGGCAATCGCGCCGTTGATCGCAAAAATGGCATTGACTCCTTCCGCGCCAAGCCGCTGTGTTCCATTCTCTTCTTTGATGATCGTGACGCCCGAGTTGGGTTGATTGCGGAGTTCCTCGCAGACCTGGTTGAAAAGCTCGTTACAGCGGTCCAGGTCCGGAATCTTGAGGGGCTTCCTGGGATAGGTTTTGTCGCGTCCAAGCCACTTTTCAATGCGGTTGTAATTCGTTGGCCGGGTTTCGGCATAGTGGTCGCGGATGTAAGACATGTAGGTCGAATCGGCAAGCGCATTCTGGGTGATGATGTAAAGGTCGCGCCGGTCAAAATCGCGGCCTTTGGAATAGCGATGTTCCGGTTTGGCAAAACTCTCGACGAAAATCATGTAGGTTGGAACGAAACGGCCGGGATCGGTGCCGCCAAACAGCACCGCGTCCCGGTCCATGTTCTTGAGCATGTCATAACCAAACATCCATCCGAAGTCATGTCCCCGCTGGTCGCTTCCCCACGGCCGCCAGTCATTTCTCCAGCCGTTGTTGATGGCCAGCAACGTGGGCAGGAAAAAGACGGCGATGTACCTTGTGCTTCTCAGCATCTGGAAACGGAATGAACACCAGAGAAAGATGATAAATATGAAGATGAAGAACAGAAGCGTGGGATAGACCAGGAACTCCGATTTGAACCCCGCCGCCAGCAGCATGAGTGTCGTTACAAAACCCAGGGCGATGATCCAGGACTGGATCGTCCGAATCTGATTGACCAGGGTGAAAAGCACCACGATACCGAGGCCAACCCATATGGAAAAAATCATGTGTGCCGTCGCGTAGAAGACCCGGTAGACAAAGAGCGTCTGCTCCTCAAACGAGGTGTTGGTGATATAAGTCAGAACCAGACTGAGAAACAGCCAGCCCACCAGCAGCACCGCGGCGTATTTCTTTTCGGTCTCCCCGCTGTCAAAGATTCCGATGAGCGCCAGCACTGCCAGGAGCGCAATCGGAAGCGTGTAGTTTGAAACAAGGTTGGTGTAATAAAATTCGATCTGTTTGAAAAAGTCCTTTGTGTCACGCCCCTCCCTGATCGCATCGTACTGACCGCGTGTGACGCTGTGAACAAATCCCGAAACTGTTCCAGCATAGCTCCAGTTCATGGGAGGATTGGTCTTTGCTGACAGAGGCAGATAAAAATAGGCGCTGACACCAAGAATGCCTGCCAGGATCAGCAACAGCGCGCTTCGTCCGTTCCAAAGAACGTTGCCGCGTCCGCGCGCCATCAAGGCCAGGGGAAGCATAGCAGCCACGATGACGATCAAAACGATGATGGCCGCCATCCCGATGTCCTGGAGACCTGCCGCTCCCACGGGGATCAGACGCGTGACGGCCAGCAGAGGGAACTCCCACTGCCGGCTGATGCAAGTCGCGGCCGCAGCCCCGCCAAGCAGCGGAAGAAGCAACAAGGCCAGCAACAAGACCAGCTGGAGAGGCCCGAACATTTGGCGGCGGGGACGGATGAATTCGACGGCGATGAAGGCTCCAAGGGCGATCGTAATCCCGATAGCATATTCATCCTGCTTGGCAATGCTGATGGCACTCGCCAATACCAGTGCATAGGGCGCAAGTATGCGCCACGAACCGAAAAAGGACAGCAGCAGCTGGAACCAAACGCAAAAAATCAGCAGCAGCAGCGCCCAGTGAAAGTCAATCCGGTTGGTCAGCGTCGAGAAGCTCGAAACGTCGTTCACACATTCGGCCGCCAGAAAGCCGGCGGCGACCGGCAGGACAAGCGAAATCGCCAGAAAAACGATTCGGTCAGCGTCGAGTGATTCCCGGCAGCTGTAAATCAGCATCGCGGCGTAAACGACATAAAGAAAACCCGTCACCACGATCGCGAACTTTGTTCGCGTGCACCAGCACATCGTGCTTCCTGCCATCAACACATAAGGCAGCAGATCCCGCAGGATCCGCCAGTTCACGAAAGCCACAAAGAGCAAAAGGGCCGGTGCGAAAAGCAGGAGCGTCTGATGGTTGGTAAGGCCCAGCCCATAAAATAACAAAGTCAGGAAGCCCCACAGCAACCTACCTGGATCGTAAAGCCAGCGAAGCATGAAGAGCAGGATCAGCGAGAAGACGAACGCATTGAGGCTGTAGACCTCGATGATCACCGACTGAGACCAGAGGCTTTCCAAAAATCCGAGCGAGAGGCCCCCCAACACACCGGCTGCAAAGAAAAGAAACCCGGGATATGCATCCCGCGGAAGGTTTTTGCGGATCGCCGGCGCGTTACTGAAACGTTCCGCCAGAAACGAGGTGATCAGTGCGATCACCCCGCAGGAAAGGGCTCCAAAGAAGCCTGAACAAAGATTCGCCCGCCAGGCGATGTTTCCGAAGGGCACCAGATGAATGAAAAGCCAGGTGACCATCGTCCAGAACGGATAGCCAGGAGGATGCGGCACTCCGAAACTCGCCGCCGCCGTTCCCAATTCGCCCGAGTCTTCCAGCGTGACGCTCGGAGCCACTGTGTAACAATAAACCAACTGAACGATCGCGTAGACCACCCAGAATGCAAGCCAGTGCGAACGAGAAAAAAACTTCCCACGGTTCATGCCGCGCGGACTCTACCCACAAAATGATAAATGTTAAATGTTAAATGCTGGATGATTTCCGGGAGAGCAAACCCAGGTGGGCTTGCATGGCAAGATAGGGTATTCGCCACATCGCTTCCCGAACAATGCGAGTGCTCATCTTGGATTTGCCAAGCTGGCGTTCGGTGAAAACAATCGGCAGCTCGGCCAGCCTGAATCCCAGCTTCCAGGCGTAAAGATCCATCTCAATCTGAAAAACATAGCCATTGCTGTACACCTTGCCCATGTCGATTGCCTGGAGCACCGGGCGGCGGAAACATTTGAATCCGCTGGTCGGATCTGTGACCGGCAGGCTCGTCCAGAACCGCGTGTAAATGGAGCCGCAGTAGGAGATGATCAATCGCCGGATCGGCCAGTTGATAATGCGCACGCCTTCGACGTAGCGCGAGCCAATCACCAGGTCATAGCCGGAGCGGCACTTCTCGACGAGACGCGGCACGTCCTGCGGGTTGTGGGAAAGGTCGGCATCCATCTCGACGACGTACTCGTAGTCGCGCGCAAGCGCCCATTCGAAACCCGCCAGGTAGGCCTTCCCCAGCCCCTGCTTGCCGGGACGCTGGAGCAGATGAAGCCATGGCCTTGTTCTCCCAAATTCCTCGATCATCCGGGCGGTGCCGTCGGGCGAATGATCATCGACGATCAGGACTTCGAACGACGACTGAAGTGAATCAAGCTCCTTGATCAGCGGAGCCAGATTGCCAGCCTCGTTATAGGTCGGAATGATTACCAGCGTGTCTTTGGCGGACATGGCTCAAAATAGTTCCAGAACTGAAAGACGAATCGAACGCTACCCGGTCCGGTTCATCCCCTTGCCGGACCTCTTTCTTCCAGCGAAAACGCAAAAAAGACAACCGAAAAGGAGGACCAATGACCAGGCCCAAGTAGTGAAAATCAGCAGCCCGCGATCGAGATGGTAGGTGAAAACGACCTCCGCCCGGCCGGCCGGAATCGCCACGCCGCGCACGATGAAATTGGCGCGGAATATCCGGGCGGGCTGGCCATTGACGGTCGCCCGCCAATCCGGATCGTATTTGTCGTTGAGCAACAGATAAGCCGGCTGGTCGGAATGCGCCTCGATCATGATCCGATTGTCGCTGTACTCGCAGACCTGTGCCCCGAAATTTTTAGGCGCCGTGCCGGCTTTGGAAGCCGCGAGGCCGCTGGATGGCAGGGCCAGCACGGTTTTTTCGAAATCAATCCGGCCGCTTTTCATCAGGGCAAAAAGGTCGTCTGGATTTTTTGCAATTCGCATTTCGGGAACCACCAATGCCCTCGGCAGTGGATGACGGATTTGGAGCAGACGATAGGCGCTTCCGGGCGCGTTTTCAGAAACTTCCGTGATGTGATCACCATCCGGTCCATTCTCCATCGCAAAGTCGGTCACCCACTCAAAGCGGTTCGACCCATACATCGCCGCAAGCTGCCCGGCAATGGCGCTCTGCGCGAGAACGTAACGCACGTTGCCCAGCTCCCACATCAGCACCTGATACGACTGCATCTGTTCGAAATAATACCTGTAATCGTCGGACGGGAGCGAACTAGCCGGGATGTCGATCGACTGAATTCGATGGTAGGGAATCTGGAAGAAGTAGAAACTGTTGAGGAGCGGATCAGTCACAATCATTTTGAACCTGGAAACCTCGTGCTTCTGGTCCTCGATGACGCGCTGGAGCATCGGATGGGTCGCAAGAACATCCTGATACTTGAAGAACGACAGATAGTGCGACGCCACGAAGACCATCTCCGCGACGGAAAGCGCCACCCAGGCCAGCCCAATCCAAAGCAACCGTGCGGGGCGGCTTTCCGAGAAGCGCAGCGCGGCGACCACCAGGCCGCCCCAGCAGCCCCAGAAAAAAGCCGCTCTGAGCAGCGACCCGAACATCCCCCAGACGATCCTCACAGCCTCGGACTGCGTCCGAAAATGCTCTGAAAACTGAAGTACCAGATCGTTCTGGTAAACCAGCACCAATACCGATCCGGCGGCCAAGCCAGCCGAAACAAACCAGAGACCCCGGGCGGCCTTGCGCGCCTGGCGTCGTCCGCCGGCACCGGTGGAGCCGGTCATGGCATCGACCATCACCTGGGCGCCAAATCCTGCAAGAAAGACGATGCAGAAGCTGGTCACGAAGAAAAACTTGTTGGGGTTCCGCCAAGCCTGAAAACCCGGAACATGTTCGAAAATCAGCCGGTAGCCCGGCAGGAATTTACCCAGTGAAAGCAGAAAACTGGCCATTGCCATCACGATGAAAAAACGGGCCAGCCCGGCCTGCCTGTCACGGATGTCATTGCCCGAATCCGCCGTGCGGCGCCGCCAGCATCCCCAGATTCCGAGCAGCGCCAGCGCCGCCACCGCCGTGCCCGTCGTCGGATTATCGATCCGGAAGTCGCGGAATCCCAGGTGGGTTTTTTCCCATCCCTCGGTCTGGCCAACCCGCCCCCAATAAGGCTGATCGGGATACCCCGTCTGCCATCCGAAAAAACCGGGGGCAACCAATTCAAACACTTCCTCCGGAGCAAAGCTCCACTGCGCATGCCAATCCCACTTGTTCTCAGGCGACTCTCCCATTGGCGCGCCCAGATCATCGGCTCTGAGTCCGCTGGTTGCGCCGGGGATCAACGAGAAGAAAATCTGGCCACACAGCAGCAGGGTCACGATCGTTCCCAAGGCGGACTGCGCCCAAAACCGGACCATGCCGAGGGAGCGGTGGTTGAGCCAGATGAAAAAACAAACACCGCTGAGCGCGAGGATCGCTCCAGAATCGGCCAGTGCCCCGATCATCGTCGCGACCACGACCGACGCAAGCACCACGCCGCAAACGGGACGCGATTTCGATGCTTGCCAGAGGCCCAGATACATCAATGGGAGCACGCCCAACATCAATTGCCGGGAATGGTGGCCGCCGGGAATGTCCGTCAGACTGGATCCCACCAACTCCCATCCCAGCGCGAAGACCAGAGCTACGAAATCGGCGAATCCAAACGCGCGTCCGAGCGCAAACGCGCTCAACCCGCCAATTGCCAGGAAGAGCGGGATGCTCACTTTCGCGTAAACCACCGGCGGTAAAAGCCAGATCAGCACGTTCTCAAGACGCAAAAGAGGCAAGCCTGCTGGCAATCCCAGCCACCAGGAGTTGGACCAGTGCGCCTCCCATCCCTGACAAAGACGCTCATGTTGAACAATGAAGGTGGCGATGTTGCTGTCGCTGGTCATCACGAGCTGGCCCGACAGGAAGTTTTCCCAGAAGATCAGGAACGGCAAGACGAGCAGAAGGAGCAAATAGAGCCAGGGGCGATTGAGCTTCATCGAAAATTTACCATTTAAGCCACCGGTAGAAGATCAGTGTTTTCCAGAAATTGATGATGTGCATCACGTAGAGCCATGGCCTTCCGGCCGTGTAGGATTTGACCAGCTCCAGTTCCCTCCCGAACTGCTCCCGGAGTTGGGAATTCTGGGTCTTCGATCCGGCATGGAAACGGAATTGCGAAAGCGGGCGCTCCACGATGATGGGATCACCATTTTTACCCAGCCGCAGCCAGAATTCGTAATCCATGACGTAAAATTCCTTCTCGTTGAGAAATCCCAAACGGTCCAAGGCGCTCCGCCGGAAGAAGACGGATGGCTGGGGGCAGAGGTTCTCGGTCAGAAGCAGCCGGTAGGAGTAGTGACGGATCAGAAAGTTTTTGTAAGTGCTGTGGATTCGGCGGATCCGGGCCCCTTGCTCGTCGATCATCTGATACTCGCCGATCAGCCAGAGCGCGTCCGGTCTCGCAGCGAACCGCTCTGCAATAGTGTCCAGGGCGCCGGGGAGGTAAAGATCGTCGGCGTTGAGCCACGCGACGATTTGTCCCGTGGAATGCCGAAAACCTTCGTTGATCGCAGCCGACTGGCCCTCGTCCCTCTGGGAGGTCCAACGGATCCGGTCGCCGTAACTCTTCAGGATCTCGACGGTGCCATCGGTGGAACCTCCATCCATGACAATGTATTCCAGATCAAAGTCCCCGGCCTGAGACAAAACGCTCTCGATCGTCTGTCTCAGAAAAGGAGCCTGGTTGTAGGAGGGGGTGATGATGGAAATTGTCATTCCGATCATGTCGTTTTTCGGAAGGCAAAAATTTAGTCCTTCTGGTGGAAAATGGCCAGACCTTTGCGATGAAAGATATGCGGACCACATTCAAAGAAATTTCCTGAGGCGGAAGCATCCCCAAAACAGCAACGACCTCACAGAAGTAGAAACGGTTTTCCAAACTCCACTTTTTTTAGCGTTGATTCCACCTGAATGTGGGTTAGATTGCTTCCGTGGCGTGATGGCCGCTCACCAGAAAAAAACGTCGCAACTCAATTTCAACTCCTTTGCCATGTCCTTTACAATGCGCCTTCAGCAAGTTGAATTTTCCGCTCATCGCCAATTCATCCCTGGCTCTTCAATCGTGCAGGTGTCGCGGCTCGCCCAGGCCGGCAACATCACTCCCGCCGCAAGCCCGAGGAATCAAGAACCTATCCCAAAACTATCGGGGCATGCGTTGACTAGTTCTTGGGATAGGTTCTAGACTAGATCGATGCCGAGGGCAGGAATCCTGGGATTCGCAGATGGGCAACATAGCCAAGTTCAATTTTGGCACAAAAGCCGAAACGCTTGCGGCACTGAAGCCTGTCGTCAAAAAATCGCGCGTCCTTGATCTGATGTTCTTTCGTGTCGAGGATTGGGAACACCGCAGAACGGAACTTCTGGAAGAGATATCTGACAAATTCAAAAACGGGTTGATTGCTATTCGCAGCAGTGCCATCGGCGAGGATGCCGAGCTCTCAGGCACAGCCGGAGCCTATAAAAGTTTGCTCCACGTCGAGCCACGAAACCGCCAAGCCGTGGAGGACGCTGTCAGGGCGGTGATCAGCGCCTACAAAGGCAACCCACAGGACCAAATCCTACTGCAACCCATGCTCGCTGACGTCGCCATGAGCGGTGTGGTGATGACACGCGACCTCGAGGACGGCTCGCCCTACTACGTCATCAATTACGACGACGAATCGGGAAAGACAGACTCCATCACGGGGGGTACCGGCGTCAACAAGACGGTACTCATCTACCATAAGGCGAACAAGAGCCATTTCACTTCGGAAAGAATCAGCAAGGTGATCGAGGTGGTCCAGGAGCTCGAGGCTTATTGCGGTTCGGTCCCGCTGGATATTGAGTTTGGAATGACAAACGATGGCGAAGTCATCTTGTTCCAGGTGCGCCGCATCAGTGTCTGGAAAAACTGGCGTGCCGAGGTTGTTCTCGAAGTCGCCGAACGAATCCCCTCCATCGAAAACTTTGTCGCTGAAAGTTCCCTTCCGAGATCGGGCGTGCTTGGAAAGCGAACGATTCTGGGCGTGATGCCCGACTGGAATCCGGCGGAAATGATTGGAACTACGCCCAACCCCCTCGCCGTCTCACTTTACCGGGAATTGATCACTCGCAGCACATGGCGCGATGCCAGGCTCAGCATGGGCTATCGCAAGCTCCCCGATCAGGAATTGATGATCGTCATTGGCGGTAGACCCTATATCGATGTCCGCAACAGCTTCAATTCGTTTCTTCCCGCCGGAGTGCCGGATGATGTCGGCGCAGCCATCGTGGATGCCTGGCTCGATCGCCTGGATGAGCATCCCGAGCTCCACGATAAGGTTGAATTCGAAGTCGCCCAAACATGCCTGGATTTCACCTTCCATGAAGTGTGCCAAGAACGATACGGAAACCTGCTCCCCGCCCCAATGTTCAGAGTTTTCCAGGATTGCCTAGGCACGCTCACGCGAAATGCCTTGGATCTGGGCGCGGGCGGAAGTCTTGCAAAAGCCGAAAGGACGATCGCCGATTTGGAAGAGCGCCAAAAATCGAGATCTTCAAAAAAATCCCCTGCGGGAAACCTCCCGCTCATCGCCCAGGTTGCCGAATTACTGGATCAATGCAGGGAAATGGGAGTCCTGCCGTTCAGCGTGCTTGCAAGACATGCCTTCATCGCTGAGTCCTTCCTCCGATCCACCGTTCGGAAAGAGGCGCTGACTGCCAGCAGAGTCAGTGTGTTCAAGCGTTCGATTCGGACCATCACCAACTCCCTGTCTGAGGACCTCTGCGCTGTGTCCACAGGCAAAACCAACCCCCAGCAATTCCTGGCACGTTATGGACATCTCCGGCCAAGCACCTATAGCATCAACTCATTCAGATATGCCGATCGGGATGACATATTCCAGGGATGCCTGCCATCGATTGAAATTCCTCGCGTCGAATTTCATCCAACTGCACGAGAAAAAGCGGCTCTTGAACAGCTTCTCCGTGAGATCCAAATGCCTGAAATCAGCGCAGAACAACTCCTCGAGTACATCCGCAGGGCCATTGCCGGACGGGAGTATGCCAAATTTGTGTTCACGCGGGATCTCTCGGATGCCCTTGAATTGCTTGCGCTGTGGGGGGAAGAACTCAGTCTGAGTCGTGAAAATGTCGCGAACATCAAAATTTCGGAGATCCTCGAAATGCTGACGATTCCTCATTTGACCGATCAACGGGCGCATTTTTTCAAAATTGCCGAAGCCGGCGTGAAACAGATGTCCATCGCACGGGCAATCAAGCTCGGTTTTCTCATCCGGAGCGCGAAGGACATCTACGTGGTCCCCCTTCATCGAAGCGCACCCAACTTCATTGGATCGGCACATGTCCAAGGTCCGATTGTTTTTATCGACACTCGATGCTTGGGGCCACTGGATTTGCATGACAAACTCGTCTGTATCAATAATGCTGATCCTGGATTCGATTTCATTTTTAGCAAAGGGATCCGCGGCTTGATCACCAAATACGGGGGCGCTAATTCGCACATGGCCATCCGATGCGCGGAGTTCGGCCTGCCTGCAGCGATTGGATGTGGCGAACAAATCTTTGATCGGATCATCGCTGCGGGCTCTGTGGATCTCAACTGCCGCGAAAAAGTATTGCGCCCCCTGCATGAAAATGAAGCCGCTTAGCATCGAACGGATCGGCCTGACGATGCGGGTCGATCAGGCCCCAGAGAGCTCCGAATGGCGCGACGCCTTGGCACAGGATTGGTCCGAATTCATGGCTTATGCCTTGCCGGAAGTTGCCTGGATGCCCCTTCCCAACCTCGGCTCGAAAGTGATCGACTTTGCCCGGCGCTGGAAACTGGACGGCTTCATTCTCACTGGCGGAAATGACGTGGGCGCTTGCCGTATCAAAGACGAAACCGATTACGCGCTCTTAAAGCACGCCGAGGCTGGCAACATTCCTGTGTATGGCGTCTGTCGCGGCTTGCAGGTCATCCAGAAATACCACGGTGGCAAACTAGAGGCTTGCCCTTCTTCCGAGCATGTTGCAAAGCAACACCAAGTAAGCTTTGCCGGCAATTTTAACGTCCGCAGCCTCGCGAACCGTACAAAAACCGTCAACTCCTTCCACAATTGGGGCATGAGACTCAGCGAACTGAGTCCTGCGCTCGCCCCTCTTGCAGTCATGGATGGTGACTGGGTGGAAGCCGCTCATGCCAAGCAAGGAAGAGCCATTGCGGTGATGTGGCACCCGGAACGCCAAAGACCGTTTCAGGACTTCGATCGGGATCTGATCCGCTACGCCTTCGGCCTTGAGGATCCTGTGACCCAATTCCCGTGACGGCAATCATTCTAGCAGCAGGGCGTGGTTCCCGTTTGAACCAGCTCACCGACCAAAGGCCCAAATGCCTCGTCGAGCTACAAGGCCGTTCCCTCCTCAACTGGCAGACGTCGGCGCTCCGCAGCGCCGGGATTCAGGACATCGTCGTGGTCCGCGGCTATGGCAAGGATTCGCTGCCAGGTGATGGTTATTCGCTCATCGACAATCCCCGGTGGGAAAGCACAAACATGGTGGCAAGCCTTCAGTGTGCCTCTTCCATTCTGCAAAAAAAAATCACCCTCGTCTCTTATGGCGATATCGTTTACCATCCGTCGATCATCCTGCGGCTGATCCAATCGGATGGGGACCTCGTCATCACCTACGATCGGCTGTGGAAGGAACTCTGGGAGGCCCGATTTGAAGACCCCCTGAAAGATGCGGAGACGTTTCAAACGCGAAACGGGTATGTGATCGCCATCGGAAGCAAAACGGAACGAATCGACGAAATTGAAGGACAGTATATGGGACTTTTGAAGTTTACCCCCTCCGGCTGGGCTGCGGTGGAAGGAATCCTGGCAGGAGTGTCCGATGAGATTCGGGATCGGATGGATATGACCGGACTGATCAGCCGCCTCATCGCTGTGGGCCATCGGATCCGCGCCATACCGGTGGAGGGCGGCTGGTGTGAGGTTGACACCGAACAGGATCTTCGTCTTTACAAGCGGAAGACGGCGGAGGCGGATCAAACCGGAACGAGATGGAACCACGATTGGCGCTGGTGACGACGGATGTGGACCATGGTGATCTGGCTCATAGGACTTTCGGGTGCGGGAAAAACAACGATCGGGAGGGAGGTCTGCCGGCTCTGGAAGGCAAAAGAACCCCAAACCGTCCTGATCGATGGCGATGAAATCCGCCGGATCTTCAAACAGGATCGGGAGCCGGATGCATACTCGATCAAAGGGCGGGCTGCCAATGCCGAGCGCATCGCCGAGGTGTGTCTTTGGCTCGACCGGCAGGGCATCAACGTCGTTTGCTGCATTCTCTCGATCTTCGAAGAAACCCGTTCCTGGAATCGGCATCATTACTCAAAATACTTCGAGGTGTACGTCTCCGTACCGCTCGAAATTTTAGCCGAACGGGACCCCAAAGGACTCTACCGAAGCGCAAAAGCGGGGCAAATTCGTAATGTTGTTGGAATCGACATTCCTTTCTCGCCGCCCAAAAATCCAGATTGGGTTTTTGACAATAGCAAACCTGGGCTTGATCCCGAGGCCGCCGCGAAGCAGATCCTTTCAAAAGCGGGAGTTTTTTTCCAATGAAGTCCGGCCACTATCCTTATGCAACAGGCGATCTTCTCGATGACCGTCACAATTATTTCTACACACCCTACGAAGGTCTCACGTTTTTGAAAGCCTGGGAGGAAGATCGGAATCGTGTCCTTGCCTCCCTCCCCGCGCCGCAACCAGCTCCAAGAACAAACGGCTGCCCTGAATTTCGCGAAGGTGATCGCATCGACACAATATCCCTTTTGGAGTTTCTTTGCCACAAGCTTGAATCGAGCGCGCAAGAAATACCCGACTCCGTTCGGCCATGGCTTGACAGATTGCTCCAGCGATTTGAGGTGAACAAGCGTCTCCACGACGAATATGACTCTCACTTCCACCCGAACGACAGGAACGCATTCCGACGACTGGATCTCTATCTTCGTTTCGCCGAGGTGATGGCGGCGGCGCATCACCGCACCTCCAAGCTTACCTACCTGAACGTCCTTTTGAAATGCCTCGACACGCTGTCGGCCCTGCGGGACAGGCTCGATAAGGCAGGCCAGGCCCGCCTCGCCCATCTTATCCTGGAAGAACGCCGGTTTGTCCGTGCGGTCGCAGAGAAGGTCAAAGTGAAATTATGATGCAGCTGAATGGTGTTCTTTTCCTGGCTGCCTATACGAGCCGGTCGCAAACTTATGCCCAAGCCATGGCTGCCAAGGGTCTGCGACCCGCTGGAGCGTTGCTTTTTGGCGATGCTGCGGCCCAACACCCACAGGAACTGGGATTCCCGCTCCCGGGAGGCATTCCTGCAAACATTTTTCTCCCCAACCTCAAGTTTCCCTTACGAACAACGTGCGACCAGGCTGGGTGGCCCGTGACGGCTGTCGAGTCCGCAAACATCAACGACATCAAGGTTCATGACGCGGTACGAGACCTTAAACCCCGCCTGATCATTTATTCGGGTTATGGCGGCCAGATCATTAAAAAAGATCTCTTGGATCTTGGAACTCCCTTCCTTCATTTCCACGCCGGCTGGCTGCCCGATGAGCGCGGAAGCACCACCATCTATTACAGCCTGCTGATGAACGGCGATTGCAGTGTCACGGCGCTCCTCCTGGACAAACAGATCGACACCGGCGCGATTCTGGCCCGCCGCCGCTATTCCAGACCGCCTCCCCGTCTCAACGTGGACCATTATTATGACAGTGCAATCCGCGCCGACCTGTTGGTGGACATCCTGATTGGCCTGCACAAGGAAGGGCGGTTGCCCGTTCCGATCCCGCAGGAACCGCGTCAGGGCACAACCTATTACGTCATCCATCCGGTTCTCAAGCACATCACCCTCCTCTCCCTCGAAGAAGATTCCTGATCCTGAACCAGGCCGCCAAAACGATGAAGAACGTCATCTGCATCATCGTGGACTCACTTCGATACGACCGCCTCGGGTTCGCAGGCCATGCCCCGGACCCGTCCCCGACGATCAACCGCCTGATGTCCTCCGGTCTTGCTTTCAAGAACTGTTTCGCTGTCGGGTGCCCGACCGACTTTTCTTATCCGGGGCTGTTCACTTCGACACTCCCTCTGGACCGCGGCGGGTATACTTTAGGCATCAGCAACCGGAAAAAGAACCTGGCCGAGGTTTTCAGGGACGCCGGATATCGAACCGCCTTCTTCGTTCAGGACGCCTGGCCATCCAACTGGGGTTATACGCGCGGCTCCGATGACATCTATCCGTTATACGACCTGGCGCGTTTCAAAACCGAAGTCCTCGGCAGCCAGAAGTTTTACAATAATCTTTGGAAAGCCAACCCGGCTGGGAAACGCGAGTACGTGGCCAGATTTCAAACCTACCTTTCGGGGTTCTTCGAGGATCTCCGAAGCTATTGCACCCGGATGACCACCCCATCGAGCGAACCAGCGATTCTTCGCTCACTGATGCTTCATGACCACGACTTCAATGCGATGTTGAAAATGGTCCACGAGGCAGAGTCTGAATTTCGCGCTGACCCCGAGCGCACCGCCCTGCGCTTCCTCGAAGCAAGCGACGATCCCTTTTACACTCAACTCGCCTCGCTCGTGGCGGCCCGCACGGACAACCCGCACACCATCGATGTCGACCGGCCGCTTCGCGCTCTTCTCATCCTGGTTTTGCTTCATCTGACCATGCAAGTCGCGCTCGACAAGGCGAGCGTGATCGTGACGCTCAAGTGCATGCAACGACTTTTGAAAAAACAGAGTAAATCGGTCTGGTATTCATCAGCCGGCTACATGTTCAACAACTTATTCAGCTGGTTGGATGGCGTTGGAGACCGGCGTTTCTTTGCATGGATCCACACCGCCGACGTCCACGAGCTCAACTTCACCTCGTACGACATTCCCGGCGCCGGATCGATCGTCGCGGACGAAATCCGGGAGGCGAAGAAACTTTATTCAGGCATGACATCGCGCCTCGCTTCATACCGGGGCAATCCGATGTATGATTTCTCCATCCGCTACACGGACGCCCAAATCGCCCGCCTTCTGGAATATCTCAAACAACGCGATCTCCTGAAGGACACGTTGATTCTCATCACCGCCGACCACGGGCACTTTCACGCGGGCTGGCCGGTTCGCAACAAGGTGCATGTCACGTCACATTTTTACGACGACCTTTACCATGTACCGCTCGTGTTCGCGGGCGACGGTGTCCCTGCTCGTGTTTTCGATGGATTATGTTCCTCACTGGATGTGGGCCCTACTTTACTCGATCTGGTCGGCTTGCCCGCCCCGGAATGTTTTCAAGGAACTCCCCTGAATCGGAAAGACTCCGTTGGCCGCACACACGTCCTCATGGAGCACATGGGCAGCGGGTTTTGCGATTTCCAGGCCAAACCTATCGGCATCTGTGTGCGCAGCAGCCAATGGAAGCTTGTTTATGTCATGCCAC
>JAHFSZ010000019.1:0-16525 GCA_023265515.1 Verrucomicrobiota bacterium
ACCCTGTTTGCTACTGTCGAGCCCTCATTTTTAACACAGGAGAAGCCCGATGATCCGTTACGATTTTAACAACCTTCGCGCCGAACGCATCGGCGAACACGGCGTGTCGGACCAGGAGATCAAGGCCCTTGAGCCCCGCCTCCGGCAGGCGTTCGAGAATGTCAGAAAAATGCGGCAGGAAAAACAGCTCGGCTTCTTCGATCTGCCCTACGACACCGCCCTGGCTGATGAAATCACAAAGCTGGCCGCCGATCTGAAGCGGAAATTCGAAAACTTCGTCGTGATCGGCATCGGAGGCTCGGCCCTTGGCAACATCGCCATCCAGTCGGCTCTCAACCATCCCGAGTACAATCTCCTGCCCAACGGCAAACGCCGCGGCCTCCGGCTTTTCGTCCCGGACAACATCGACCCGGATCGCCTCCACGGCGTCCTGGATCTCCTCGACCTGAACAAGACAGTTTTCAACGTCATCACCAAATCTGGAAATACTGCTGAAAGTATTTCAACTTATTTAATTGCCCGTGAACGGGTCATCAAAACCGTCGGCATTGAAAAGCATGGCGAGCATTTCATCTTCACGACCGATGCATCCAAGGGGGAACTGCGCAAGATCGCCCCGCGCGAGAACGCCCGGTGCCTCACCATCCCCGCCACTGTGGGCGGGCGCTTTTCGGTGCTCAGCTCCGTCGGCCTCCTTTCCGCTGCCGTGACAGGTGTCAACATCCGGGCTCTCCTAGACGGCGCGAAAAAAGTCGACCAAGGCCAGAGGATGGATCAGGCGGCGGGCCTCGTCGAGATCTGGAAAAACCCAGCCCTCCTCGGCGCGGCGTATCACTACCTGCTCGACGTGAAGAAGAAAAAGAATGTTCACATCATGTGCTCTTATTCGCACCGGCTGCGCGATGTGGCCGATTGGTTTCGCCAGCTCTGGGCCGAAAGCCTCGGTAAGCGCGTCAACCGCAAGGGCCAGGTCGTGCACGCCGGCCAGACGCCCGAAAAATCCGTGGGCGTCACCGACCAGCACTCGCAGGTCCAACTCTACGTCGAGGGGCCGTTCGACAAGGTGATCACCTTTTTGAGCGTCAGTCAATTTGATCACGACATCACCATTCCACAGGCTTTCGACGATGTGGAGGGCTTTGCCTATCTCGGTGGAAAAACGCTTGGCGATCTCTTTCATTACGAGGAGCGGGCCACCGAGCTGGTCGTGACGCAGACGGGCCGGCCGAATTGTGCAATCCGCATCTCCAAGGTCGACGAGGAGGCGCTGGGCGGGCTGTTTTTTCTTCTGGAGCTGCAAACGGCCTACATCGGCGAGCTTTACGACATCAACACCTACGACCAGCCAGGGGTTGAACAGGGCAAAAATTTTGCCTATGGTTTGCTTGGAAGAAAGGGTTACGAGGAACGCAAGAGGGAATTCGAGGCAGCGGCCAGGCCCGATCCACGCTTCGTGGTCTCCACATAACATGAATGAACAGCAGATTCTTGACGTATTCCGGGAAACCGGAGCCCTCCTGGAAGGGCACTTTATCCTCCGGTCTGGAAAGCATAGCCGGCAATTCTTTCAATGCGCCCTGCTCCTGGAGCACACCAAGCTGATGGAGCGGCTCTGCGGCGAGCTGGTCCAGAAAGTCGAGGGCCTGGTTTTTGACCGCGTCATCTCCCCGGCGATGGGGGGCCTGTTCGTTGGGCAGGAAGTGGCCCGCCAGCTCGGCAAACGACACATTTTTGTTGAGAAGGCGGACGGCAAGCTCGCCCTGCGCCGCGGTTTTGAAATCAAGCGGGGTGAAAAATTTCTGGTTTGCGAGGACGTGGCCACTGAGGGCGGCCGCGTCATTGAGACCATGGAAATCGTCGAAAATCATGGCGCGGAAGTCGCGGCGGTGGCTCTTCTGGTCGACCGCGCGACGAGGATGCTCGATTTCGAATGCCCGACCGTAAGCCTGCTCAAGCTCCCCGTGGAAACGTTTGAGCCGGACCGGCTGCCTGCGGATCTGAAGAGGATTCCCGCGGTAAAACCTGGAAGCAAGTAACCTCCCAGAACCCAGAACACAGGAGTCAGAACACAGAAGATACCATAAGACGCTCCCGAAACGCTGGATTGCATGGCATTCTGAGTTCTGGGTTTCGTATTCTAAGTTCTCACAAAGAAAATGATTTCCTGGGTTATCAAAAAAATCATCGGCACGAAAAACGAGCGCGAGGTCAAGAAGCTGTGGCCGCTCGTCGCCAGGATCAACGAATTCGAGGCGTCGTACCAGAAGCTGACCGACGCCGAGCTCCAGGCCAAAACGTTGGAGTTCAAGGAGCGCTTCAAAAAAGGAGAGACGCTCGACGACCTGCTATCCGAGGCTTTCGCAGCCGTTAAAAACGCCGCACGCCGCCATGTCGGCAAGACGTGGGACGTCTGCGGCCACCCCACGACCTGGGACATGGTCCATTTCGACGTTCAGCTGATCGGCGGCGTTGTCCTGCACCAAGGCAAGATCGCCGAGATGGCTACCGGTGAGGGCAAGACGCTCGTCGCCACCCTGCCCCTCTATTTGAACGCGCTCTCGGGGCGCAACGTTCAACTGGTCACCGTCAACGACTACCTCGCCCGCCGCGACTCCGAATGGATGGGCCCGATCTATCAGTTCCTCGGGCTGACCGTCGGATGTCTTCAAAACTCCCAGCCTCCCGCTGAACACCGCGCCCAGTACCAGTACGACATTACCTACGGCACCAACAGTGAATTCGGTTTCGACTACCTGCGCGACAATGGCATGGCCACGTCGCGGGAACTGCAGGTCCAGCGCGACCACTTCTTTGCGATTGTGGATGAAGTCGACTCGATTTTGATCGACGAAGCCCGCACGCCGCTGATCATTTCCGGCCCGGCCACGGTCAACGTCAACCAGCAGTACGATCAGTTCAAGCCGGGGGTTTCGCGCCTCGTGCAGGCGCAGATGGCCCTTTGCAACCGGATGGCCTCCGAAGCCAAGGAGCTCGTCAGCCAGCGCGGCGAGCGGCCCAACTCCGAGCTTGATTTCAAGATCGGCCGGCTCCTCTTCCAGGTCAAGCAGGGCATGCCGAAGAGCAAGGTCTACCTGAAGCTCATCGAGGATCCCGCGATCCTGCGCCTCGTCGAGAAGGCCGAGCTTCAAATCCTTGCCGACCCGAAGAAGGAGGAAATCCACCTCGTCAACGAGGAGCTTTTTTTCTCCATCGATGAAAAGGGCCACGCCTCCGACCTGACTGAAAAAGGCCGCACATTCCTCAGTCCCGACGACCCAAACGCCTACGTCATTCCCGACCTGATCACCCTTTACCACGAGATCGATACCAATCCCTCGCTCACTCCAAAGCAAAAAGAGGAAAAGCGCGCAGCCGTCCAGGCGGAGTTCGAGGAAAAGACCTCGCGCATCCACCACATCGCCCAGCTTTTGCGCGCCTATTGTCTTTATGAAAAGGATGTCGAGTACGTCGTCCAGAACAACCAGGTGCTGATTGTCGACGAATTCACCGGCCGCATCCTGCCCGGCCGCCGCTGGAGCGACGGGCTCCATCAGGCCGTCGAGGCCAAGGAGAGCGTTGCGATCGAGGCTGAGACACAGACGCTCGCGACCATCACCATCCAGAACTATTTCCGCCTCTATGAGAAACTCGCCGGCATGACCGGCACCGCTGAAACCGAGGCCAACGAGTTTCACAGCATCTACAAGCTCGACGTGGTCGTCATCCCGTCCAACAAACCTTGCGTTCGCGCCGACTCCAACGACATCATTTACAAGACGCGCAAGGACAAACTCAACCGGATCACCCGCGAGATCCAGGAATGCCACGCCAAAGGCCAGCCGGTCCTCGTCGGCACCATCTCCGTCGAGACCTCCGAACTGATCAGCCGCATGCTCAAGCGCATCAATATCCCTCACTCCGTCCTCAACGCAAAGTACCACGAGCAGGAAGCCGAGATCGTCTCCCGCGCCGGACAACGCGGCTCCGCCACCATCGCCACCAACATGGCGGGCCGCGGCACGGACATCAAACTGGGCACGGGTGTTGCCGATCTGGGCGGCCTTCACGTCATCGGCACTGAGCGCCATGAATCGCGCCGCATCGACCGCCAGCTGCGCGGCCGTTGTGCGCGGCAGGGCGATCCCGGTTCGTCACGCTTCTTCGTCTCGCTCGAGGACGACCTGATGCGCCTCTTCGCGCAAGGCCGCATGAGCTCGATCATGGAGCGCTTCGGCTTCAAGGAAGGCGAGGAGCTGGAGCATCCCCTGCTCAATCGCTCCGTGGAGACGGCGCAGAAGCGGGTCGAGGAACACAATTTTTCCATCCGCAAGCACACGCTCGAGTACGACGACGTGATGAACAAACAGCGCGAGATCATCTACGGATTTCGCAACGAAATTCTCCAAGGCGAGAACACGCGCGAGCGGATTTTCGAGATCGTCGACGAAGTGATCCAAACCCGCGTCGACGAGTACCTGGGCGTCGAGAACGAAGACCACAAGCCGAACATCAATGCCCTCATCCAGTGGGTGAGCGTCACTTTCCCGATCATTCTGACACCGTTCGAGATCGATGCCGCCTTGAGCCCGTCCAAGGGAAAGGCCGCCAATCCAACGGGACAAACAGGTTCAGAGGCCGTCGCCGCCATGATCGCACAAAAAGTGCATGAGACCTACGAGATGAAGGTGAAGGTGGAAAACCCTGAATCTCTCGCCCATATGGAGCGCCACATCGTCCTCTCCGCGATCGATCGGCTTTGGCAGGAACATCTTTATAACATGGACGGGCTGCGGCAGGGCATCCACCTTCGCGGCTATGGCCAGAAAGACCCGCTCATCGAATACAAGAACGAGGCCTACGCGCTCTTCTCGGCGATGATGGGAAACCTGAAGCAGGAGGTCGCCTCGAACCTCTTCCGGTCGGCCACCAGCCTCGAGGCCTTCGAAAAGTTTTTGCGCGGCCTTCCTCTCCGCTTCTCCGGTCCAGACGATCCGGCGCACGATACCCCCTTCGCCGGCATGAAACAGCAGGCCGCACAGCATCAGCGCCAAGCCCAGGATGGCGGTGGCGAAGTGGTTGAGGAGGCGATCAAGTCGGCGCCGATCCAGCGTGAAGCCCCCCGCATCAAGCCGAACGACCCGTGCCCCTGCGGCAGCGGCAAGAAATACAAAAAATGCTGCGGCAAAATCAGCGCCGTGTAGCGTGGGCCGCCCCATACGCTCTCGCCATCGCATCCGGGATTCTACTGACCCTATCCTTCCCCGGCTGGAATTTGGCCGTGCTCGCCTGGCTCGCTCTGATGCCGCTCCTGTATGGGATTCTCCGTTTCCCGGAAAGCGCGTTCCGGCAGGGATTTATCGCGGGCGTCGTCTTCTTCTGGTCGACGCTTTACTGGCTCTGGCACGTGACGGCCGCCGGATGGCTTCTGCTGGGAACCTACCTGGCGCTTTACCCCGCTCTCTGGGCGTGGGGGCTGGCTCGCTTCCGCAAAATTTTCCCGGAGAATTCAGGCATGCATCATTTGCGGCTGGCTTTGTTCGGCGCCGCCAGCTGGGTCGCGCTCGAATGGGTGCGCTCGCACCTGCTGAGCGGCTTTCCCTGGAACGCACTCGGGGTCAGCCAGTTCCGAAATCTTCCCATTATTCAGATCGCCGAGATCACCGGCGTATTCGGGGTTTCGTTCCTGATCGTTTTATTCAACGTCGCCCTCTTCTGCGGCACCCGCCGGATGGTTTTGGAAAAATTTTCGATGGCGCGGTGGCGCTATGAAATCACGGTCTCGCTCTTCCTGCTTGTCCTGGTGATGGTCTGGGGAATGCATTGTTTCGTCGAACACTCCGCGGCCGTTGCCTCCGAAACCCTCCGTGTTGGCCTGATCCAACCGAACGTCCCTCAGACTCTGAAATGGGTTGACGAGTACGAACAGCAGGCCCGGCGTGACCTCAAACAGCTGACCCTCGACGCGGCCGTGCTCCACCCCAACCTGATCGTCTGGCCGGAGACGGCGCTGACAACGGGTCCCGGCTTTGACGGCGCGTCGGCTGAGCTGGTTCAGGAGCTGATCGACAAAGGCAAAACACCCCTCGTCATCGGCACCCTCGATCGCGACCCGTTCGAGCCGCAGCTCTATTACAATGCCGCCCTTTTCCTGAATCCGGATTCCGGCGACGCTCCACCGTACCATAAACGTCACCTGGTGCCGTTCGGGGAGTTTGTTCCCCTGGACAAAACCTTTCCGATTCTCCGGAAACTGACCCCCATCGGTGGAAACTTCGGCACCGGCCGGGGCGCCCAGCTTTTCCAGGACCAGCACCACCCGCTCCGGATCGGCATGCTGATCTGCTTCGAAGACGTTTTTCCTGAGCTTGCCCGCGAGTCGGTCCAGTCGGGGGCGAACCTCTTGATCAACATCACCAACGACGGCTGGTTCAAAGAATCGCATGAGCAGATGCAGCACGCCGCCAATGCCATTTTTCGCGCGGTGGAAAACCGGGTGCCGCTGGTCCGCTGCTCGAACAACGGCTACACCTGTGTCATTGACCCGACCGGGCGCATCTCCGCCTCGCTGGAGGACGCCGGGAACATCTACGTCCGCGGCATGAAGGTCGCCGAAGTGAAGCTCTACAACCGGCCACCGGCGTTTTACACCCGATATGGCGATGTGTTTGCGATGCTGTGCCTGGCGCTGACGGGGCTGGTGTGGGTGGTGTGGGGAATCCAGGCGGTGAAAAAAAGAAGTTTTGCGCCTTCCTCAAGCTCCGTTTAGATTCCCCCCATGGAAGTCGAATTCACACAACCCGTCGAGGAACTGAGCAAGCGGTTGAACGAACTGCGGAGGTTTCTTTGACGTGCCGAAACTCAAGAAGGATCTTGGGCAGGTCGAGGCAAGGATGGCCGCACCTGACTTCTGGAACACCCCCGACCAAGCCAAGAAGATCATCGAGCAGTCCAAATTTCTGAAGAGCAAGGTCGAGCCGGTGGAACGGCTCACTTCCCAGATTCACGATCTTCAAGCCTATGTCGAGCTGTTCGACGGGGAGAAGGCGGCGGCGGAACGGCAGAAGCTCCTGGTGGAATTTCAAAAGGAGCTGAAGGAGACTCAGGAAAGCTTCCACCAGTTTGAGCTTGCGGCGATGCTGAACCGGCCGGAGGACAAGAACAACGCCATCCTCAGCATCCACGCCGGCCAGGGCGGCACCGAGTCGTACGATTGGGCCGACATGCTGATGCGGATGTTCCGGCGCTGGGCCGAGCGGCGCGATTTTGAGATCGAGGTCACCGATATTCTGCCTGGTGAAGGCGCCGGCATCAAAAGCGTCACGTTCATCGTCAAGGGAATGAACGCCTATGGCTATTTGAAGGCCGAACGCGGCGTTCACCGGCTGGTGCGCATCTCGCCGTTCGACGCGAACGCCCGGCGGCACACATCGTTCGCGTCGCTCGACGTCCTTGCCGAGATCGAGGATGACGCGCAGATCGAGATCCTCGATAAGGACATCCGGATCGATACGTACCGTTCCTCGGGGGCCGGCGGTCAGCATGTCAACAAGACGGACTCCGCCGTCCGGATCACTCACCTGCCCACCGGCATCGTGGTCGCCTGCCAGAATGAGCGCTCACAGATCAAGAACCGCTCGACCGGTATGAAAATTCTGAAAGCGAAGCTCCTCGAGCTCGAGCTCGATAAGAAACGGGCCGAGATGGAAAAACATTACAGCGAAAAGGGCGACATCGGGTTCGGCCACCAGATCCGCAGTTACGTGCTTCAACCCTATCAGATGGTGAAGGACCACCGGACGGGAGAGCAGACGAGCAATGTGCAGGCGGTGCTGGATGGCGATCTTGACCCATTCATCGAGGCATTTTTAAAGGGAAAAAAGGCGAAAAAAGGCGAAGAAATGCCGGAATAGCCGCGTATCGAATGGCTTTTGGAGCCCGGTTGTGGCCACGATACGGATGCGCCTATGAACCGTTTGGAAGAAATCATCGCCCACAAGCGGAAGGAAGTGGCGGAGAAGAAGGCCACCGGGCTTCAGGACAAACTCGAAGAACGCGTCAAGGGCCTTCCTATTCCACGAAACTTCGCGACGGCGCTTTCCGGCAAGAGGATTTCACTCATCGCCGAAGTGAAAAAGGCCTCGCCGTCCGCGGGCGTCATTCGCGACCCGTTCGACCCGATCGCCATCGCCAAGGCTTATGAAAGCGCCGGCGCCGACGCCATTTCGGTCCTGACCGATGAAACGTTTTTTCAGGGAAAACTCGGCGACCTGACCGCCGTCCGCGACAGGGTGCTCCTCCCCTGCCTCCGCAAGGACTTCATCGTCGATGAGATCCAGCTGCTGGAGGCGCGTGCCGCCAGGGCCGACGCCATCCTTCTCATCGTCGCGGCGCTCAGCGATTCGGAATTGAAGTTTCTTCATGAAAGAGCCGGCGAGCTCGGCCTCCATGTCCTGGTCGAAGTCCACGATGAGCCGGAACTCGACCGGGCCGTCAACCTGGACGCGTTGATGATCGGGATCAACAACCGCAACCTGGCAAACATGGATGTCTCACTCAGCACCACCGTCCAGCTTGTCCCGAAGATCCCCGATGATCGGATCATCGTGAGCGAAAGCGGAATCAAAACCTGCGACGACGTCCAGATGCTGAAGATGCTTGGCATCGACGCGATTCTCGTGGGCGAAAGCCTGCTCAAACAGGAAAATATCGAGGCCGCCACGCGCGCATTGATGGGATTGAAACAGCTGATCGACTAAGACGCTCGCAACACATGCCCCGATAGTTTTGGGATAGGTTCCAACCTCAGCTCGCTTTTAGAACGAGATGAAAAACGGACGAATCAATGTGGACCGCCACTGTCTTGGCCTTGTCATTGACGGCAATTCGAATCCGATCGCCGTACCGTGAGAGCCTTTTCAACAGCCGGTTGAGATGCTGAATCTGTCCTTCGTGAAGCTCTTCGATATGGAGGGTGATGGACGAGGTGGTATCCTGAAGAATTTTTTCCAGGTGATGGGCGGCCCGAATGAAGAATTTGTGACCCATGAGCCCTTTGATGGTAATCGACAAATTGGCCGCGGCATTTTTGACCTGGTTGAGTGACACTTCCAGGACGCCATGCTGCAGATCATGTTGAAAAGCGTCTTCAATGGATCTGACGTAGTCGTGGGTCAGCTGGTTGGTCTTCTCAAATTCCTGGACAAAATGGCGATCAACATAGTCGCGCATCGATAAGCCCACAATCCAATCCTGGATCACCAGCGGGATCAGTTTGGGCCTGAGAAAGGGAATGGAGCGAACAAAGTGGTAAACGGCACGGATTCCTCCGGGCCTCAGTCCATGGACAAACAACTTCCAGGGGATGCTGATCCGCTCCCCCCATGAATAGTAGGGCACATCCACCGGATTGGTGAGATAACGGATTTTGTTTTTGATCCGGTCTGCGATATTGCGATGTGTCAACAAGCGATGATGCAGAGCGCGGTAACCGCTGACCATTTCGTCATAACCCATCTGCTTGGGCATGATGTTGGTGCCGAGCTTGCAATTGTCCTGGCCGCTTGCCTCGGTGATCAACCTGCCGTCCTTTTTGAGCCGTTCGTAGAGAGGCGTTTTCGGTATCGCTGTCAAAAGCCCGATCATCGCGGCCTGAATCCCGGAGGCCGTGACGAACTGGTATTGCTTCTCGAATGTCTCCATCGTGTCGTTGTCGAAACCGATGATCATGCCGGCGGAAATCTCGATGCCGTGGGAATAGATGTTCCGGATGGATGCCAGGATGTCCTGGCGTGTGTTTTGAAGCTTTTTGGTCTCGCGCAGACTTGCCTCGTCTGGGGACTCGATCCCGATGAAAACCCACTGAAAATGCGCATCCCGGAAAAGTTCCAACAGCTCGTCGTCCTGCGCCAGATTGAGCGATGCCTCCGTTCCAAAACAAAACCGGTGATCGTGGGTCTCCTGGTATCCCCTAAGAAAAGCCATCAGGTCCTTGGCCTGGCGCTTGTTTCCAATCAAATTGTCATCGACGAAAAAGGCGTTGCGTACACCGAGCTTTCTCAGCAAGTCCAGTTCCCGCCCGACCTGCTCCATGGTTTTGGTGCGCGGAATGCGCCCGAACATGACGATGATGTCGCAAAACTCGCATTGAAACGGACATCCTCGGGAAAATTGCAGACTTACCGCCTGATACTTGTCCAGTTTCAACAGGTCGAAGCGCGGCACCGGGGAATCCTTCAGATTCACCGTGCCCGTTTCGTGGTAAAGTTTCTTTGGACTGCCCGCCTCAAAATCGCGGCAAAACTCCGGCCAGATGTACTCGGCCTCGCCGGATACAACACTATCCGCCAGGCATTCGTACAGCTCGGGACAAAGCGAAGCATAGCTTCCGCCCGCCACGACAAAATGTCCCCTTTTCCGATAAAACGTCAGCAATTCCTCCTGCCGCTTGAATTGAATCCCCATCCCGCAAATGCCGATGATGTCCGCCTTCGGATCAAGCGGGATGGATTCGATATTTTCATCGACGATTTCAACCTCCCAGTTCGCCGGACACAAGCCGGCGAGGGTGGCCAGTCCCAGAGGGGGGTTGAGCGTCCGCTTGTTCGGCAGAACCTTGTCAACGGCCCATTTGAAACTCCAGAAACTCTCCGGGAAGCGCGGGTTGATCAGGAGTAATCGCACGCTTTAATTCAATCAGGAAACCGGACGGGACGCAACAGATGAAAACGGCACGATCGCTTTATTCATGGTGCGCGAGCAATGCAAGGCGAAGGCGGTTCAATGCCGCCTGCGCCGCCCGCCACTTGAAAGTCCATCGGTCCAATGGAAAAAACTCCCGCCACACCTGAACACCTTCGCCGGACGCGAGCGCAATGAATACCGTTCCCACGGGTTTCTCCGCTGTTCCTCCATCGGGCCCCGCAATTCCCGTCATGGAAAGCGCATAATCCGCGCCGCTTCTCCTGCGCGCGCCCTCGGCCATCTCGCGGGCCGTCGGCTCGCTGACCGCGCCATGGCTTTCGATGATTTCGGCGCGGACGCCCAACTCGCGCTTTTTAAATTCATCGCTATAGGCGATCCATCCTCCCAGAAAAACTTCACTGGAACCGGAGACATTGGTGAAGCGGTTCGCCAGCGCCCCGCCGGTGCAGGACTCGGCGCATGCCGCAGTTTTTTTACGGTCCCGCAGCAGGCTGATCACGGCCTGCTCGAGTTCGGCATCGCCGCCTCCAAAAACATCATGTCCGAGGATTTGCTTCGCCGCGGCTTCTGCACGCTCGAGGGTCTCTTCCGGGCCCAGGAGGCGCAGGTCAACCTCGCCGGGTCGGGCGCTGTAGGCCACCTGAATTTCAGGAAATTCCTTCTTGAGCTTTTTTTCCACGCGCTCCTGGACCACCGACTCACCAACTTCGGCCACGCGCAGAACGCGCCAGTGAATGGGTGTCCGATCGGGGAACTGATTGCGCAGAAACGCCGCCAAATCCTTCTCAAACATCGGCTTGAGCTCGCGCGGCGGCCCCGGCAGAACCGCGAGCCAGCGCGCCTGCTTGCCGCCAGGCACAGGAAGGATGAAACCAGGCGCCGTACCGTTCTGGTTTAGGAGCACGATCGATCCCTCCGGCACGAGGGCCTGATGTTTGACGAGCTCGGGCATCGGCGCGCCACGGCGGCGAAACCATTCTTCGTTGGCCTTCCGGACCTTTTCGTCAATCCGGAAACGCAGGTTGAAAAATTTTCCGATCACACTTGCCGTCATGTCATCGGAAGTAGGCCCGAGGCCGCCAGTCGTGATGATCAGATCGGCGCGGTCGATGGCCTCGCGGATCGCCCCCGCGATCTGCTCGGCATCGTCGCCAACGCTCACCTGGCGCTCGAGCAAAAAGCCGAGTTCCGCGAGCTTCTGACCAAGGTATGAAGCGTGCGTGTTGGTCACCAGGCCCAGCAACAATTCGTTGCCGATGTTGATGAGTTCGACGTTCATGCGTGGACCCGGATGCGGGGATCCAGGTAATGATAGACGACATCCACCACGAGGTTGAAAAAGAGAAGCATCACGCTGAAAACAATCGTGATACCCGTCACCAGCGTATCGTCCCGGTCGAAGACGGCGCTCACGAAAAAAGGCCCCATGCCGGGGAGATTGAAGATCTTTTCCACCACGATCGACCCGGTCAAAACCTCCGCCGCCATCGGGCCCATGAAGGAGATCACCGGCAGCATGGCGAGCTTGAATGCGTGGTGGATCACCGCCTGGCGGCGGCTCACCCCCTTGGCGAGGGCGGTCCGGATGAAATCATGCTGGAGCACCTCGATCAGGCTGTTGCGCATCAGCCGCGCCACATAAGCCATGTAGGGCAGCGAGAGGAGCACCGCGGGCAGGATGACGTTCCGCCAGCTGTCCCAGCCCGCGATCGGCACCCAGCCGAGCTTCAACCCGAAAATGAGAAGGCAAATCGGGGCCAGCACGAACACGGGCATGCAAATCGCCACCAGCGCCACCGTCATGCTCAGGTGGTCGATCGCGCTGTTCCGTCGGGCGGCGGCAAAACTTCCAAGAGCGATCCCATTCATCGATGCCAGGCAAAAGGCGATCCCCCCCACGGTCACCGACACCGGCAGGGTTTGAAGGATGATCTCGTCGACCGTACGGTTCCGATACCGAAGCGAGGGCCCGAGATCGAGGATACTTACCCCCTTTAAATAGAGCCAGAATTGCCTCCAAACCGGCTGGTCGCGGTTGTATTTCGCCTGGATGTTTTTTTCGATGGCTGGCGGCAGTTTGCGCTCGCGGTCAAACGGCCCGCCAGGAGCCAGCCTCATCAGCCCGAACGTCAGGGCGATGATGATGAACATCACCGGGATCATGCCGAGCAACCGTTTGAGAATCAATGCGATCATGGAATTTCAGAACTCAGGACTCAGAATGCAGAATAAAGGCAGTTCTTCCTTCATGGCAACACCTCTGAATTCCGAGTTCTACTGTTTGGCGAGCGGACCCTGCTTGCGCATGTCGAGGATGAACCGGGTCGGGTCATACCACCACTCTGTTTTTCCGTTATACCCCCGGCAAATCCCCATCCAGGGGCGGCGCCGGATTTCGAAATGCAAATGGGCAAAGTAGCGGCCGTATGCTGTTCCAATGGTTCCGATCTTTTGCCCGCGTTTCACCTTGTCCCCGGCCTCGACGAAACAATCCTGCACATGCCCGTAAAAAGATTCCACCTGGCGATCCCGGAACTGTCCCGGCAAACGGTGGGCGACGATCACGCAGTCTCCCCACCCCGGCCCAGCGTAACCGGAAAAGATCACCAACCCATCGGCCGCAGCGTACACCGGACCGCCCAAGTCGGTGTTCCCGCCGTTGACACCGTTCCAGTCCGAACCCATGTGGCCCTTTTTACCGAAAGACCGGGCGTCGTAGTAACCCTTCGCGTCCGGCCAGCCGACTGGAAAATCAAACCGCGTGGCGTAAGGAATCTTCTGGAGCAGCTCATAATGCTCCTCCGAGACGTCGGGCAATGGCGGCAACGGCGTAAAGACCAGCATGGCGGCAATTCCGCCCAGACCCAGCGTGGCAAGAATCCAAGCCCAAAAGACCCATGCCAATATCCTCCCGAACTTTGCACTTCCCCCGGCTGTCCCAATCCCCGGCGCCTGGCTGGCGATGCCCTGGCTCATTTTCGGTAGATCGATTTGAACGGATGGACATCCAGGACATTCGGATGAATGCCACCCCACTTTTGAGGGTCGTAGAAATTGATCCCAACATAATAAAAGATCGGCGCGATCGGCACACCTTCCTTGAGCAGAATCGTCTCGGCCTGCCGGAAAATCGTGAAGCGCTCCTTCTCATCGATCGTCCGGTTGGCCTGATTGATCAGCCGGTCGTACTCGGCGTTTTTCCAGCCGCACCGGTTGTTGCCGTTGTCGGACATGAACATATCGAGAAAGGTGTTCGGATCGTTGTAATCCCCCACCCAGCTGGAGCGCGAGACGTCGTAGTCAAGCCTTGCCTGGGTGTTTAAGTACACCTTCCAATCCTGATTTTCCAAAAAACAATCGATTCCCAGCTCCCGCTTCCACATCTGTTGGATCTCGACGGCGATGGCGGTGTTCAACTCACGCGTGTCAAAGAGGATCGAAAAGGACGGGAAGTTCCTGCCGCCCGGATACCCCGCTTCAGCCAGGAGGCGCCTGGCTTGGTCCGGGTTGTATCCAAGTCCCTCGGGAGGCTGATATCCGCCGGTCCCCGGAGGAACGAATGCCAGCGCCGGGCGCTCCCCCGCCTTGGTAATTTTGCTGACGATCAAATCCCGGTCGATCGTCATCGCAAGGGCCTTGCGGATGCGCGGGTCGTCGAACGGTTTGCGCGTCACGTTAAAACGGTAGAAAAAAACGCCGAGAAAAGTGGCTGCGTGGAAATCCGGCCGTTTTCGCAGCTCGTCCAGCAGGTAAATGGGCGCCAGCCCCTTGTCGAGGATCAGGTCGGCGCCGCCGGCCGAATAGACACTGAACGCCGTGATGGCCTGGCTGTTCGGCAGGGCGCGAATGGTCTTAAGTTGGACATGGGCGGCATCCCAGTAGTAGGGATTTTTTTCCATATCGAGACGGTCGTTGAGCCGCCAATCCTTCAACCGGTAGGCGCCATTTGAAACCATGTGGCCCGGCTTGACCCAGTTGTCACCGTATTGTTTCAGCGTCGGACCGTGGACCGGATAGAGCCCCGGCATCGCCGTCAGGTCAATGAAGAAGGGAGTCGGATAGTCGAGCTCGACCTGCAAGGTCTGAGCGTCGGGAGCCTGAACACCCACCCGGCTGAAATCGGTCAGCGTCCCTTCGTTGTAGGCTTTCGCGTTCTTGATGAAATAAAGCAGATAGGCATAGTCGGCGGCCGTCTCCGGCGCGAGCGAACGCTTCCACGATTCGACGAAATCATACGCTGTCACCGGGTCACCGTTGCTCCAGCAAGCGTTCTTCCGCAGATGGAAGATATAGGTCTTATGGTCCGAAGAAATTTCGTACCGCTCCGCCACGCCCGGAACCGCCGTCGCCGTCGTCGGATCGTGGGCGTAAAGTCCTTCGAACAGCGCCTCGACCAGCCGGAATTCGGGCTGGCCCGTGATGATGTGCGGATCGAGCGTTTCCGGCTCCGCTCCGTTGAGGATGATGAAGTCCGGTTTTTCGCTTTCAATGCCGCAGCCGGCGAAGAGGAGGCTGAGTGCGAGGGTGAATATCCACCGGCCGGTTGCCATGACTGCATTTTGGGCGAAAACGCCCGGGGAGACAAGCGCTGCCTACTTGGCTTGTGTGGGAGCGTTTGTCGAAGAGGAAGAGGACGCCGAATTCGTCGCACCGGGCGCATGGGACGCGTTGGTACCCGCGCGATGACTCGCCTTTGAAACGGCGTTGGTGCTCGCGACGATCTTCTTCAATTTTCCTGTGCCTGCCGCGGCCTTGTGCTGAACCGAAAAGAGAATGGCCAGCATGAGCGCCAGGCCGAAGAAGATTCCGCCGAGCCAGGTGGTGATCTTCACCAGCACGGTCGCGGTGCCGGCACCGAAGAATTGCTCCGTGAACCCACCGCCAAACGCGGAACCGCCGGCAAGACCATCGCTCTTGGAACGCTGCATCAGCACCACGGTCACGAGCAGAGCGCAGACCATCAGCAGGAGGACGAGCAGGATGTTGGCGAGGATGTTCATGGGTAAATTTAAAGGGCTGCTTTCACGATTTCACCGAACGCCCGCGGGTCCAGGCTCGCGCCCCCGACCAGCACGCCATCGATGTCGGGTTGCTGCAAGATCTCCTTCGCATTGGCCGGCTTGACGCTGCCGCCGTAGAGAATCCGAATTTTTTCCGCCACAGACGAAGCACGCGCGCCACCCTTGTGGCCTTTCTTGGAGCCCGGGTGCATCTCACGGAGGACCTCGCGGATCAGGTGATGGATTTCCTGCGCCTGGGCAGGCGAAGCGACTTTGCCGGTGCCGATCGCCCAGACCGGCTCGTAGGCGACTGCCACCTCGGCAAGTTGCTCCGGCCCGAGGCCGGCAAGACTTTCGATGACCTGCGTGTGGATGATCTTCTTGAAATCCTTGTGTTCGCGCTCGTCGAGCGTCTCGCCGACGCAGACGATCGGCCGAAGCGACGCCTGGATGGCCGCGTGCGCCTTTTTGTTCACGATCTCGTTGGTTTCTCCGAAATGCTGGCGGCGCTCGGAATGTCCGAGAATGACGTAGCGGCAGTAAATGTCCCGGAGCATTCCGGCGGAAATCTCCCCGGTGAAAGCACCCTCCTTTTTCCAATGCATGTTCTGGGCGCCGACGCGAAGAATCGTGTTGGAAAGCTTGTCGGTGGCCGTCTTGAGCGCGGTGAACGAGGGGCAGATCACAATGTCGACCGTGACGTTATCCTGTGGGATTTCGAGAAGCAAATCATCAATGAGCGCGACCGTCTCGGTGAGGGTCTTGTACATCTTCCAGTTCCCTGCAATCAGCATTTTGCGTTCTACATTCATGGATATCGAGGG
>JAHFSZ010000019.1:16625-37921 GCA_023265515.1 Verrucomicrobiota bacterium
CTTGTCCGACAATGCCGCCACGCCCGGAAGCTCCTTGCCTTCCAGGAACTCGAGCGACGCTCCCCCTCCGGTCGACGCGAAGGTCACCTTGTCAATCAGCTTGGCTTTCTTGACGGCCTTGACCGAGTCACCACCGCCGATGATCGACTTGCAGTCCCGGTTGGCGGCCACGGCTTCGGCCACGGCGAACGTTCCTTTGGCAAAACCTGGGATTTCGAAAACCCCCATCGGCCCATTCCAGAGAATTGTTTTGGCCAGGGCAATCTCCTTCCTGTACAGCTCGATGGTTTTCGGTCCGATATCGACCCCTTCCCAATCGGCGGGGATGCCGGCCGAACTTTCGACAATTTTCGTCGGCACGCCATCTTTGAATTCCTGCGCAATCAGGTTGTCGACCGGCAGCAAAAATTTCAGCCCTTTGGTCCTGGCCTTTTCGAGGAGCCGCTTGGCCAGGTCAACCTTGTCGAGCTCGCAGAGGGATTTGCCGACCTCGAAACCCCGCGCCTTGGCAAACGTATAGGCCATCGCGCCGCCAATCAAAAGAGCATCGGCCTTGTCCATGAGCGCCTCGATCACCATCACCTTGTCGCTCACCTTGGCGCCTCCCAAAATCACCACGAAGGGACGCCTGGGCTTGGCCAGCTCATCACCCAGGAATTGAAGCTCCTTCTGCATCAGAAAACCGGCGGCTGATTTCGCGACATGATGGGTGACGCCTTCGGTTGAAGCATGGGCGCGATGTGCCGTGCCGAATGCGTCATTGATATAAAGCTCCGCGTTCCGGGCCAGCTTCCTTGAAAATTCAGGATCGTTCTTTTCCTCCTCGGCATAGAAGCGGAGATTCTCGAGCAAAACGCAGTCGCCATTTTTCATGATCGAAATGGTGCTGTCAACCTTCTCACCGATACAGTCATCGAGAAAAGCGACGGGGCGCAGGAGCAGATCGGAGAGGGCCTTGGCCACCGGCCGCAAGGACAGCTTTGGATCCTTCTTTCCCTTCGGGCGGCCAAGGTGGCTGCAGACAACCAGCCTGGCGCCGCGTTCCAGCAGATAATCGATGGTCGGAAGGGCCGCGCGGATGCGCTTGTCGTCCGTGATCACGGTCTGGCCATCCTTCTCTTCGAGCGGGACGTTGAAGTCCACGCGGAGCAGGATCCGTTTGCCGGCAACGTCGAGGTCTCGAACGGAAAGCTTCGCCATGCCCGGTTACAGCAATTTTTTAATCAGATCAACACACCGCACCGAATAACCCCACTCGTTGTCGTACCAGCTGATCAGCTTGAAGAACCTGTTATTAAGCTCAATGCCCGACCCTCCGTCGAAAATGCTCGAGCGGTCGTCGTGGATGAAGTCGCTCGAGGCCACTTCATCCTCCGTGTATCCGAGGATCCCCTTGAGGTAGGTTTTGCTGGCTTTCTGCATCTTCTCACAGATTTCCTTGTAGCTGGTCGGCTTTGAAGTACGAACCGTGAGGTCAACGCACGAGACGGTCGGAGTCGGCACGCGGAACGCCATGCCGGTCAACTTGCCCTTCACCTCGGGCAGGACGAGGCCGACGGCCCTCGCCGCGCCCGTGGTCGACGGGATGATATTGATCGCCGCCGATCGGCCACCTTTCCAGTCCTTCTTGGAAGGGCCGTCCACCGTCTTCTGGGTTGCCGTGTAGCTGTGAATCGTCGTCATCAATCCCTCCTCGACGCCGAAGCCCTCCTTCAAAAGAACGTGGACGACCGGCGCAAGACAGTTGGTCGTGCAGCTTGCGTTGGAGACGATGTGGTGCTTGGTCTTGTCATACTTATCGTCGTTGACGCCGATCACGACGGTAATATCCTCGTTTTTGGCGGGGGCGGAGATCAGAACCTTCTTCGCGCCCGCATCGATATGCCCTTTGGCCTTGGTTGCATCGGTAAAGAGTCCGGTCGACTCGATGACAATGTCGACACCAAGCGACTTCCAGGGCAGCGCCGCCGGGCCCTCCCTGATCGCCAGACATTTGATCTCCTGGCCATCCACAATGAGAAGGTCATCCTCCTCAACGCCGACTTTCGATTTGGAGCTGGTGACCTCTCCCCTAAATCGACCCTGGGTCGAGTCGTATTTGACCAGGTATGCCAGGTTGTCCGCGGGAACGAGATCATTGACCGCAACGACCTGAATTCCTTTGCCGAGCAATCCCTTGTCATGGATGGCGCGGAAGATCATGCGCCCGATTCGACCAAAACCGTTAATACCTACTTTGATTGACATAAACCAATGTTCTCCTTTTTGCTGGAGCAGACAGAAAAACAACAAGGTTGCAGACCGTCAAATAGAAAGTGAAGCCTATTTTCGTCCCAATTCCGCCGATTTGCGTGCCGCTGCCTTGACAGCGGCGATCAGGCCGGTGTGGATTTCCTTCTCGATCAGCACGGCCATTCCCTCAACGGTCGTTCCGCCGGGCGATGTCACCATGTCGATCAACTCCTGCGGAGACTTTCCCGTTTCGAGCACCATGCGGGCCGCTCCTTGGACCGTCTGTGCCGCAAGCTGAAGAGCCATTTTCTCGTCAATTCCAAGCTCCGCTCCCGCCATGGCAAGCGCATCGATGACATGGTAGATATAGGCGGGGCCGCTCCCGCTCAACCCGGTAACGGCATCGAGCTGGCTCTCCGGCACATGAAAGCTGATCCCCACCGCGTTCAGGATCGTCTCAGCAACATGGGCATCCTTGGGTCCGGCGCTGCCGCCGAGCGCGAATGCAGCCGCACCACAGCCGACGAGCGCCGGCGTATTCGGCATGACGCGCACCACACGCGAACCTGACGGCAAACCGCCCTCGAGTTTCACCAATGTGACGCCCGCCGCAATCGAGATCAAAAGCTGGGCGTGAAACACCTCCCGGATCGATTCCAAAACCTCCGAAACATGGTTTGGTTTGACCGCGAGGATGACAACATCGGATTGCTGCACCACATCCGCGTTGCTCTCGCAGACGTTCGTCCTGGTCGCCTTTTCAAAATGCTCCAGCTGTTCGGGACTGACATCACTGGCCGTGATGTCCGGAACGCGGCAAACACCGGTGCGGATCAGGCCCTTGGCAAGCGCTGTCGCCATCCGGCCCGCTCCCAAAAATCCGACTTTTTTATTGAGGGGTTTTTTCAAGCGGTTTGCGCGCGAGATTCAACTCTGGAAAAAATCAAACGCCTTTCTCGATCCGCGCCGAGATCACTTCGCGCGGCTCCCGATCATTTTGTTGCGTTGCTCGGCCCGGGCCTTCCATTCACTGCTGGGATAGCTGACAATGATATTTTCGTATGACTTGCGCGCCTTCCCAGAGTCGCCCTTCAATTCATAAATACGGGCCTCCTTCATCTTCGCCTCCACCGTTTTGAAACTGTCGGGAAATTGGTTCACCAGCCGGGCGTAGACCTCGAGCGACTTGTCGTAGTTTTTCTCAGCCTCATACGAAGCGCCGACACCAAAAAGGCCTGCTGCAGCAAGCTCCGGCTGGCGGGGCGCGGCCTTTTCATAAACCTTTTGAAAATTCTCGCGGGCGCTCTTCCAATCCCCTCCCTCAAATTTATGGAACGCGAGCAGCATCAACGCCTGAACCGCCGCGTCGGTGGACGGATACTTTTCGGTCACAGCTTGAAGAGCCGTTTCGCTGGGCGCCTCGATCAGCATCGATTGGGCCGCCATTTCCGTCTCCTCCTGCTGGCCTTTCAGATAAAAATAAGCGGCCAGTCCGATCGCCACGGCCAGGAGCAGGCCAAGCGCCACGTAAGTCCAGCTTCGAACCCTCCGCCAGACCGCATCGAGATCGAGCTCCTGCTCATTGGGCTGCAGCACGTCTTTTTTGGGGGTAATGGGCAAAAGGCTCATGGCGGATGGGTTGTTTGAATTTCACCGATCGGTCAGGCGTCCGATACCGTTATTTTCCAAAGTGTGAATAGAACAGTCAGTCCAAAAACACCGACCACAATGGCATCGATCCGGAGATCCTCGGCGCTGATCGCCGACTCCACCGGCCAGCCGTGCGCGCCAATCTCCGACGGCTCGGACTGCGTCTCCGCGGTGGCGCCCGCCCCGCCTCCGGCGGCTCCCGGCGTGGTGAGGGCACCTTTCAACGCCGAGACGCCCGGCAACTGCGTCAATCCTCCGGCGCCGCCTTCTCCGGTGCGTTGCGAGGCCGGCGCCTGCGGAGCGGCTGCCTTTCGCGCCTCCTCCATCTTCGCCTCGAATTGGGCCAGCATCTGCTTGGCCGCAGCGACGTTCGCTGGCTCATGAAGGGAGGCCTCCTGGGCCAGCAACGCAGCCACATTGGATTTTCCCTCCCCGGCCGCGGCCTGCGCCGCCGCCCAAAGCGTATCCACGGAGGGATCTTTGGAATACCAAGCGACCTGGTCCATCACGAACGTCGCGTCGCCCGACGGCATTTTTACCAGAAGCTGACCGCCTTTTTCCGTCTGGGAAAGGGTGACCAAAACAGCGCCGTTTCCGAACACGACAACGCCCGCTTCAGCGGAGAGACCCGCGACCGAAAGAAGCAGAGCGAGGATACAACCGCTGCGTTGCACGGCGATCAAGCGCTTACTTGTTTGCGAGCTTCTTCAGCCAGGGCCGTGCTCAGGTAGCGCTCGCCGGTGCTGCATGCAATCGTGACGATCATCTTGCCTTTATTCTCAGGCCGTTTGGCAACCTGGATCGCCGCCCAAACGTTCGCGCCGGTCGAGATGCCGACGAGGATCCCCTCCTCCTTGCAAATTCGACGCGCCATCGCAAACGCGTCGTCGTTGGAAACCTGGATGCACTCGGTGATCTGCGGATTGCCCTTGCTGTCCTTGAGATGCAAATTGGATGGAACAAAGCCGGCACCGGTGCCCTGGATCTTGTGAGGCCCCGGCTTGGGCGTCTCGCCTTTCAACGTCTGGCTGATGACGGGCGAATCCTTCGGCTCCACGGCAATCGCGATGAAGCCCGGCTTTTTCGGCTTGATGTATTCGCACACGCCGGAGATGGTTCCGCCGGTGCCGACGGCCGACACCAGGATGTCAACCTTGCCCTTCGTATCATCCCAAATCTCCGGCCCCGTGGTGCTGAAATGAATTTCCGGATTGGCCGGATTATCGAACTGCTGCGGCATCCATGAGTTGGGTGTTTCCCGCAGCAGCGACTCCGCCTTTTTGATCGCGCCCTTCATGCCCTCCGCGCCGGGTGTCAGGATCAGTTCGGAGCCGAGCATCGCCAGCAGGGTGCGGCGCTCCAGGCTCATCGTCTCAGGCATGGTCAGCACACAGCGATAACCCTTGGCGGCCGCGACGAACGCAAGGGCGATTCCGGTATTACCGGAGGTCGGTTCGATGATCGTGGTTCCCTTCTTGAGGAGGCCCTTCTTCTCGGCATCGGCGATCATCGCCAAGCCGATCCGGTCCTTGACGCTGCCCAGCGGATTATTGTACTCGCCTTTCAAAAGGATCGTCGCATCCAGGCCAGCCGCGACTTTGTTCAAGCGCACCAGAGGCGTCCCGCCGATGGTCTCCGTGATGTCATTGTAGATTCTGCCTTGAGCTGATCTTGCCATAGAACTTTCCGCAGTTGAGGTTGGGTTGTTGGATTCGAAAAGAGTCATCAGAATAGCCCGGACAACCCTGTTGACAAGTCTATTTCGAGCAGTTGGGCCGGCCTAATTCAGAAGCTCATACCAGTTGTTTCGCTGGCAGGGCTCATAGCCGAAGTCGCGGATGAGGCGCTTCATCTCGTCGACGGTCATCCGGTAGGTCGCTCCCGCTTGAGAGACAACATTTTCCTCCATCATGGTGCTGCCGAAATCATTGGCACCATAGCCCAGGGCCACCTGGCCGATCGAGGCGCCCTGGGTCACCCACGAAGACTGGATGTTCTCGAAGTTGTCGAGGAAGATGCGGCTGAGCGCCTGCGTCCGCAGATACTCATGCGGACCAGCCGGCTCCGCCCTGAGAACCGTTCCGTCGTTTTGAAAGGTCCAGCAGATGAACGCCGTGAAGCCCCCCGTTTCATCCTGCAGATCGCGCAGGCGCTGGAGATGCTGGAGGCGATGCTCCACCCGCTCGACGTGGCCAAACATCATCGTCGCCGACGTATTCAATCCCTCCTCGTGCGCGATACGCATCACCTCGAGCCACTGGCCCGCACTGCACTTGAGCGGGGAAATTTTTTCCCGGATCTCATCGACGAGTATTTCGCCGCCTCCGCCGGGAATCGAGCCAAGCCCCGCCGCCTTGAACTTGCGGATGATCTCCCGAATCGGCATCCGGAAGACCTCGCTGAAATGGTTGAACTCGGGCGGGGAGAAGGCATGGGCGTTCACCTGCGGATACTTCCGGCGAATGTGATCCAGAAGATCCAGATAATAGTCGATCCCAAGCTTCGGGTGGTGGCCGCCCTGCATCAGGATTTGCGTCCCCCCGATGGCGACGAGCTCGTCGATCTTGCGGTCGATCTGCTCCTGCGTCAGGACGTAACTGTCATTGTCCTTTTCGGTCCTGTAAAAGTTGCAGAACTTGCAGTAAACGTTGCAAACGTTCGTGTAGTTGATGTTCCTGTCAACGATATAGGTAACCACATCGTTGCCCCGGCCATCATAGGCGCGTGCCTTCTTTTGCTTGCGGCGCTCATGGGCTAAAGCTCCGAGCTCCGTCAACGGGCAGTTCTGATAGAGAGCGCTCGCCTCCTCCTGGGTGATCCGTTCACCGCCCAGAACTTTTTCCTGAATTTTTCCAAGATCAATCATGTCAGGCCGCCAATTTCAATTCCGACTCTTTTGCAATCCAGCCGTGCTTCTTCAGCAGGCGCTGAAATTCCAGAATGCCCCGGATCTCCTCGGCGCCCAGATCGTAGCAGACAGCGTCCTTGAAATAGCTGCGGACCATTTTCTCCGAAAACCGCCGCTCGGCCCGGATGATGTCATCGAGGTGCTGAAGACCTTCGTCCCGGGCGCGGGTCAGTTTTTCCAAATAGGGCATTGCGTTGAGACCTTCCCGGACGAGCCAGCAGGCATAAACGAACGGCAGGCCGGTCGATTCAGCCCACGCCTCGCCCAGATCGAGCAGGTTCCAGCCCGACTGGAGCAGCCGGGCCCGCTGCAACAGCGCCGGATCGCCGATCAGCAGCCTTGCATCCCCCGGTCCCGCCTCCGTTTTCATGGGGTCCCGGTATTCGACTTTCAGTCCGAAGAACTCGCTGAGAATCACCTCCAGCAAGAGGGATGATGTCCTCGAACTCGGATCCAGAAAGGCCGTTTTCAGTCCGCTGAGCGGCCCCCGGTAGGCGAGATAGACGCTCCGAACCGGCCCGCGGCTCGCGATGCAGATTGCCGGCAGAATCTGATAGTGCGGATGCTCCAGATACTCCACGATCGGAACAAGTGCGCAGTCAAGCTCGCCCGCGCGGAGCGACCGTGCAAGCGCCGAGGGAACATCCAGATGGACCTGATCCTCGATCCCGAAGATCAACGGCTTGCTGTTGAGGTAGGAAACACAGCCCACTCTTCGAATGTCGAATGTCGAATGTCGAATGTCAGTAGCTGATTCCATCGCCGGCAACTCCTACAGTTTCTAACTTTTCATCTTCCGCGATATTCGACCTGCAATCTACGACATTCGAGACAGGCTGATAAAGGCTGTCTCGTTGCACAGGGAGCCGTCCGGCCTCGAGGATCATCCTGCACAATTCCGCCCGGCCCGCCGCAATCGGAGCCCGGCTGCCTGCCATGTGAAAAATGTGCTCCTCCTGAAGCGTGCCGTGCAGGTCGTCGACACCGTAGCTGAGGGCAACTTGCGCAAGTTTCAGCCCAAGACCAATCCAGTAACCGGTGATATGGTCGAAATTGTCAAGAAAGAGCCGGCTGATGGCGAGCGTCCGCAGATCTTCGCCTCCAGTCGGCTTGGGAATGTGTGCAAGCTCGGTGTTCTCCGGGTGAAACGAGAGTGGCACAAAGCCGACGAATCCCATGGTTTCATCCTGAAGCTCGCGCAGGCGGCGCAGGTGATCGACACGCTGCCGGCGCGTTTCAACGTGCCCATAAAGCATCGTACAGGTCGTCGGCAGTCCAAGCTCATGCGCCTGCCGGTGACAGGCAAGCCATTCCTCGGCGGTCTCCTTGCCGCGGCAGATCTTTTCCCGAACCTCGGGCGCGAAAATCTCAGCGCCTCCGCCCGTCAGCCCGTTGAGTCCGGCTTCCTTCAACGCGAGCAGCGTCTCCTTTAACGAAAGCTTCGCGCGCCACGCAAGGTGATAAATCTCCACCGCTGTGAAACACTTCAAGAAAAGCTTCGGATCGACCTGCCGCAGCGCGCGCAGAATCTCCAGATAATAGGAGAATGGAAATTTCGGGTGCAGGCCGCCGACCATATGGATCTCGGTAATCCCCTGCCGGACGGCCGCTCGTGCTTTCTCAACCATCTGCTCGACGCTGTGCTCCCATGCTCCCGGTTCGTTCCTCTTCCTCGCAAATGCACAGAATTGGCAGCTCAGGATGCAAATATTGCTGTAATTGATATAAAGATTGTGGATGTAGGTGACTCGCTCGCCGTTCTTTTTGCGGCGGACCCCGTCGGCGAGCCATCCGACCAGCTCCAGATCGGGACAGTCGAACAGCCGCCCGCCCTCCGCCTCCGTCAGGCGGGCACCCAACTGGACTTTTTCCACAAGGTCGGCCACCCCGGCCTTTTCAGCTCTGCATTTGAAGACTGCGCTCATGAGTGTGGCATTCGGCTTTTGGCTGTCGGCAGTCAGCCTAGGGCTCGATCCTTATGGCCGACCGCTGAAAGCTGAGCCGATTGCTTAATCATCCTACGCTTAACTTCTTAAACTTTCAATTAGTATTGAAAACATTAAAACAAAGCTGATCAGCGCATTGGCGCGGAAAAAGGCCACCTGGATCGCCTCCGGCGTGTTTCTCAACGCCAGCCGATGCTCCCAGACCAGGATGGCTGCGATGAGCGCCAGGCCGGCGTAGTAGACGCCCCGCAGCCCGGCCACCCCGCCGAGAACCAGCAGCAACAGGAACATCACGGCATGCAGGACGCGGGCCAGTTCCAGCGTCGCGACCGGCCCGAATTTCGCCGCCAGCGAGTAGAGCTCCTCGCGCCGGTCGAACTCGATGTCCTGGATCGCATAAATCATGTCAAAGCCAGCCACCCAGAAAACCACGACCGCCGCCAGAATCCAAGGCACCCAGGAGCCGAGCTCTCCCGCCACCGCCACCCAAGCGCCCAGCGGCGAGAGGGCCAGTGCGAAACCGAGGAAGAAATGGCTGAAGTGTGTGAAACGCTTCGTGAAGGAATAAACATAGATGGTGCCGAGGGCCACAGGCGAAAGCCGGAAGGCAAGCGGATTGATCCCGAGGCAGACCAGAACAAACAGGCCGCTGCTGCCCACGCAGATGAGCATCGCCGCCCAGCGCGGGATGAGCCGGTGACGGCGGGCGGTCCTAGGGTTGCGCTGATCCAGATTCCAGTCGGCCAGCCGATTGAAGCTCATCGCTGCGGTCCGGGCGCAGACCATGGCCGCGAGGATGAGAAGCGTCCGGTTCCACCAAAAGCCGGCCTGGAACTGGGGAGCGCCCGATACATTGTGCGCCATGACTGCAAGGGCCGCCGACGCGAGAGCAAATGGCAGGGCGAAGAGCGTGTGCGAAAAACGGATGAATTCCAGCAGGCGCCGGGCGAAACTCCGCGGAATCTCCCCAATTTCGTCTTCGGCGGCGCCGCCCGGTCTGCCCTTTTGCGGTTTTTGCGTTTTGTAACTCATTGGTTACCTCCGTGGCAGCCCCTGCATATGCTTGCCTCAGGCGAGTAAATCTCTATTGCTCCGGAAAATCGTTTTGTTATATTGACGGTTGCTTTAACATTCATTGAATTGAGATTTCATTATGGCAGATCCAACCCAAAAACAAAAAGAAAACGTTCTGGGAAAATACTACGTCGACAGCCAGTGCATCGACTGCGATCTTTGCCGCGAAACAGCCCCGGCCAATTTCACCCGAAGCGACGAAGGCGGCTACTCCTACGTGTACAAGCAATCCTCGTCACCCGAGGAAGAAAAGCTGTGCGAGGAAGCGATGGCGGGTTGCCCGGTCGAAGCCATCGGCAATAACGGAGCGTGACCCATTTAGCATTTAAGATTTAGGATTTATCATTTAAGAAAACAAACCAGTCATCTGTAAGGTCAGCTTGTCACCCATCTCTGCCGTAAGGCTTTTGGATGTTGTTGTTATTTTTACTCATTATGCCCGGTACTTGTTTCGCCGTTTTTAAATGATAAATGTTAAATCCTAAATGACGAACGTCCTCGACCAGTGGCGCGGCTACCCAATGCCTGGAGAAGGCCGGTTGGTTCGCCGGCTCTCGGAAGTCGTGCCGTCAGCGATGGCAAAGCTCGGCCTGGCTCAGCGCTTCCGGGAAAGCGTCCTGCAGGACCATTGGAGCGAAGTGATGGGTGAGTTCGTCGCGGCACATACGCGGCCTGTCGGGCTCCAGCGCAACATCCTGACGGTCGAAGTCGACCATTCCGCGTGGCTTCATGAGATGACCCTTTTCCACAAGAAGGCGATGCTTGGGAACCTCCAGAAGCGATTCGCCGACCTGGGGATCAGGGATCTCAGATTCCGACTCAGGGGCTGAGCGCTGGTCCCTCGTCGAGTCGTTCCGCATCCGCCACCTGCTCCTGCCGGTTGTTTTTAACGTCGACCCGCTCGAGCACCACGTTCACGCGCCCGGGGGCTTGAACAGTCGATACTCGGCTCTGGGCGTTCGATGCCCGGCTTTGGGCCTGCTGAAGTTTGTCCACCAGCTGTTTTTTCTCAGGGACAGGCGATTTCGACTCGGGCTTCGGAATCTCCATCGATCCGGACACGATCCCGGTGTCCCTGCGGCCGGCCAATCCGCCGGTCTGACGGACCACTTCAGCTTCGAGCCTCGGCTGTGGTTCGACATAAAAGTTCGCGACCAGCGTCACCACCTCGCGGGTCATCCGGTTGGTGCCAACCAGATTCGCCTGCTGGATGAAATTCGAAACCTTCTGCTTCTGCCGGGTTTTGGTCTTCGCCTGTTCAGCCCCCGCATTTCCAAATTGCTGCGGCTGCACGAGACGCCCCACGTAAGTCGAACCCGCCTCGTCGACCAGCGTGATCGCGTCCGCCGACTGGACAAGCTTGAAATTTGAAAAGCGGGAAACGGATTTTCCGCCTGCCCCGCCGCGCAGGCTCTCATCGGCGCCAACCGCCTTCTCCGCATTCTTCCGGTCCTTGATGTAGCCGGCGTGATCCCGGTCATCGGACGAAGCTGGCAAAGCCTCTTTACTTTCACCTCGACTCCGGTACTGTCCGCTCAAATCCAGCAACGCCATCTGGGCCGGCTCGTTGGAAGCAGCGCTCGTTTCCGCGGGCACTGTGGAAACAAGGGCCGAGGCCGGCGGTGCGGCTGGCCCGGGCGTGGACGATGCCTTCCCTTCGCTCGCCGATAAGCGTCCTTTCTGGGTAGCTTCGGCCATCTCGCGAACCGCGTCGTTCTCCTCCTTCGCGGGCAACATCGCCTTTCGGGTCTGCCGATCGGCTTTGGCGGCTTTGAGCAGGGCCATGTGGTTCTCGCTCCGGAGAGGGGCTGGGCCGGTTCTCGCGCCCTGAAACCAGAGATAGCCCGCCAACGCCAGGATCAGGAGCGGAGCGGCAACCATCGCCCAGCGAATCACAGGCCGGAAGAAAGCGAGCCTCCTGCGCGGCGCCTCCGGGCCATGGCAACGCCGCGCCTCGGCCAAAAGCCGGTCCTTGTGGACGGGCAGAAGCCGGCGGTCCGCCGGAAGGTCTCTGTCGCGGCCTTCCCGGAACTCGCTCAACTTTTTTTCAATATCGTCGTGTTCGCTCATGTCCACCTCATTGATTAGACGGAAATTTGTTGAAAAATCTCCCTCAATTTCGACAGACATTTGCTCAACCGTGAGCTGACGGTCTTCACGTTGAGCTTCAACTGCCCGCTGATCTCCTCGTAGCTGAGATCGCCAAAATACCTCAGCCGGATGATCTCCTCGCAATCGCCACCCAGCTCTTTCAAGGCTTCCACAATCTCCGCGTGCCTCTCATATTTCAGCACATTTTCGGAAGGACTCGAATGCGCTGGGTCCGCCACCTGGCGCGGCATTCCGGTTTCGGGGTCCTCCGCGTCGAGCGGAACATTCATTTTTCCAGAGCCACGTTTGGCCGCCATGATCTGATCAAGCCAGTCGCGGTACCGGTGCAGCGCGATCTGAAACATCCAGGTCTTCAACCCGCTCCGCCCCTGGAACGAGTTCAAATTCCGGACCACCGCCGAAAGCGTTTCCTGGCAGAGATCCTCGACATGCTCGGGCGTGAGAAACGGGCTCTGGCGGAAAATGAAGCAATAAAGTGGATCATAATAGGTGTCGAAGAGCGCCGACCACGCCGCCTCGTCCCCCCTCAAACAGCGTTGAATCAGCTCCGATTCGTTGGGCGGGTTTTCCATGGGATCCGACGCGCTGAAGTAAATCATAATCGCCGCCGTCAAAAAAGGAGAAAACACTGCCGGCGGATGGGCTTGAATCGAATGGATGGATCGTCTAGGTTTTGGATCATGCGCCGGATTTCCATCGCCGCTCTTCTGACGCTCCTCTTCTGCGCGGCGGCCCATGCCCAGCAGGACCCCAATAAAAAGTTCGAGGTCTATCCGGTCGGCATCGCCGACTTCGACCTGGTGGCGGAAACCGCCAAGCAAATGGCCTCGCCCGACGGGAAAATCATCGCGGATGCGGCGGGACGCCGGATCATCGTCGTCGACAAACCGGAGGTCCATGAGCAAATCCAGAAACTGATCAAGGCCCTCCAGATCCCGCAGCAAAACGTGCGCATCCGGGTCCGGTTCGATGAACACGGATCATCGCGACGCGAGAGCCTTGGCGTCGGGGGGACGCTCAAGAGCGGCAACGTCACGGTGACGACCACGGGAGATCCCAGACCGGGCATCCACGTCAATGCCATCGACCAGTCAGGACACACGAGCTCGATGACCCAGCAGGAACTGCTCGTGATCAACAACGGCTCGGCCTCCCTTGATGTCACCACCGAGGTGCCGTACTACGAGTGGATTTTTAATTACGGAGTTATCAAAGGCTTTTGGACCTCGGGGACCCAATGGAAACTGGTCGGTGCACGCCTGCGCGTCAAGCCAACCATCGTGGGGAACAACATCCGGATCAAGTTGACGCCTGAACTCAGCCGCCTGGTCGATGCCGAGACGGCTTCTGTCGCGCTCGAAAAACTCTCGACCGAGGTCATTGCAGGCAACGGCCAGGAGATCTCGCTCGGCGGCCTGCCGGCCGACGTTCAGGAATTTTACTCCAAATTTCTCGTCGGTTATGACGAAGGCGGGCATGCGCGGTCGCTTAATATTTACCTGACTCCCACGATAGAAGAGCCGCCTCAGATGCCCAGGTAGCTCGCCGCTTTCGGCTCGACTTTGCACATGAGACTTCAGAGGTTGGAGCGTCATGTCCGCACCAGGCGACCGCTTTTCCTCCTGGCTTGAGCATCAGCCGAAAGCCCGCCGTTTCCTGATTGTCTTGATGCTCGCCTACTTCACGGTGAACGCGCTGATCGCCGCGTGGACCCACACGCCGACGGTCGACGAGTTTGTCCAGGTCCCGATGGGCCTCTACCATTTGAGGACTGGAAAGTTTGATCTCGACCGCCGGAACCCGCCGCTGATCAAAATGATGACCGCGACTCCCGTTTGGCTGTCGGGTGCCAGGCTCAATACCGATCCGCAATGGCGCGGCAATGGAGAAGGCTGGTGGATGTGGATCTTCGGCACGCGCTTCATGCGGGACAACGAAGCGAATTACTTCAGCCTTTTTTTCCTGGCGCGCCTCGTCGTCATTCTCCTCGGCCTTGCGGGAGGACTCTGCCTTTATGCATGGGCACGGCAGTGGTATGGCGCCGGCGCCGCTCTCGGCACGCTCCTTCTCTATGCGACTTGCCCGAACCTGCTCGGGCATGCGTCGCTTGCCACGCTCGACATCGGCGTGACCGTGTTGGTGTTTGGCGGGTTCTTCGTACTGCATCAGTTCAGTCAAAGTCTCCGCAAAAAATGGGCGGTTCTCTCGGGCATCCTCTTCGGCGCGGCGCTCGCCTCCAAATTCACCGCTCTCTTTTTCCTGCCCCTGGTTCCCCTCCTTTTGGCCATCGAACGGCGGCCGCAAAACCGGAAGGCGTGGCTGGCCTGGGCCGGGTCACTCGGTTGGATCACCCTTTCCGCCTGGCTCGTCGTGAACGCCGCCTATTTTTTCCACGGCTTCCCCCTGCCCTCGGAATTCATGGATGGCATCAAACTCAAGACCCTGGACAGGGTCCGCGCCGAATCGCCCGCTTTTTTTCTCGGCCTCTGGTCCAACTCCGGCTGGTGGTGTTATTACCCCATCGCATTTCTTCTCAAGTCGACGATCCCGTTTCTCCTTTTGATCAGCGCGGGAATCTTCGGATTCCTCGACCGGAAGAAAAACGCGATGTTCATGGCTTGGATCGCCTGGATCGTCCTGCCCCCGCTCTGGCTTTTTTATCTTCTCTTCGCCCACTTCAAGATCGACTTCGGTATCCGTTACCTCCTGCCCGCACTTCCTTTCCTGATGCTGGTCGCCGGGAACGGGATCCGGACGCTGCTTGGCTCGCGTCGAATGGAAGTTGTATTACTTGTGCTTCTTTCATGGCAGTTGCTCACAAGCCTGCTTCATGCTCCCGATCATCTCGCCTACTTCAATGAGTCGGTCGGCGGGCCGGACCGCGCGCGCAGGTTGCTTCTCGATTCCAACCTTGACTGGGGCCAGGACCTCGGAAGGCTCAAACCCTACATGGATGAGCACGGGATCGGGCGGATCCGGCTTGGCTATTTCGGCCATACCGACCCGAAATTGTACGGCATTTCCTACGACTTCCCCCCGCCGACGCCTGAGCCGGGCATCTATGCGATCAGCGCCAACTACCTCGCCGGCTACCCGCACGCGGTGACGTATGCCGGTGATTCCCTGGTGCAGGAGGTCCCCGCTGGCGCCTGGATCTGGCTGGATGAGCACAAACCCATCGCGAGAGTGGGCAGCTCGATTTACATTTTCAAAATCGAGCCGAAGGATTTATTGAAATCACCGAGATGATTTCGGCAAATTGGGGTGCACGACCTTGCCCCGGACAATATTCAGGCCTCTTTTAATCGCGGAATTCTCCATCGCCGCGCGATCCCAGCCCTTGTTGGCAATCTGGAGGATGAACGGAAACGTGGCGTTGGTAAGGGCCTTGCTGGAGGTGTGGGCGACCGCGCCGGGCATGTTGGTGACGCAGTAGTGGACCACGCCGTCGACGATGTACGATGGCTTTTCGTGCGTCGTGGGGCGGCTCGTCTCAATGCAGCCGCCCTGATCAATCGCCACGTCGACGATGACGGCGCCCTTTTTCATCTGGGCAACGAGCTTGCGTGAAACGAGGCACGGGGTGCGCGCGCCAGGGATGAGAACGGCCCCGATCAGGAGATCGGCGCTGCAGACCTCGTTGCGGATATTTTCGGCGTTGGACATCAGCGTGATGACATTGGCCGGCATCACATCGTCAAGATAGCGGAGCCGCTCAAGGTTGATGTCCAGGATCGAGACGTTCGCTCCCAATCCCGAGGCCATTTTCGCCGCATTCGATCCGACCACTCCGCCACCGAGGACAACCACCTTGGCCGGCGCCACGCCTGGCACACCCGCCAGCAGGATCCCCCGGCCCTTCATCGGCTCCTCGAGGAACTTCGCGCCCTCGTGAACCGACATGCGACCGGCAATCTCACTCATCGGCGTGAGCAACGGCAGCGAGCCGTTATCGAGCTGGATGGTCTCATAGGCAATGGCGATGCACTTGCGCTCCCGGACCGCCCGCATCAGCGGCGGATTTGCCGCAAAGTGAAAATAGGTGATCACGATTTGATCGCGGCGGATGTTTTTGATCTCGCGTGAAACAGGCTGCTTCACCTTCACCATCATCTGGGCGCGGTGCCAGATGTCGGCAGCTTTGATCATGACGTGGGCGCCGTGCTCGCGGTAATCGTGGTCGGTGTAACCGCTGCCGACGCCGGAACCACTCTGGACCAGGACGGTGTGCCCCGCGTCGCGAAGCGCCTCGACATGGACGGGCAGAAGAGCCGTCCGGTATTCGTGGTTCAGAACTTCTTTGACAAGGCCGATGATCATTTTGAGTTTTTTGTTCCTCGTCGTTGCGGCAGGTCAGCTTACCAATGGACCGTGGGCGCAGGCTTGTGCTGCTCGGCCACGGAAACATCGATGTGTGAGGCGCTGAGATGGTCGAGCTTCTTTTGAATGGTTCGATGGGCAAGCGCGGGATTGTTGCAATCGCGGCTGAGGTGGGCCAGATAGAGGCGCTCGAGACTGCTGCTCACCAAATGGGGGAGCGCATCCGCGGCCGCATCATTGGACAGATGGCCATGGCGGGAGAGAATCCTCTGTTTCACGGACCACGGGCGGATCGTGTCGTTTTGCAGGAGGTTCACGTCGTGGTTCGTCTCCAGAACCATGAGGGTGACTCCCTTCACGCGCTCGAGGACAAGTTTCGTGACGTAACCCAGGTCGGTGATAAAGGCGATGGTCTGCGGACCGGCATGAATGACGAAGCCGACGGGATCGCTTGCATCATGCGGAAGCGAGAAGCTGTCGATCACCAAGTCCCCCAGCGTGAAAGTTTCGCCGGTGGAGAAAATCTTCCACCCGGCGAAGTTTGGCAGTTCGACGGCCAGGGCCTCGCGCGTCAGGCGGTTGCAGAAGAGCGGGATCTGGTGGCGCTGGCAAAGCACCTTCAGGCCGGCGATGTGGTCGGCGTGTTCATGCGTCAGAAGGATCGCGTCGATCTGTGAAACGTCACGGCCAATTCCCTTGAGGCGCTCGGTGATCTGCCGGCCGCTGAAACCGGCGTCGATGAGGAGGCGGACAGAGGATGATTCCAAATACGCGCAGTTGCCGCCGCTGCCGCTTCCCAGAATGGTGAATGAAAAACCCATCGTCGTTCCGTCGAAACCTCCCTCGCGGTGCATTTTAAAAACATTTTTAAAAATGGACAGCAAAACCCTCTCCGACGCTCCACTTTTTTGGGCTAATTTGACCATTCGCCGGTCTTCTGGTTTTTCCTTGCTCTCATCAAGTGAGGGGCGTTGATTAGCAAGGCGATGCCGGGTCAGGGACAAAGTTTATCGCAGGTGCAAAAGATGGGGCTTTCCCAGACAATCGCCCCCCAGATGCAGCAGTCGCTCCACATGCTGCAAATTCCGACGGTCGAGCTCCGCCAGCTGGTCCAGCAGGAGCTTCAGACCAACCCGATCCTGGAGGAAATCCCGCTCGAAGAGGAGCCGGAAACCAACGCCGATTCCCCGGAGCCCGACCGGACGGAGGCCCAGGAGGATGAAAAATTCGAACGCGAGTTTGAAGAGCTGTCGCGGCTCGATGAAGAGTGGCGGGATTATTTTTCCCAGGCTAACTCTTTCACGCGGCGGTCCACCGAGGACGACGAGCGGCGCCGGTTCTTCTTCGACTCCATCGTCCAGCGCCCCACGCTCCAGGAGCATCTTCTCGAGCAGCTCAAGATGTCGGTCGACAACGAGGATGACCAGAAGATCGGCGAGCTTGTCATCGGCAATATCGACAGCCGCGGCTATCTCGCGGTTGCCGAGCAGGAACTCACCCAGGGCACCGGCGGCGATCTTGAAAAGATCCAGGAGATGATCGCGCTCATCCAGTCGTTCGATCCGGTCGGCGTCGGAGCGCGCGACCTGAAGGAATGCTTGTTGATTCAGCTGCACCGGCTTGGCCGGATCGATGACCTGGTCGAGAAAATCGTCCAAGGGCACCTCGACGACCTTGGGAAAAAGAAATATCCCGAAATCGCGCGCGCTTTCAGGACCGGCGTGGACGAGGTCCAAAAGGCCGCTAACCTCATCTCGACGCTGGATCCCCAGCCAGGGCGGGCGTACGGCACCGATCTGAATCCCTACATCGCCCCCGACGTCTATGTGCAAAAGGTCGGCGAAGAGTACGTGGTCCTCATGAACGACCGCGAGATCCCGCACCTTCGGATCAGCAACACCTACAAGGATCTCCTGGCCCAGCGGGACGGCTCTTCCGAGGTCCGCAGCTATGTCCGCGACAAGATCCGCGCCGGGAAGTTCATTATCAAGAGCATCCACCAGCGCCAGCAGACAATCCGGAACATCTCCGAAGAAATTGTCCGCCTCCAAAGGGATTTCTTCGATCAGGGTCCAGCGGCGCTCAAACCCCTCACCATGGCCGAGGTGGCAAAACTCATCGGCGTTCATGAGACCACCGTCAGCCGCGCCATCGCCAACAAGTACATGCAGACGCCGCATGGCCTCTTCGAGATGAAATATTTTTTCACCTCCGGCTACCAGACGGCCACCGGCGAGAATCTTTCGAGCACCAGCGTCAAGAAGGCGATTTCCGAAATCATCGACAAGGAGTCGCCTTCCAAACCTCTTTCCGACCAGGAAATCCTCCAGGCTTTGAAGGATCGCGGCATCCCGATCGCGCGCCGCACCGTCGCCAAATACCGGGAGGAGATGAACATCCTGCCCTCGCACCTGCGCAGGAAGTTTTAGAGCATCGGCGGACTGATTCTGCGGATCGGCGGCAGGTCGGGCTTGGCCGGCGGCGTGTTCTTCCGGAAGATTTCCGCCCAGTCGACCCGGCCCGTGAACTGCATCACGATGAATAGGGTGAGAATGCATAGAATCGTGATCGCCAGCCCCGTGTAGCCTTCGAAGAAAAACGTGTACGAGAAAAGAACCAGATAGACGAGCTGCGATACGGCGATCTCAACCAGCGCGAACCGGAGGTTCACCACGAGCCGCATGTAGGAAACCACCAGCGCCACCGAAACCGCCGAGCAGATCGCGAAAGCCTGATGAATTGAAACGTGATCCACCAGGTAGGCAAGCAAGAGATGGAAGCTAAAAAAGGCGGCCCCGATGAAAAAGTAATTCATCGGGTGGATCTTCACCTCCTGCACCGTCGTCAGCACAAAGAGCAAAAAGAAGAACAGGAAGAGCGAGATCGGAGCCGTGAACGTCACGTCGCTTACCCAGGGGCCGGGATTCAGCTTCTTGGGCATCACCATCCCGATTTGGACTCCCGAGAGTAAGTTCGAATACTTCCATTCCAGTGTCCAACCGGCGCCGGACTTGGACTTCAAGGTCGGCGAGATGCTTTCCTGCGGGAAATCGATCTTGTCGAAGTCCGTCTTCATCCTGAGCGAAAAATTTTTGACCTGGCTGACGCCGTCCCCGAAATCGTACCACCACTGGTCCATGCCCTGCGATTTGTAGGAGACCCGGATTTCCTCGGCCTGCCCCGGCGCAAGCCTGACAGCCCGCTTCATCCGGCCCGATTCAATCTGGATGTCGCCGATCTCTTTGCCGCCCACAGAAAAATGGAAATCATCGTAAACGGCGTTTTCGACCGGGAAGGCGAAGATGAAGAAAAGATCGCGTGTCTCCCGGGTCGCGTTCACGATCCGGTATTTGGCCGCGAACCCGACGCGGTAAGTGGAGTACCAAAGCAGGCCCTTGCGGCGGTAATCGAGCTGCAGGTTCACATCCACATCCGTTGAGTCCAAGGAGAGATCGTGGATGATTTTCTCCTCGACGATCTCCGTGGTCGTCTTGTTGCCTTGCGCCGTCTCGACCTTGCGCTCTTGCACCGTCTCGTAGTAGGCCTTCGGCGCCCGTTGACGCTGGATCGTCCCCCAAAGCTGGCCCACCGAGCTCTTCAGCTTGCGGTCCTGGGTCTCGGTCCGGACGGAGACCGACCCGCCCAGAATGAACCAGGCGATCGAGGTGCAAAGGTAGATAAAGACGATGGCAAGGATTCTCTTGACCATAAGAGGCTCTTCTTTATCCGGACTGGACCCGGAAATCCAGCGGATTCATGGCCTGTTGGGCCTGTGTCAGGGCCGGTCGGTCACTTCGAGCTCGTTGACTGGACGACCGTCGCTCCACCGGCCCATCGAGCGCTGTTCGGGTGTGTTCCCCAGTGCGAAGGCGCGATTCCTTCCAAAAAAGGCCGCGTCACAAAGCGCGTCGAAAAGCTTCCACAGCCCCCAGGTATCGAGCGCATCGACTCCATTCGCTCCCCCGGTAAGATCGAGATAATCTTCCCCGCCATGCGAGCGGCGCTCGCGAATTTTGGAAAACGCGCCTCCGCCTCGTTCCCCTTCCTCTTTTTTCTCCCCGGAATCATAGCCGGGATCGGGGGCAACCGGCGCGAAATGGGTGGCCTTGAGCGGCGGCTCGCCATGATCGTCCGACCGGAGGATCACAAAATCCTTGTTTTGAAGCGGAACCTGGGTCGTTCCGTAAAATATTTTTTTGGCGTCGATGTCGCGAGCGACACGGTCGTCCTCCCCCACGACGCACAGGAGCAGCGTCTCGGCCGGCACCCGGCTCAGTTCCTCCAGCGGAATCTTGATGCGATCCGACAGGGTCCATGACTTGCCGGGTTGCACGCACATCGCCGCTCTGGGCTGTGGCAAACCCTCCCCCCGAGCCAGCGCCGCCATGTTGGCGGTGATCTGGCCGCCGGCCGAATGACCGACCACTGCAAACTTATCGAGCTCGGGACGGACATGCCTGCCCTTCTGCAGCTCGAGCAGCGCGAGTTTCACTGCCTGGATGGCATTTGGCGTGAGGTCCCGGGTCGGTGTCTTGAGCGACGCCTGGTACCGGGGAAAGATGACGATGTTTCCGCGGCGCGCGAGGTGCTCGATCCAGGCTCCGTAGATCCTCGGATTCATCCCGCTCCAACCGTGGTTCAAGACGATCACCGGCGCGGAGTTCGGCACCGGCGCCGCAGGCTCAAAGAGCCAGTATTGGAGATCCCCTTCGCCATAAACCGACTTGGTGACTGCGGCGTGGGGATAGTTCGAACAGCTCCCCGGCCCTGACTCTGGCGGGCCGGGCGGCGTGGGGGTCTCCTTCGCCGCGACCGCCAGTGTGGCCGCCAGCCAGATCGCCGTCCAAAGCCAGCCTCCCAATCGAGTGTTCATGCCATCGCCTCTGTACCATGCCAGACGCTCGTCGCCCATCCAAGGTTACCCATACTTGTTTTTTTAGCATTGGCGAAATGACGTGGGTCGGATTTAATTCTGACAGCCCCTTTTCATCCAACCAGACGCATGACTCTTTCACGATCCATCGCCGCCGCACTGGCCGCCGCCGCGCTCTTTC
>JAHFSZ010000070.1 GCA_023265515.1 Verrucomicrobiota bacterium
AGTTCAATTATCATCATTAAGCGACATGGATGTCGTAAAGGGGTCGGTTCGTTTATTGTCACCTCCTCACATCCCCTTTTTCCCTTCCAAACTCCCAGTCTTCCTCTTCGCAGCCTCTGACTTCCTCGACGGGGCAGCGGTGACGGGAACGCTGGGGGTGGTTTGCGTGGTGGGAGGGTTTCTGTTCAAGTTGGACGAGGCGAGGACGATAGGCGGGCTCTCCGATGAGCAGAGGTTAAACTTGTATGACGGTGGTTCTTTTCAAGCGGTCCCTGCGGAAATCCTTTTCATCTTGGGGGTCATTCTCTGCGTGGTGTCGCTGATCTTCTTGGTGTCCTTGCGTCGGGCGGTGAAGTGAGCCCGTTGCGTTACGGTGTCGGTCCTCTTATCATCATCGGCCTGAGGTTCGACTGGACTGACTGAACCGTTTCCTTACTGTCCGGGGGAGACGACGGTGGGAGGTGTGTCCTGTGGCTCGGTCTCCTTCACTTGGAAGGAGTTGAAGAATTTCGCGATGGTTGAATCGAGGACGCTTTTTTGATCTGGAGTGGTCACGACCTGGATCACGTACAGTCGCGGAGCGATCCAGAAGTATCTGGCAATGAACACGGTTGTGGGCGACTCGAGTGTGATTTCTTTTCCCGTGTATGAGCCGAGCGTGACTTGCGCCGTCCCGCGCAACTGGCCGTCGAAGTTCTTGATCGCGCCGTTGGCCGCGCTTTCGACAAGGACGTTGGCATGTTCTTCGCTCATGCCGTCCTGATGAATCTCTCCAATGCCGGCGGTTGAGGGCGGATATTCGCTCACTGTCACCGCGAAGATAGAGGAGTCATCGCCGGGGTTGACCTCGCACGCATAGGTCGTCATCGGGGTCGGGCCGACGGCCGTGTCCTGCGTCTTTTTCTGCTCGATTGGCTTGTCGGGTAGCAGTACCGTGAATTTCCCGTCGGGGGGCGAGAACTTTTTCCACTCCTCGGCTGCCACCTTGAAGGATCCCACGGTAAGCAAGACCGCCGCACCAATCACGTGCCATCGTGTCTTCATTTCTAAAAAGGGCTTAATTCTTCACGTTTCACGAATGCGTTGTGGAAAACGGGGTCAGGACATGACTCGTGACACAACACATGTGGAGGTCATCGGGTGGCCAATGATCATGGGCTGACCCCTCCAAAATACCCAAACGAACTTACCAGACTCCCCGCCGAAAGTAAATTTTTAGAATTAAGGGTGTCAGTTCAATGATCATCATATTGGGGCGGGGATATCATAAGAATTGAACGGACCCCTTTACTAACAGCTTGCCCCTATTATGAAAAGTGGACTGACCCTTCGTTCTGAAGCGGGGCGTAATGAGGTAAGCCCGTTGCCCTTGGCAAATGGATTTTAGGGTGTCTAATACGCCAGATTGACGTGCGTGATGAAGTTAGGGTTCGAGTAGTCGGGAGGGAACGGGCCGATGTTGGGACCCTTCTGCCACTCGACATGTCCATCGACGAACAACACATTGGACCCCGCATCGTAGTGGTTCGAGTCCGATGAGCTCAGCCCCACATAAAACGGATAGGTTTGCGCCCCCCCGACGCCATACCAGAAACTATAAATGTTGTAGGAGGGAGTCTCGAACATCAAAATGAACGAGGGGTCGAAGTTATCCCTCATACCCAGGACAAATGAGTAGTGCGTCCAGGATTCGGAGGTGTGCCCAAATGGCTTCGGGTCACAGATCGGAAACCCGAAGACGTTGAACTTCGGGTTGTGAGCCAGCTTGCTGGGACAGTAGCACACGCCCGAATCCCTGACATAATTGGTGAATCGATCCGACTCGAACCAGTTCGGGTTGCCGTTGCCTCCGCCCTGGGAAAAGAGACCGACTCCCGCGTTGTAGAACCAGCCTTCATGGTCGCTCGCGTAGTTGAACTGCGCGATGCCAAGCTGGCGCATGTTGCTCATGCATTTGACCCGAAGCGCCCGTTCCTTCACCTGGCTATAGGCCGGCATGAGGAGGGCGACCAGCACGGCGATGATGGTGATGACGACGAGAATTTCAATCATCGTAAACCCCCGCGTGGGCCTTCCGGAATCCGAAGGCTTGGGACACCGACGAAGGATTTCGCGAATGGCTTGCATGATTGGGCCTCCTTCCCAGCGGGGGGATACTAGTATAATACTGCTTACACCCAAGGTCAAGATCGGCGACCGCCTGGAATTTTCATTTCAAACCTCCCCGGGCATTCTGTAAAACGCCTGTGGAGGGGGTCAGCGCTTGTCTTCAGCATTGCTTAGTCTTATCATGGGGAAGTGATACGACTGAGCATTGCATTCTTCTTGGCTCCGTTTCTGCTTCTCAAGGCCGCTGAACCGACCAATTCTCCAGAGCAGGTTGTAACTCAATACTATGACGCTAAGATCGCGGGGAAGTATGAAGAGAGTCTGAGTTTTCTAACGCCGGAAGCACAGGCTTTGGAAATATCGGAACTTATTCTCTCTGCAGGAACTTTTCTCACTGTGGGTGACGGCCACCAGGTGAAGGCGATCGAGGACGTCTTCACGAAATATAAAGTGGACCCTTCTTTAATCCAACGCAGTAAAAACAAGCAGGATTCAGGTACGCTGGAGGAATTGAAAAAGCTTTTTGAGGGCATGCCGGTCAGGAAGCGGCTCTACGCCGATCTATCCAAAGCCCTCCTTGACACTTACTGCATGTTTCCCGGCGATCCGGTCAAGGTGGAAAAAGTTGATACCGCAGGCGATCGCGCCAAAGTTTACTATATCATGATCAACGATATGGATAAACAGCCACAGAGCTCGCTCGAAATGAAGCGTGTTCGAGATGTCTGGCTGATTGAGTCGTTTAAGTAGGGGGGTAGAGGGAGTCAGCGCTTGACCTTTAATCTCACCCCTTCGCCCTGAGTTTCTTGAGGGGTTCAACGGCGTTTTCGGGTCTCAAATCTTCACACTTCACAACCACCCCGGCTGCGACTACGATCGATGGCACTATGAAACATGTGAGATGCCTGTTAGCTTTTGTTCTTCTGGGCGTTCTGGCCCAGGGGGTGCCGGCGGCGGAGAAGGCCGATGTTGCGGAGTTGAAGAAGGGGTTTGGGACTTATTTTTCGATGATGGATCAGATGCAGCTTGATGTGCGGAAGATCCGGGATGCGAAGGGGACAGCCAAGTTGGTGGATGACTGGGCGCGAGCCAATCAGATCCTGCTCAATACGACGCTCAAATATAAGAAGCTCTATCCCGAAGCGGTCGCTTCTAAAACCCCACCTCCCGAATTGGTGGAGGAGATGAAGAAAGTCGCCGATAGCAAGTTTACATATGGATCGCTGACGTCGGATCTTGGCGTCCTGGTGAAGACTTTTGACAAGGACCCGGAGGTCAAAGCTGCCATGGACAGACAGCGAAAGACGATCAAGCAGCTCCAAGGCGCGGATGGGAATTGATCACATTAAGGTGTCAGTTCAATGTTCATCATGAAGCGGCAGGGATATCATAAGAATTGAACTGACCCCCTTTTCTTTTGTCTTGCTCGTCCGTAGCTGATCGTATCTACATCACAAATGGCAAATCGCCCGGATTCCCGCACTTTGGACAACGGAGTGTCGGATTTTGCCAAAATCGATGGGGGATGTGGGGCCATTTTTGGAGAAGAGGTACAAGGGGCAATCCGGTGAGATCTCTCATGCAAAAAAAGGGCCTTTACGATCCGATGCACGAGCACGACGCGTGCGGGGTGGGATTTGTTGTGAATGTGAAGGGCTCCAAGTCGCACGAAATTGTGGAGCAGGCGCTGCAAATTCTTCTCAACCTCGCCCATCGAGGCGCCTGCGGGTGCGAAGCCAATTCAGGCGATGGCGCGGGCATCTTGATTCAAATCCCGCACGCTTTCCTGAAAAAAAGCTGCCAGAAGGCGCGGATCCAATTGCCCGAGGCGGGTCAATATGGAGTTGGAATGATGTTCATGCCGCCGGTTCAGAAGCAGCGGCGCGCTTGCGAAAAGGTCATTCAGGAGATCGTCGCGGCCGAAGGCCAAAAATGTCTCGGTTGGCGCACGGTTCCCACTTGCAACAATTCCCTGGGCGTCACGGTGAAAGCGGAAGAACCGGTCGTTCGCCAGGTCTTCATCGGGCGGGGCCGCGGCCTGAAGGACCAGCTGGAATTCGAGCGCAAATTGTACGTGATTCGCCGTCGCGCGGCGCAAGAGATCCGCTACGGTGGAATGCCCGGCAGCGATTACTTCTATTGTTGCAGCATGTCGGCGCGTACGATGGTCTACAAAGGCATGTTGATGCCGGAGCAGGTGGGCAGCTTTTATCCAGAGCTTCACGACGCGACGCTTGCGAGCGCGCTGGCGATCGTGCATTCGCGGTTCAGCACGAATACGTTTCCAAGCTGGGATCGCGCACATCCTTATCGCTTTGTGGCGCACAATGGGGAGATCAACACCCTGCGCGGCAATGTGAACTGGATGCACGCGCGCCAGGCGATGTGCGCGAGCAAACTTTTTGGCGAAGATCTCGGCAAGGTTCTGCCGGTGATCATGCAGGATGGAAGCGATTCGGCCATGTTCGATAATTGCCTGGAGTTCCTGGCGCTCTCGGGACGCTCGCTCCCCCACGCGATCATGATGATGATCCCCGAGCCGTGGTCGAATCATGAAAGCATGAGCGATGAGAAGAAGGCTTTTTACGAATATCACAGCTGCCTGATGGAGCCCTGGGACGGCCCCGCCTCGATCGTCTTTACCGACGGCAGCCAGGTCGGCGCCGTGCTGGACCGCAACGGACTGCGTCCATCGCGTTATTACGTCACGCGAGACGATCTGGTGGTGATGGCTTCGGAAGTAGGCGTGCTGGACATTCCGCCCGAGCGGATTTTGCAAAAGGGCCGTCTGCAGCCCGGACGCATGTTCCTCGTCGATACCAGGGAGGGGCGCATCATTGCCGATGAGGAAATCAAGAAGAGCATTGCCGCAGCTCAGCCTTATCGCGAGTGGCTGGAGCGGAATCTGATCAAGCTGGAGGATTTGCCGAAGGGGCGGCCCTCCAGGAAGTTCGACCCGGCGGGCTTGCATGCGCAGCAGGTTGTCTTTGGTTACACCGAGGAGGACCTGCATAGTCTGCTCGAACCGATGGCGAAGAATGCGATTGAGCCGGTGGGCTCGATGGGCAACGACGCGCCGCTCGCCGTCCTGTCCGAGAAGCCGCAGTTGCTTTACAATTACTTCAAACAGCTCTTTGCGCAGGTCACGAATCCTCCGATCGACGCCATTCGAGAAGAGATCATCACTTCGACCGAAACCACCCTGGGATCGGAAGGCAATCTGCTGCATCCGACGGCGGAGTCGTGCCGGCAGATCAAATTGAAATCTCCCATCCTGACGAATGAGGAATTGCAAAAGCTGCGGCAGATTCAGGTTCCCGGCTTTCGCTCGGCGACACTGCCGATCCTGTTCGACCCGCGCCAGGGAAGAGAGGGACTGGAGACCGCGATGCATGTGCTTTTCCGCGAAGCAAGCCGTCTCATCCAGGAGGGAGTCAACCTGCTCATTCTGTCGGATCGCGGCTGCACGCCCAAGCGCGCTCCAATTCCCGCGTTGCTGGCCGTTTCAGGACTGCATCATCATTTGATTCGTGAAGGCAGCCGGACCCGGGTGAGCTTGATTTTGGAATCAGGGGAGCCGCGCGAGGTTCATCACTTTGCGTTGCTGATCGGCTATGGGGTGGGCGCGATGAATCCTTATCTGGCATTCGAGACGCTGGAGGACATGATCCGGCGCGGCCTGCTGCCGAATCTCGAGCTGGAGAAGGCGCTTCACCATTATATCAAAGCGGCGGTGAAGGGGATCGTCAAAACGATGTCGAAGATGGGCATCTCCACGATCCAAAGCTATCGGGGCGCCCAAATTTTCGAGGCCATCGGCTTGAATAGCGAAGTTATCGATAAATATTTCAAATGGACGTCGTCGCGCGTGGAAGGCATCGGGCTCGACGTGATCGCGAAGGAGGCGGCGCTCCGGCATCAGCGCGCCTTCGACGGCAGTGACGACGGCTGCCTGGAGAGCGGCGGACAATACCAATGGCGGCACGACGGTGAAAATCATCTCTTCAATCCAAACACGATCTATCTGCTGCAAAAGGCGTGCCGCTCTGGAGATTGCAAGACGTTCAGGCAATATTCGGCTGCGGTCAACGATCAGGCGGAAAAACTCTACACGCTTCGCGGCCTGTTGGAACTGAAGTTCCCCGAGAATCCCATTCCGATCAGCGAAGTGGAGCCGGTGGAGGCGATCGTGAAGCGCTTTAAGACGGGAGCCATGTCCTACGGCTCCATCAGCAAGGAAGCGCACGAAACGCTGGCGATTGCCATGAACCGTCTCGGCGCCAAGAGCAACACGGGAGAGGGAGGGGAGGATCCTCTGCGTTACGAGCGGCTTCCAAACGGAGATTCGTTGAACAGCGCCATCAAGCAGGTCGCTTCGGGCCGTTTCGGCGTGACGAGTTATTACCTGGTGAACGCGAAGGAGCTTCAAATCAAGATGGCGCAAGGCGCCAAGCCAGGCGAAGGCGGGCAGCTTCCCGGAACAAAAGTGTATCCCTGGATCGCCAAGACGCGGTATTCGACGCCCGGCGTCGGATTGATTTCACCGCCTCCACATCACGACATCTATTCGATCGAAGATCTCGCCGAGCTGATCCACGATTTGAAAAACGCGAATCGCAACGCGCGCATCTCCGTGAAGCTTGTTTCCGAGGTTGGAGTGGGAACGGTTGCGGCAGGCGTCGCCAAGGCACACGCGGATGTCGTGTTGATCAGCGGGTACGATGGCGGGACGGGGGCTTCGCCTCTCTCGAGCATCAAGCACGCCGGAATTCCATGGGAGCTGGGATTGGCCGAGACGCATCAGACGCTTGTTCTCAACAATCTACGAAGCCGCATCACCGTGGAAACCGACGGTCAGCTGAAGACGGGACGCGACGTCGTGATGGCCGCTTTGCTCGGAGCCGAAGAGTTCGGATTCGCCACAGCCCCATTGGTGGTGATGGGCTGCATCATGATGCGCGCATGCCATCTGAATACATGCCCGGTGGGCATCGCCACCCAGGACCCTGGCTTACGCACCAAGTTTGCGGGCACGCCTGAGCAGGTTGAAAACTTCATGCGTTTCATTGCGGAGGAAGTCCGAGAGTTCATGGCAAAGCTCGGTTTTCGGACGATCAATGAAATGGTGGGACGCGCGGACATGCTCGATACTCGAAAGGCCATCGGTCATTGGAAGGCGAGCGGCCTCGATTTTTCAAAGATTTTGTATCAGCCCGACGTTGGGCCCGAAGTAGGCCGGTTTTGTCAGATCCAGCAGGACCATGGGATTGAAAAATCGATGGACGTGCAGATGCTCCTGAAGATTTGCGAGCCGGCCTTGTCGCATGGAGAAAAGGTGCATTGCACGCTGCCGATCCAGAACACGCATCGCGTGGTGGGAACGGTCCTGGGAAGCGAAGTGTCGCGCCGGTGGGGGCTTGAGGGGTTGCCGGAAGACACGATTGTTTTGAACTTCAAAGGGTCGGCGGGGCAAAGTTTTGGCGCGTTCGTTCCGCGGGGTGTGACGCTTGCGTTGGAGGGCGATGCGAACGACTACGTCGGAAAGGGGCTTTCGGGCGGAAAGATGGTGATCTATCCACCGAGCCAGTCCACGTTTACTCCCGAGGAAAACATCATCATCGGCAACGTGGCGTTTTACGGCGCTACGAGTGGAGAAGTGTTCGTTCGAGGAATGGCTGGCGAACGATTTTGCGTTCGGAACAGCGGCGTGCGCGCCGTGGTGGAAGCGGTGGGGGATCATGGATGCGAGTACATGACCGGCGGCCGCGTGGTGGTGCTTGGACGGACCGGCCGCAATTTTGCGGCAGGCATGTCGGGTGGAATTGCCTACGTGCTGGATACGGCGGGCGATTTTGAGACGCGATGCAACCAGCAGATGGTTGACTTGGAAAAGCTCACCGACCCGGAGGAAATCGCGGAGGTTCACACCATGATCGAAAAGCACGCGGAGTACACAAGCAGCACGCGCGCCCGGAATATTCTCGCGATCTGGGAGGACATGGTCCCGCGGTTCGTCAAGGTAATGCCGAAGGATTACAAGCGCGTGCTCCAGGCATTGGAACGCGTTCAGGCCAGCGGGCTGAGCGGGGACAAGGCGATCATGGCCGCGTTCGAGGAAAACGCAAAGGACCTCGCAAGGGTCGGAGGCAATTAGAAAGGTTCTCTTTATGGGAAAAATCGGAGGATTTTTGGAATATGCGAGGGAGATTGCCTCCCGCCGGCCGGTGAGGCAGCGCATTCGCAACTGGGATGAATTTCAACTACCGATGTCCCCCGAGAAATTGAAGCTTCAAGGTGCGCGGTGCATGGATTGCGGCGTTCCATTTTGTCACTATGGCAGTCAGGTGGCGGGGATGACTTCGGGTTGCCCGGTCTACAATCTCATCCCGGAGTTCAACGATCTGGTTTACCGCGGCTTGTGGAAAGAGGCCCTGGAGCGATTGCTGAAGACCAATAACTTTCCCGAATTCACCGGCCGCATCTGCCCCGCGCCATGCGAGGGATCGTGTGTCTTGGGAATCAATGACCAACCTGTCGCGATCAAGATGATTGAGCAGGCGCTGGCGGATCGTGGATTCGAAGAGGGATGGATTAAGCCCGGGCCGCTGAAGCGGCGGACGGGACGCAAGGTTGCCATCGTGGGTTCCGGTCCCGCAGGGCTTGCCTGTGCCGCGCAACTGAATTACGCGGGGCACAGCATGACGGTTTTTGAGCGCGCGGATCGGCCGGGAGGGTTGCTGATGTACGGGATTCCGAACATGAAGCTCGACAAGAAAATCGTTGAGCGCCGCATTCGCTTGATGGAAGCGGAGGGGATCCGGTTTGTGATGAATACCGAAGTGGGAAAGGATTATCCCGCGCCTCGCTTGATCAAGGAATTCGATGCGGTCGTGCTCTGTGGCGGCGCCACCAAGCCTCGAAACCTGTCCATTCCAGGACGCGAGCTGGATGGAATTCATTTCGCGATGGATTTTCTGAAGCAGAACACCCAGCACGTGTTGGATGGCGGAGAAGGCCCGCGGATTTCCGCGGCGGGGAAGGAAGTCGTGGTGATCGGCGGGGGCGATACGGGAACGGATTGTGTGGCCACTTCCATCCGCCATGGCTGCCGGAGCATGCGCCAGCTTGAAATTCTGCCGAAGCCCTCGTCGGAGCGGCCCGCGGACAATCCCTGGCCGGAATGGCCGAAAACTCTCAGAACGGATTATGGGCAGGAGGAAGCCGCGGATCTTTTTGGCCGCGATCCCCGGGATTATTGCGTGACAGCCAAGGCATTTGCGGGAGATCAGGCGGGTCGCGTCCAGGATGTGCTCACGGTGTGTGTGGAATGGAAACGCGATGAAAAGGGGCGATTCGCGCCGGTGGAAATTGCCGGAACCGAAAAGGTGCATTCGGCGCAACTGGTGCTCTTGGCCATGGGTTTTTTGGGGCCCGAGGACACGTTGCTGGAGGGCTTGGCAATCGAGCGCGACGAGCGAAGCAATGTGAAAGTGGCTTCCGGAAAATACGGCACGAATCATCCAAGCGTGTTTGCGGCGGGCGACATGCGGCGCGGACAGAGCCTTGTGGTGTGGGCGATCCACGAGGGACGGGGCGCTGCCGCGGAATGCGACGAATTCCTCAAGGGATTGTCCAACGGCCCGAGTGCCGGAAAAGAAGGCTCAACTCAAACTTCCAGTACGTAGATCCTATGCGATTTTGTGGGACGGGTCGATCGGCGGGTTCTTAAAGTGATCGATTGAAAAATGGAATATGCAGCGCTTTGGATCAATCTGTTTTTCACATTCGTCCAGCCAGGCGTTTACTTCGGCAATCGTGAAGGGTTTGTGGAAGACTTTGCAGTCCAAGAGTTTCGCCATCAGAAGGGCATCCATGGTCCATGCCCCTGACATCAGGGCAATGAACTTCAGGCGGCAGCCCTTTGCTCTTTGTCGCTGCAGGAATTCCAAGCCATTGACAATCGGCATCTTCAGGTCGGAGAGAATGATGTCGCCACACGCACAGCCATCCGGGCACGCGCATTTGCCGTCCTTGTGCAAGGGGCAGAGGTCGGGTTGCGAGAAGGCGAACACTTCGTAGCCGCGCTCGCGGAGCACCTGCTGTAGTAGGGTCCTTACGATCTCGTTGTCATCAAAAATATAAGCTCTCAACTTCAAAACTGGTATGTGGCTGATATGCCAACACGCACGCGATCTATAGAAGATCAGGAAAGAATTCTACATTAAAACACCCTTCGTCGCCATATGACAAAAAATGGTTTGAAAAAGGAAAAAAAAGTTTGGGAAGTTGGGTTGTGGAAATGGAGTCGCAGATGCAGATCACACGTTGGTGGCACACGGTCGTCGCGCAAAAATCCGCGGAAGTATCTTTCA
>JAHFSZ010000020.1 GCA_023265515.1 Verrucomicrobiota bacterium
CCTCCTCCGACAAGGCCGCGACGCGGCAGGCGATCGGGCCGGCGCAACCATGGCCGTTTCAGCTCGATTACGTCGAATCACCTGTGCGGGGCTCGGCGGGACAGCGCAACCTCGGGCTTCGCAGGCTTGCCGGGGAGGATGGCGTTCTCTTTATCGACGACGACGCGGTGGTCGAGCCCGATTGCATCGGCGAAATGCTGGAAGCGTTCAGTGGGGATGTGGCCGGGGTCGCTGCGAACATTTCCAATCAGCCCGTGGGCAAACCTGGCCTGGCGACCCGCATCGCGCTGTTTCTGGTCGGCGGGGGCTGGAGCGGCGATCCGAGCGGCCGGTTGATCGGCCCGGCCGTGGGTATTTTACCGCGCCACGATCTGCCGCAACGGTTCCTGGAGATTAAGTGGGCTCCAACAACGTGCGTTCTTTACAGGCGAAATGCGCTGCCTCTTGGAGGATTTCGCACCTTCTTTTCGGGGTATTCGCTTGGCGAAGACGTTGCTCTCTCCGTCGACGCCCACAGATGCGGAAGACTGGTGTATGCCTCGGCGGCCCGCATCATTCACACGCTGGCCAAGACTGCAAAACCGCCGCCATACGATTATGGGCGGATGGAGGTGTTGAACCGCTACTACCTTTCAAGGTACGTTCTGGAAAGACGCTCTCTGACTCAACGGCTCCAGTTCTGGATCTGGATCGGATGGGAATTTCTGGGGAGCCTCGGGGAGATCAGGCGCTCACCGTGGGACTGGCTGGTGAACTGGCAGGGGAGATTTTCGGCGATGGTTCAAATTTTGACAGGCCGGACGGATGGCTGACGAGCTCACCGTGGTCATTCCGACGCACAACCGCCGCGACATTCTCCGCGCGACGCTCGAGCGTCTCGTGCCGCCTCCGCCGGGCGTGCAGGTTCTCGTTTTCTGCGACGCCTGCACCGATGGAACTGAGTCGATGGTCCGTGAGAAGTTCCCCGGAGTGCGGCTGATTAGCTCTTCGGAAAAGCTCGGCCATTCGGTGGCGAGGAGTTGTGCATTTGCCTCCTGTGAAACGGAATTTATTTTGAGCATTGACGACGATTCCTGGCCGATGGACGCCAGCTATGCGAGGATTATTGTGGAGGCCTTTGTCCGGTGGCCTCATGCCGCATTCCTGGCGTCATCCATCTACGATGCCCGCCATCCCGAGGGAGCCGCCCCTGCCGGCGAAGATCCGTACCGCGTTCGAAATTTTGTCGGTTGCGGATTCGCGGTCCGGACGAAGGTCTTTTCGGAACTGGGCGGGTTCCGCTCTTTCTTCCAATATGGCGGCGAGGAGCTCGAGATTGCGCTCCGGGCGCACGCGCTCGGCTGGGAAATCATGTTTCTGCCCTCATGGAGGATTTTTCACGACCGGACGCCCGTGAACCGCGACGAGTATGAGATGATCCGCAGCGGCTTCGGCAACAATCTTTCCTCGTGTTTTTTGAATGAGCCGGCCTGGATCTGCGGCCCACATCTGGCACGACTGAGTTTCAAGGGTTTCGCGCATGCCGCCCGACGAGGTCACTGGAAGGCGCCGTTGGCGGCGTGGAAGGAATTCCTGGCGCGGATTCCACGACTTCTCGATCAACGCAAGCCCCTGCCGACGGCGGCCGTGCTCTCCTGGCACCGTCTCAAAAGCTGTCCCCCTGCATGAAGGACGATGCGTCAGACCGTCAGCCGCTGAGCCGCACGCAGAAGATCCGGCATCTGACCGGCTTGCACCCTGCCCCGACCATGAAGGGGATTCGGGATCCGGTGACGGCTTATTCAATCGTGATCCTGGTGCTGGTCTCTATTTGGGGGTTGATGGATCCGCGCGGATGGTTTTTTGCCAACATCGCCCTGCTGGTGCTGTTCATGATCGCGAGGCGCCGGTCGAGGTTTCAGGTGTCTTGGTTGCTGGAGATATTTCCGATCCTGGCCGTGACATGCTTTATTCTGACGGCCTACTGGAAGCGCGAGGAGATTTTTTCGCCCTATGAGCAGGTCAACGTGGAGCTCGTGAGCACCCTCTGGATGGCGACCTTCTGCAACTTCGGCTTCAGCTTCGCATGTCTTTGGATGGTTCACCGGCAGATTCCGGCGGGCGAGGTGGTGACCACCGGCCTGCCGGAGTTTCCCATTCCCCGGAAGTGGATCATCCGAATGTATGTGGCCGGCCTCCTGCTCAACATCGGGGTGCGTCCGTTCGTGCCCGGCGACTACCGTGTTTTGGTGACCTCGGTAGGGCATTTGGAATTCATCGCGCTTGTGATCTTTCTCTACCAAAGCATGGCCGAATTGCCGGGTTTTCGCCGCTCGCAGGTGAAATGGGCGTTGGTCGGCATCGGCTTCTGGTTTTTGCGGGAAGTCGCCAACACCCTTTTCGGCGGCCCCATGGTAACGCTGATCGGGGTGTCCCCGATTTTTTCACGCTATGTCAGGCCTTGGGGGGTGATAGCCGCCATTGTGTTCGGCCTGGTGTTCGCCCCCCTGATCCAGGGAGTGAAGAAGCAGGTTCGCACCAGCGCGGTCGAGGAAACCTATTACAAGAAGGAAGCTGAAAAAATTCCCCAGGTGTTCGCGAAGAACTTCGACAAGATCATCATCCAGGGCGACTGGGCCGCCTATCGAAAAGGATTCGACGATTTCGTCGACCGGATCCACATCACGGCTATGCTGTTCCTGATCAAGGGCAATGTCGACATGACTCACCACTTCGCGGATGGCAAAACATTCGTCAACAGCATCTTCTGGAATTTGATCCCGCGGTTTGTTTATCCGAAAAAGCCGATCACCGGCGGATCGAGCGATCTGGCGCGCGAATACGGCGGGCTCAAGATCGAAGAGGGAACCAGCGTGGGCATCGGGCCCATCTCGGAGTTTTACATCAATTTCGGCTACAGCGGCGCGGTGATCTGCATGATCGTGATGGGCGGATTGTACGGGTTGGTCATCGGCAAGCTGTTCAGGCACCCGCTTCAGCCGCTCGGCTATGTCTATGCCGCGATGGTCTTTGTGGCAGTGATTCGCCCCGAGACCAACCTCGCCGATTCCTTCGGCGGCGCGCTCCGCGCCGTGGTCGTCTGGTACGCGGTCCAATGGTATCTCACCCACCACCTTCACAGGGAACAGTTGAGCCGTCCCATGCCTCCGCCTTCATGATCCTCATCGTACCCAGCCTGGACCCGGGAATGCACGGTGGCATTGAGCGGGTATCGCGCCAGGTTCTCACGATCCTGCAAGGCGGCGCCGGAAGCGCCGCCCGGGACCTGGTCCTGGTGTCAAACGACAAGAAGTGCTTTACAGGGGATGGGCTGAGTCATGCCCAAGAAACCGGTGATGGTCGTGGTCGTATGACATCGATCACGCCGTTTAAGTTCTACCGCTGCCGCTATCTGGCCATGATTCTTCATGCGCTCTGGATGCCGCTTGGAGGCCTCGAAGGCCCGATCCTTTGCGTGCATGCGGGGCTGAGCCCCATCGCGCGGATCCTTGCCTGGCGCCTGCGCATGCCTTACGCCGTGTTCCTTCACGGGATTGAGGTCTGGAGAAGCCTGCCGTCAAGAACGCATTGGGGATTGTCCGGCGCCAGCCTTTTGATCGCCAACAGCCGTTTCACCCTCTCCAAATTCCGAGAATGGCATTCCGATTTCGCGGACAAACCCGCCGAGGTGGCCCATCTTGGCCTCTCGGATGCGTTCGAGAGCCTGGAAGAACGGAAACCGGCCAACTTTTCCGAGAGCGGCCGCTTCGTGCTGAGCGTCGGACGCCTTTCACTGGAGGACGACTATAAGGGCCACCGGACGTTGATCGAAGCCATCCTGGAATTGAGGAGAAAATGTCCGGATGTTTTCTTGGTGCTGGCCGGCGGCGGAAACGCCGCGGAGTTCCTTTCACGCTTCGCCGCCGGCCAGAGCGATCCGCGAGCCGTGATCTTCACGGGGCAGGTGAGCGACGCCGAACTGCTCTGGCTTTACCGGCGCTGCACGGTCTTCGCAATGTTGAGCGAGGGCGAAGGTTTCGGGCTGGTGCACCTGGAAGCCATGGCGCAGGCAAAGCCATGTGTTGGAACCCATGCGGACGCGGCGGCCGAACTCATCGAGGATCGGGTGACAGGACGGCTGGTGCCGCCCGCGGACGCCCCAGCCGTCGCCGCTGCCCTGAGGGAGATGCTGGAAGACCCCGTGGCCCTCAGGACGATGGGAGAGCGGGCCCGCCAGCGCGTTTCGGAACGCTTCCTGCATAGGCATTTTGCCGAGCGTCTTCAAAACGCCTTGGCTCTTTTAGCATGAACAACGCTTCACGCCATTATGTGCGGCTTCATCGGTAGAATTTCAAAAATGAGCGCGCCGTCCGGCGACTTGCGGCGGGGACTGCCGTGGATCTCGCGTCGCGGCCCGGACTCCCAGCGTGTCTGGACGAGCTCCGACGACAGGGTCAGCATCCTCTTTTGCCGGCTGGCAATCGTTGACCGGGACCCGCGCGCACACCAGCCGCTCACGAAGGCGGATGCCGGCGTGACCGTCGGCCTGGCGGGCGAGATCTATAACCACCGGGAGCTGCGCGGCCTTTTTGGGGACTATCCGTTTGAGACCGATTCGGACACCGAGGTGGTCCTGGCAGCCTACGTGACGCGGGGTGCTGAAGGCCTGAATCTTTTGAAGGGGATGTACGCATTTGTCATCGTGGATCAACGGTCCAAAAAAATCTTTTTGGTGCGCGATGCTGTCGGCAAAAAGCCCCTTTTCATCGCCCGGTGGGGCGACAGCGTCTTTTTTGGTTCATCGCTGCTGCCGCTGGCGGCCGTTCAAGGCCCCGGTGTCGAACCCGACGTGTCCCAGGCACCCTATTTTTGGAAACATACTTTTATTCACCCTGGCTGCTCAGCGCTCTCGGGAGCGTTGCCGGTCGCGCCTGGCCAGGCGCTGGAGCTCGATTGGTCAGGAAGTCTCGTGCGCGAGGCCCGCTGCGAGCCGAAACCGGCCCGACTTTATAACGGCGAATCCCTGAATGGTGTGGTGGAAAATGTTGGGTCGCTGGTCCGTGCGGCGGTGGAGCGGCGCCTCGTGGATAATCCCACCCCCGTAGCCCTGCTCTCCGGGGGTGTGGACTCAACGCTGGTGACATCGATCGCGCGCGACCTGTGCGCAAGGGATCCGTCCCTGCCGCCGGTCCAATCGTTGACGCTCGGTTCGCTGATCCCCTTTACGCACGACGAGCGATTCGCGCGGCACGCAGCCCGACGGATTGGGACGCCCCTTGAAATCCTCAAGCCTCATTTCGGAACGCTCGCCGATTCCATCCTCCATGCGCTCGACCTGCAGGACGAGCCGCTTGGAATGCCTTCTTATTTTTTGCTCGAACGTCTCACGAGCGCCGCGGCGAACTACAGCCGGATCCTGCTTTCCGGGGAGGGCGGGGATGAGTTTTTTCTCGGCTATGGCCGTGCGGCCGACTGGACGGGCCGCGGAGGGCCCCGGGTGGACCCCGCCAGCTGCGTTCCCTGCGGGCCGAATCTGCCGGCTTGGATGAGTGCCTGGGCCCGGGAAACGGTGACCAACACACTGGTCGGCCACATGTTTGCAAAGGCTGATCGCGCCACAGCCGAACAGGGCGTGGAGCTGCGGTGCCCGCTTCTCGACTGGGATGTGGTGTCTTACGCGCGCAGTCTTCCCTTCGAGATGCTCACCCACGACGGTGTCAGCAAGGCCCTGCTCAAGGACCAGCTCAAAGACTGGCCGGCACGGTTTCTGGAGAGGCCGAAGGCGGGGTTCACCTACAATCTCCGCTGGCTGTGGGGAATGTCCGGCTATGCGGGCCTTCGCGAAAATATTGATTCGCGCGCCGTGGAATTATTCGGGTCCCTCGTGCCAGGGCCGCTTCGCCGGAGCACGAGCCGCTGGAAGACGATGGATATTTTCCGGAATTTCCGGGAGGCGTGGCGCCTGCTCGCATGGAGCTGTTTCTGCCGCCGTTTCGACCGGGCCCGCTCGGCAACATAATGAAAAAGAGCGATGCAAACGTTTTCCGTTGTCCCGCATGTCGCGGGCCGCTTCTTTTGCAGGCGGATGATGCGGCCGGCGAAGAGGTCAAAGAAGGGAGTCTTCGCTGCCAGAAATGCGGAACGCAGCATGCCATCGTCGACTCGATCCCTCGCTTCGTTCCCTACGACAACTACGCCGCCTCGTTCGGCTTCCAATGGAACGCCTTCGCGCGCGTTCAAACCGACCCGGCGCAAATGCCCTACAACCACGAACGATTTTTCGCGACCACGGACTGGCCGTCGGATTTGAGCGGACAAACGATCCTCGAAGCCGGATGCGGCGCCGGGCGCTTTACCTGTGTCGCGCTTGAGACGGGCGCGGAATTGTACTCCTTTGATTTGAGCCGCGCCGTCGACGCCTGCTTCGACAACGTGGAGAAGCCCGATGTAAAACGCAGACACCATCTCTTCCAGGCGGATATCAATGCGATTCCCCTGCCGCACGGAATGTTCGACAAGATTTTCTGCCTCGGTGTGCTTCAACACACGGCCGATGTGAAAAAGGCGTACTTGAGCCTTATTCCCTTTCTCAAACCCGGCGGCGAGCTGGCCGCGGACTGCTACCTGAACCAGCCGCTCAAACATGCGTTCAATTTGAAATACTGGCTGAGGCCCTTTTTCAAGTGGTGGAAGCCGTCGATGCTTCTGACGTTTTGGAGCGCGGTCGTCTCGGTTGCCTACGACCTGAAAAGCTTGCTCGCTCGAATCCCGGGGATTGGGGCCTCGTTGATGCGGATCATTCCGATCGGCCGCCTCAACTTCGAGCCCGAGATGCGGCTGTCCGTGCCGGAGATCAAGGAAATCAAAACCCTCAGCGTCATCGACATGCTCAGCCCAAAATACGACCAGCCGAAAAAACTCTCCGATTTCGAGGCGTGGAGCCGGGAAGCCGGACTCGAGCTTGTAAAGTTGACGCTTGGGTACAACGGCATCAACGTCCGCGTCCGCCGCCCACTCTCTCCGATTAGAAATGAGAAATTAGAAATGAGAAATTAGGGAATGTGCGGCATCGCTGTTTTTTTCGGATTAAGGGATGATCCAGTCTATGCGCGGCGGAAGCGGATGATCGATTGCCTCCGGCACCGGGGTCCGGACGGCGTGGGCGAGCACGAAATCGAACTTCCCAACGGCCGCGTACTCTGGCTCGGCCATAGCCGGCTTTCCATCCTCGACCTTTCCGAGGCCGGCCGCCAGCCGATGACCGATCCGGTCACCCGGAACGTCGTTGTTTTCAATGGTGAGCTCTACAATTTCCGCGAGCTCGCTGAAAACTTGAAGACGAAGGGTGTCCGGCTCCATTCAAAGAGCGACACGGAGGTGCTTCTGGCGGCTTTCCGGATCTGGAAGAAGGAGGCCATCCGTCACTTCCGGGGGATGTTCGCCTTTGTCCTCTGGGATGCCCGGGAGCAGAAGCTTTGGTGCGCGCGGGATCCGTTCGGCATCAAGCCGCTTTATTTTCATGAAAACGCAGGGTCCTGGATCATCGCTTCCGAGGTCCGCGCGATCGCCGCCGTGCGCGAGGGGCGCAACCGCGTTCATCCGGCAGCCAAATACGAGTATTTCAACTTTGGATCGCCGCACGCGGAGACGACGATCCTGCAGGGAATTGGGAGCCTTTGTCCAGGCGAGGTCCGGAGCCTCTCGATCGACGGCAAGGTTTCGAGCCGGTCCATGGAGGGTCTTCCGTGGCGATGCCATCCGCAAGAAACCCTTCCTGCGGGCCGGTACCAGATGAGGCTGCAGAATTCGTTCGCCGCAGCCGTCGAACGGCACATGGTCGCCGATGTGCCGGTGGGACTCTTCCTGTCGGGGGGGCTTGACTCCTCGATGCTGGCGGTCGTTCTTGCCGAGGATCTCGGACAGAAGCCCGAATGCTACTCCGTGACGTTCGTCGGCGAGGAAAAACCGTGGGACGAATCGGCCTGCGCGCGGCGGGTGGCCAGGCGATGGGGTCTGCCGCACGCCGAAATCCGGCTGTCGCCCGGCGACGTGCTTCACCAAATCGAAGCGGGTCTTAACGCCATGGACCAGCCGACGATCGACGGCCTGAACACTTTCGTGGTGGCTGGCGCGGTGCATCGCGCCGGCGGCAAGGTGGCCTTGTCAGGCCTGGGAAGCGACGAGCTGTTTGGGGGCTACGAGCGGCTCAGAATGCTGCCTTTTCTCTGCCAACTGGTCCGACTCCCGATGCCGCTTCGACGGCTGCTGGCGGCCATGGTACCCGCGTCGGCAGATCCCTTCGCCAGGAACTCGCGGCTGAAGCATCTCCTGCAAATGCCGGATGTGCACCCGGTCCGGATTTACCACGCCCTTCGGGAAGTCTGGCCCCCGGGGGAGATCGAAAATCTTTTCTCCAGACCCTCCGGACCGGTTATTCGAGATCACCCGCCCCGGATGGAGGCGTTGGAAGCGCTCCCCGGCGGGCTCGACGGTGTCACCTGTCTGGAGTTCGAGTACTATCTTCCGGATATTTTGTTGCGCGACGCGGATGTGATGGGCATGGCGCATTCTTTGGAAATCCGGGTGCCTTATCTCGACGCTGATTTTGTCCGTATGGTCCGGTCGATGCCGCCGTCGATCCGTTTCGGCGGGCCGTTTGCAAAATCGGTCCTGATGGAGGAGCGACTCAAGACGCTCGGACAAGATTTCCTTCGCCGCGAAAAAAGAGGCTTCGTGCTGCCCTTTGACCGCTGGCTTCGGGGTCCGCTCAGGCCGCTGGCCGAGTCCGTCCTGTTTGACGAAGGGCTCCACGAACAGTTGGGGCTGCGGACCAGCGTTTTAAAATCGTGGACGACCCAATTTTACCGCGAAGCGTCACTCCCATGGTCAAGGCTTTGGGCCGTGATCGTCTATCTCTACTGGGGAAAACGGAATAACGTCGCCGAATGAAAAGTTGGAGCAGAAAGAAGTGCATGATTTCAGAATGAAAGTGTTGCATATCATCCCCACGCTGTCCCCCGAGCATGGCGGTCCGTCCGAATCGGTTTGGCGGCTTGTCAACGGCCTTCAACAGCAGCAGCTCGCGGATGTATCGCTCTGGACCACCGACGTTGACACTTCCATCAAACACATTGATCAATGCCAGAAGCAGTTTCCCGGCGTGGTGTTTTTTGGCGGATGGCGCCGGCCAGTGAAGGAGTTTTCGGTCGAATTCACCGCGGAGCTTCTGCGGCACGCGAAACAGTTTGAACTGGTCCACATCCATTCCGTTTTCAACTACATCTCGCTCGTCAGCGCGTCGATCTGCCTGCGCAGGAAAATTCCGTATGTGATTTCGCCGCGGGGGATGTTTCAGCCGTGGTCGCTGAAGCAGAATGAGTTTGTCAAAAAACTCTACCGTCTTGTTTTCCTCGACCGGCATATGCGCGGCGCCCGCGGCATTCACGTCACGTCTGACCTGGAGATGGAGTCGCTGCAAAGGGAATTTCCCTCCGCACGGATCGCCAACATTCCCAATCCACTGCCGCAAGTGCATGGACCGGGGCCGCCGTTTTTGGAGCGCTTTCCGGAGTTAAGAAATAAAAGGATTCTTCTCTATCTCTCGCGGATTCATCCGAAGAAGGGCGTGGCCGAGCTGCTTGAGGCTTGGCGGCGGGTGACGGACGGTTTCCCGGCGTGGCACCTGGTGCTCGTTGGACCGGGACGACCTGCCCACGTCAAGGCCATGCAGGTTTCCATCACGAGGCTCAATCTCAATCAACGCGTCTCGTGGCTCGGCCCGCTGTTCGACGCCGAACGTGATGAGGCGTACCGGGCAGCGGAGCTTTTCGTTCAGCCAAGCTACCAGGAGAACTTCGGCAACAGCATCGCCGAGGCGCTGGCCCTGGGCTGCCCGGTGCTGACGACGCGCGAGACGCCCTGGAAGATTCTGGAGGAGCGGCGATGGGGATGGTGGGTGCCGATGAGCGTCGAATCGCTCGCCGGGACTCTCCGAGAGGCTCTCAGTCTGGCCCCCGAAGAGCTGCGGGCCAAAGGCCGGGAGGCGAAAGCATGGATTGAGACCGAGTGCTCCCTGCCGGCCGTATCCCAAAAAATGTCCGACTGGTATCGGAACATTCTCCAAGCATGAACCTGTCGGTTTTGATCTACACCAAGGATGAAGAGATTCACCTTCAGAGGTGCCTCGATTCAGTTTCACGGAGCGACGACGTGGTTGTCGTGGATTCTTTCAGCACAGACCGCACGCGGGAGATTGCGGAGCGCGCCGGAGCCCGGTTCATCCAGCACGAATTCAGCCAGTTCGGCGCCCAGATCACCTGGAGCCTGGAAAATGTCCGGCTCAGCAACGACTGGGCGCTTGTTCTCGACGCCGACGAGATCGTCCCTCCGGAGCTTTGGCAGGAGATGCTTCAAAAGACAGCGGCTGCCGCCCCTGGAACATCCGCCTTCCGGGTTCGCCGCCGTTTCCACTGGCGTGGCAAATGGCTGCCGCGCTCAAGCCAGTATCCCGCTTGGCTGATCCGCCTCGTGCGAGTCGGGAAGGTCCGTTACTTCAATGAAGGCCACTCCGATCGCCAGGAGGTGGACGGCGTGGTCGAGTTGCTGGATCATGACCTGATCGACGAAAACCTCAAGGGCCTCGAAGCCTTCCGCCGTCGGCAGAAAAAATATGCCGCGCAGGAAGCGAAATTCGAACTCGAAATCCAAACGCGGTTGGACTTTAAAAAATGGTTTTCAGGCAACCCCATCGAGTGCCGAATGGAGGCGAAGAAGCTGATGCGGCTCATGCCTGCTCGCGGATTTTTATTTTGGATGTATTTATACTTGTATCGTATGGGGTTTCTTGAGGGATCGAGAGGTTGGGAGTTATGTCTTGAAAAGGCGCGTTACCAGTCGGAGATAGCGCGGCAGAAACGCGAGCAGAAGGGAAAATGTTAAATGCTAAATGATAAATGAGAATTGTCTTGATCAACCAGTTCTTTTACCCCGACGAAGCCGCGACCTCGCAGTTTCTGACCGACGTTGCAGTTGACCTGCGGGACCGCGGACACTGCGTGGAAGTGATCTGCGGCCGGGCGAGTTACCACCCGGGTGCCGGGGATGGCCTGCCCGGCGTGACGATTCACCGCGTTGGGAGCTCCCATGCCCGGTCCGATGGCATGCCAGGCCGGTTGGCCGGTTATCTGACTTTTCTCGGCGGCGCGGTCCGCAGGCTCGCGGCTCTTCCCCCCGCCGACACGATCGTGACGCTTTCAACGCCTCCGATGCTCGGCTTTCTGGGTGTTGCGGCGAAACGTTGGGGCCACGGCCGATTTTTATTCTGGGTGCAGGACATCTACCCGGAGATTGCCGAAAGGCTCGGAGTGCTCCGCTGGAAACCGTTGAATCTTTTTTTCCAATCCGTGATGGCCGACGTTTATGCGGCGGCGGACACAGTCGTAGTTCTGGGCGAAGACATGAAACAGAAGTTATCGGACTTTTATCCCGTGACCTGCAAGACGGAGGTGGTCCATCACTGGCCGCTGTCCGAGGCGGCCCATGAGATCGACCGGGAGTTGGAGCGCAAGCGCCTCGGTTGGGGCCGGGATTTCGTTCTTCTTTATTCCGGCAACCTGGGGCGGGCGCACGACCTTGCGACGTTCCTCGAAGGGTTCCGGATTTTCTCAGCCAGGAATTCCGGCGCCCGGCTGGTGATTGCGGGGGAAGGTTATCGGCGGGCCGAGGTGGAGGTGTTCGCGCGCCGCCACCCGGAGTTGAGGATCGACCGGATGGGCCACCAGCCCAGGGAGGGGCTGGCCGGTTTTCTGGCATCCGCGGATGTGCATCTGGTCAGCCAGCGGCCGGAGGCCGATGGGCTCGTGGTCCCGAGCAAGCTTTACGGTATTCTGGAGAGCGCCCGCCCGCTCACCTTTGTCGGCAGTGCGTTCAACGAGGTCGCGTCCCTTCTCGGCAAATACCAGTTCGGCGTGCGAGTTGATCCCGGCGACGCCCCGGGTCTGGCCGCGGCCTGGGAGCTTCTCCGGCGCGAGCCTTCCACCAGCGCGCAAATGGGAAAAAACGCGCGCCAACTTGCGCGCGGCGTCTTCTCTCGAAGGGCCGGCCTTTGCCGCCTCGCCTCGCTCATCAAAGGGGCTTGGAACGTGGATCAAATCCCGATAGAGTAAGGCTCAGAAGATGAACATTCCCGATCTGACTTTCCCAGCGATGGCATTTTTGCTGGGCGCCCTCGTCGTGATGCTCGCCATCCCGTTTCTTCTGCGCTGGGCCCATGCGAGCGTGGTTCTGGACCTGCCCAGCGAATTGCGCAAGATCCACACCGAGCCCATTCCAAGGATCGGCGGCCTGGCCATCTATGGCGGCTTTTTTCTGATTTTTTCGCTGATTTGGGTGTTCTTCCCGCGCCAGATCCGGATGCTTGACGGGTGGGAGCAGATTTTCATGGTGGTGACACCGATGTTTGCCCTCGGGTTGTGGGACGATTTTCGCCCGCTCGGAGCCAAGAGGAAGCTGGTTGGACAAATCCTGGTTGCCTGTCTGGCTTACTGGATTGGCTTGAGGATCGAAAACATCACCAACCCGCTCAACGAGACCTTCTATCACATCGGCCTTTGGGGACTGCCGCTGACCGTCCTCTGGGTGGTGGCGATTACGAACCTGATTAACCTGATCGATGGCCTGGACGGCCTGGCGGCGGGCGTCAGCCTCTTTCTGATGGTGGTGATGGCGGCGCTGGCGGCCATGAGAGGATCCATGCCGCTGCTCTGCCTGCCGGTGGGCGTGGCCGGCGTGCTGGCGGGATTTCTGTTCTTCAATTTTCCGCCGGCAAAAATCTTCCTCGGCGACGGTGGCTCTTATTTTCTCGGCAGTTTGATCGCGAGCATGGCACTGGTCAATTCGAGCAAGGGGGAGGTGGTCGCGGCCATGGTGATGCCGTTCTTCGCCCTGGGCCTGCCGGTCCTTGATACGGCCCTGGCGATCCTGCGCCGGGGGATTCTGGGCCTGCCGATCTTCCGCGGCGATCGGCAGCACATCCATCACCGGCTTCTCGACATGGGTTTTTCACAACGCCGCGCCGTCGTCCTGCTCTATATGATCTGTGCCCTGCTTTGCCTGGTCGCCACCGTTTTTTTCGTCGTTGGCTCCCGGTGGTGGGCTTTGCTCCTGGGCGTGCTCTTCACGGTCGCGCTTCTCTCCGTTCGCGCCCTCGGTTACGTAAAAGGCTGGGACAAGCTGGGATTGCAACTGGCCGGGAGCATGGAGAAACGCCGCTCCATTCAACTGGCGCTGCTTCACGGCAAGATGCTGGTGCTCGAGGCTGAGAATAGCAAGGACTGGAGCGATTTTTTCAGGCTGGCTTCCGAGAAACTGGAAAAGCTCGGGTTTCACTCCTTCAAGATGGTGACCCGTGTGCCAGGCATCGAACATTCGGAGTGGAAACCATCCCATGTGCGGCCATGGAACATCGAAAGTGCGGAATGGCTGGAGCACGTCCGACTGCTCCGGCTCGGCCGCGAGGTTGTCGGCGAAATCCGGATTTGTGGCTACGTCGAGGAGGATTGGCTCGACCATTTCGACCGCTTGGCCGATGTCATGGGCGAGGCCATCGAGGAAGGCTTCCGGATTTGCCATCGAAAATTCACATGAACCACCCTATATAGGGTGGTGAACCCATCCATTTGAGCCACCATTCCATCACAACCGGACAGAGAATGCCCAGCCTGCCTGTGCCCTGGGGCATGCGCGATTATCCCCAGGTCCCCGCCTTCGCGTGGCTTATCGCCTGCCCGCTCTGCTTTGGCGGCGTCGATCTTTGGGCCCGCGCCATCGGATGGCTCATGATCGGCGTGAGCCTTGTCATGATGGCATGGCTCGACCCGAACTGGTTCAGGACATTCCGGGGGATCGCCTGGATCGCGGGACTCTTTCTGCTCTGGACCTTGTTTGCCATCGTGCCACTGCCCGCGGGCTGGGTCGAGGCGCTCGTGCCCGCGCGGATCGCCGGGCAGGCCCACACCGTGCTGGCGGGTCGACCATTGGCGACGCTGGCTTACATGCCGGGCAAGACCCTGGAAGCGTTCCTGACGCTGGCGTCCAACCTCATCGCGTGCGCGCTCTTTGCCCACTGGTGCCGGCATCATGACGGCCGGCGGCGGCTGATCTGGGTGATCCTCCTTTCCGGCGCCGGCGTGATCATCGTCGCATGGCTGAATCAATTCACTCCCGGCCACATCTACACGCGCAAGATCGCAACGACGGGGTTCATGGGTCCATTCACCGGCCGCAATATTTTCGCCGATTACCTGATGATCTGCAGTCTCGTGGGGATCGGCTTTCTGTTCCAGCGCTGGTGGCCATTGCGCGGGACCATTCATCGGAGCTATTTGACCTGGATTGCCGTCGGAATTGTCCTCTCCGCCGTCGGTTGGATGATGGCCTCAGCCTCGCGCGGTGCATGTCTTTCCTGGGTCGCCGGCCTGCTTTTGTTTGGGCTGTTTCTCTGGCGGATGGACGAGAAGGGCGACCGGAGTGTCGGTGTTTTCATCGGCGTTTTTCTCGTGTCGGCCCTCACCGTGATTTATGCGCAAACGCTGATCAAGAGAATCGATACCGGGCTCATGCGCGCCGCGGCCGGCCGAGCAGCCACCTGGACCCAGTCGGTGAAGATGGGTGCGGACCATCCCTGGACCGGGGTGGGGCTGGGCAATTACCCCTGGGTATTCCCGCGCTACCAGCCGCCGTACCAGGCCGAGCTCTACACCCATCCGGAAAATGAGTATCTGGAATGGTGGGACGAAACCGGCTGGATCGGTATATTGCTCATTCTGCTGGTCCTTTTCCGCATCGGCCGGAAGTTGGCGGTGATGCACAAGTGGAAGGACATCGAATGGCAAGCAGGCGGGCTCGCCGCACTGGGCGCCCTGCTGATCCATTCATTCGTCGACTTTCCCCTTCATATTCCCGCCAACACGTTTCTCGCGGCCGCCATCCTGGGCCTGGTCTGGGGCAACTTGATGCGTCATCCGATCGAGGCTGCGGGGACCGTCGGTGGCCGGCTGTCCCGACTTGTCACCGTCCTGGGTGGTTCCGCGCTGATTTGCCTGGCGGTGCTCGCGTTCAAGGCGGAACGGCAGGCGGAGAAGGGAGACTTTGCAAACGCCAGCCTCTTCTGGCCGGTCGAGCCGAGGTATCGCTACCCACAGATCAGGAAGCTCCTCAGTCAGCTGGAATACCTCCCGGCGCACCGCCTGGCGGCTGGCAGCCAGGAGATCAACCCCGTCGACTGGAAGTTATATTACTTAGATGGATGGTCGCGCGCCCCCCTTTTCCGCGGAATGGAGGATGCGAGAGCGGCGTTCGAAAAGGCCATCTACTGGTCGCCGGCAAAGTCGGAGACCGCGCGTAAAGCGGGCCTTTTTTTCTGGCCGAGGCGCCCCGAGATTGCCGTTGATTTCTGGAAGCGATCGTTGGAATACGAGCCGGAACACGATCGGGCATTCGTCATCTTTCTCCAACGCACCGACAACATTCCCGGGCAGGTCGAGTTTGCAAGCGTGCTTGCCGACGGCGACACCGGCCGGCTCATGATCCTGGCCGACACGATGTACAGCTGGAGGATGCACGAAAAGCTGGGAGAAATCGTCGAGGCGATCCTTGCGGCCCCGCCCTCCGACACGGACAGCCGGGAGAAGCTGGTTTCTCTTCTTCTCAAGCTGGAACGCGTCCAGTCGGCGCAGAAGCTGCTCAGCCAGACCCCGCACAAGACCGTCCGGATGAAATTCTATCAGGCCGAGATCTACCGCCAGAAGAAGCGGTGGAAGGAAGCGCTCGAACTTTACCACGCGATAACATCCGCCCTGCCGGAAGGCGGCAAGATCCCGCGGCTCGCCGAGCTCAATCTGGAAACGCTTCGACGCAAAAGCGAGGCCGAGCCCGACGACCTCGACGTGCAAGCGTCGTTCGGGTGGAAACTCATGAAAGCGGGCCGCTGGGCCGAGGCGGACCAGCTTTGGGCCAGGATGATTCCCCGGTGGCCCGCCTACCATGATGCCACTCGTTTCCGGGCCATCGGCCTGGAGGAACAGGGACGTCTGAGTGAGGCGGTTGGGTGTTGGAAGGACTATTTTTCCTCGACCCTTCCTCGTCCCTGACATCGCCTTCAGGGAACTAAGCCTATTTTGGAGTAATGATTGCGTATACAAGTCATAGGTGTTATAATTTTCATAAGAATATGAAGTGGCTTCCCATGACGGTTTTCGTTCTGGGGTGCTGGACCTTCGTTCACGCACAGAGCGATTGGCCCATGCCTGTCAATGCTTCCCGGGCCAGGGGCCCGATTCGGCTGGAGCTGGCACCTGATCTTGTCCACGTCGACCTGCCCGTCAACCACGCGAAGCTGATGTGGTTCGTTACGGTGCGGGAGCTTCCCCGCCCGGGTATCGAGCCGATGAAACGGATTGAGCTGAGTAAAATGATGGATCAAAACTTCGCAACCCCCACGGTTTTTTCCGCGCCGCGGAAGTATGAAATCGTTGTTGATCTTCAGCGGGTGGTGGTCGTCGACCGTCTGACGTTCATAACCGACGTTCCGGGCTGTCCGATGTCGGTCCGCGTGGCCGGCGCCGATCTGTCGCAGGACGAGGGCAAGGCATGGCGGGAAGTTGGCAACGCGGAAACCCAGGCGCCCTTCACCAAATTCAAGCTTGGCAACGAGCCGATCCGATTCATCCACCTGGTGCTCGACACAACGAAAGCGCCCAAAGACGAGCCCCTCCATATCTACGAGTTTTGCGTCTTCGGCCAGGAGGATCTTCGGGATTACGTTCTGAAGCAGGTGCCCGAGAAGGAGCGCAAAGCCCGCGAGGAGTTTGTGCTCTCGAGCAACGTGGGTAACTTTCCGCCGGAAATGCTCCAACCCGATTTGGCATCACTCGATGCGGGCGCCAGTGTCCGGCACCTGGGCGCGGGCCCCGATGAGCAGAAAATTTCCTATATGCTTGATGACGATCCGGAGACAACTTGGAAGCCCGATCCTTCCGAGAAGGAAACGCTCGTTCTTCTGGATTTTGGATCGGAAAGGACGCTCAACCACCTTGACATAATGCACAGCACGCGTCCGGGCAAACTCCTGGTCTACGCCCTGCAGCACCTGCCGCTTCAAAAACCCAAGATAGCCCAGCTGGCCTGGATCGAGCGCCTGACGGACGTTCCCTTGTTCCGGTTTGCCCTGAACACCGCGGCCGCCGCCAATGGCGGCACCGGCATTACGAGCGACTGGCTGGCCGCGCAGACGCCCTTCGGCAGCGTGGATACCGCGGACAATAATTTTCCAGCCGTTTCGGGTGATCTTCAGGCGGCCCACTACATGGTGTTCCGCTATCAGAATCCGACACCCGGATTGGGCGAACCGCTCATGTTCAATGGCATCAAGATTCAGGGAAACTACCCCTTGGGCGAATTTGTCTTGATGCCGAGGGCGCTGCCGATCATCGCTGGAGCGGGAGGAGCGGGAGGCGTTGGGGCGCCAGATGGTGGCACAACCGGACTGCCGCTCGCTGAGCAGCTGAACGATGACAGGCCCGTCGTGGAACCGCCCGCGCCGAATCCGGCAACGCCCTGATCTCATTTCGAATTCGTCCCGAAATACGAATCCCGAGTTACGAATGAACGGCCCTGAACTCATGACTGTCAAGGAGACGGCGGCGTATCTAAGAATACCGGTGCCGACCGTCTATTACCTGGTTCAGCGCGGCCAGCTGCCGGCTGTGCAGATCGGCGGGCGTTGGCGCGTTCGCAAGGAATTAATCGACAGGGATGTGCTCAACCTTTCCAAGCCGGCGGTGGAATCCGACAAGGCAAAAATCCTCGTCGTCGACGATGAGGATATGGTCCAGGAGTTGATGAAGGACATCCTGGGCCGGCACCATTATCACGCGGATACAGCGAAAACCGGCAAGGAAGCTCTCGAACGCCTCAAGGAAAAAACTTACGACCTGATGTTCCTGGACATCAAACTGCCGGATATCGACGGCGACAAGGTTTACGAAAAGGTCGTCGAAATCCAGCCTGCCCTTCATGTCATCATTATCACGGGTCTGGCCGATGCCCAAATCTTCGACAAGATCCTGACCCTGGGTCCGGTGACCGTGCTGCGCAAGCCGCTCAAGGTCGACCAGGTCCTCCGGCTCTCGGATCTGCTTCTTGGCTCCTTCTCTGCTTCTGCAGCCAAGGCTTAGTTCCCTTGAAAGCCACTATTCATCACGAGGCGAATCGATGGATAAGTATTTTGACATTAATATGAAAATTATAATAATTATGGTATTTACTAAGTCTTGGAATGACGGTAGATTTCAAAATGGGGGGGAGCATTACAAGGCGGGCGATCGGGTGGACGATGTTTCTTCTGCTGTTCTCAACCCCGGCCCTGGCACAGTTTTTCAGCCGGCAAGAGGTTTCCCATACTTCGTATGATTTATATTTGGATTCTTTTCGCAGCGTGGCGTCCCAGGCTTCCGGAGCTGGGCCTTTGACCCTGGATCTGGTCCGTGAGTGGACAGAGAAGGCCAACGATATCCCGTACAACCATGTCGAACCCTACCGGTTCCGCTCGCCTGAGGAAGTGGAGGTAAGCGGCTATGGCGATTGCAAGGACAAGGCTCTCTGGCTCTATTCAAAACTCTCAGCCGCCGGCGCCCGCCATATTCAACTTGTCATTGGCAGAAAGGATACTCAGGCCGGCGAATTTCACGCCTGGCTTTACCTGACCTTCTGCGGGCGAACTTACTTGCTGGATCCTACGATCAGCGGATCAATTTCTGAAGCTTCAGACTATAGCGCCGATGAATACGTCCCGGTTTACGCCTACGATCGCAGTGGCGCTTATGCCTATGCGACCGAAGGCGATGGTTCGACCCTTGCCATCAACTATCAGATGGCCGTCCCACGCATCGCGGGTCATTGACCCCAGCTTGTCACACCGTTCGCCCCGCTTCATGTCACAAGCGTGACGGTTTGTCGCATTGGATGCCCATAGCAAGGGCGGTGGAAGTTGGAAAAGCCGTGATTTTACGGGCAAATCGCATGTTTTCAAGAGTTGGCACACCCTTTGCTCCATAAGAAGACGAGGATTTTTCGTTCGCCGCGCATGAGTTGCGGTGACACAGAAAGGAACACACCACATGGGCAAAGTTTTAGGCATCGATTTGGGGACGACCAACTCCTGCATGGCGATTATGGAAGGCGGCGAGCCGGTCGTGCTGGAAAATCTGGAAGGCGCCAGGACCACCCCGTCGGTTGTCGCTTTTACGAAAACCGGGGAACGGCTGGTCGGCAAGCTTGCCAAGAACCAGGCCATCACCAACCCGGAAAACACCGTTTATTCCATCAAGCGTCTCATGGGACGCAAGTTCGATGAGATTCAGGACGAGATGAAGCGTCTCCCCTACAAGGTGATCAAGGCCCCGAATGGCGACGCGCACATCGAGGTGACGATCAACGGCGAAAAGAAGACGTTCTCTCCGCCTGAGATTTCCGCGATGATCCTCGCCAAGCTCAAGGCTGACGCGGAAGCCAAGCTCGGTGAAAAAATCATCCAGGCCATCATCACCGTCCCCGCCTACTTCAATGACAGCCAGCGCCAGGCCACCAAGGATGCCGGCAAGATCGCAGGCCTCGAAGTGCTTCGGATCATCAACGAGCCGACAGCCGCATCGCTCGCCTACGGCCTCGACAAGAAAAAGGATGAGAAGATTGCCGTGTACGACCTGGGGGGCGGCACGTTCGATATTTCGGTTTTGGAAATTGGTGATGGTGTGTTCGAAGTGAAAGCCACCAACGGCGACACGCACCTGGGCGGCGACGACTGGGACCGCGCGGTCATCGATTGGCTGGTTGACGAGTTCCGCAAGGACAAGGGTGTCGACCTTTCCAGGCAGCCTGATGCGATGCAGCGCCTGAAGGAAGAGGCCGAAAAGGCGAAAATCGCCCTCTCCAGCGCCCAATCCTACGACCTCAACCTGCCCTTCATCACCGCCGATGCCTCAGGACCGAAGCACCTGCAAGCGACTCTCACACGCGCCAAGCTCGAACAGCTGACCGACAGGCTGAGCGAGCGGACGATTTCGCCGGTCAAGGCGTGCCTGGCGGATGCCAAGCTGAGCGAAAAGGAGATCGACGAGTTGGTGCTGGTCGGCGGCATGACCCGCATGCCGAAGATTATCGAAATCGCCAAGGGGCTGATTGGCAAGGAGCCCCACAAGGGCGTCAACCCCGACGAGGTGGTGGCGGTCGGCGCGGGCATCCAGGGTGGCGTGCTTAAGGGCGAGGTGACCGACGTGCTCCTGCTTGATGTGACCCCCCTGACGCTCGGCATCGAAACGGCCGGCGGTGTCGCGACACCGATGATTCCACGCAACACGACGATTCCCACCAAGAAACAGGAAATCTTCAGCACCTACTCTGACAGTCAGACAGCGGTGGACGTGAAGGTTTTGCAGGGTGAACGCCCGATGGCTCGCGACAACAAGACGATCGGCATTTTCCGGCTGGACGGCATCCCGCCGGCCCCACGCGGTGTGCCACAGATCGAGGTTACTTTCGACATCGACGCCAACGGCATTTTGAATGTCACGGCCAAGGATCTCGCCACGCAGAAGGAGCAGAAAATCACCATCACCGCTTCCAGCGGTCTTTCCAAGGACGAGGTCGAAAAGATGGCCAAGGATGCGGAGGCGCACGCCGAAGAGGACCGCAAGGCCCGCGAGAAGGCCGAGGCGCGCAATCAGGCCGACAACCTGGCCTACCAGGCCGAGAAGCTCCTGCGAGAAAACGGCGACAAGGTCGCCCCTGAACTCAAGGCTGAAGTCGAGAAGGAGATCGCGAATGTGAAGGAGGCCCTCAAGGGTGACGACACTGACACGATCCGCAAGGCGCAGGAATCGCTTTCGCAGAAGCTCCAGCGGCTGTCGACGAAACTGTATGAAAACGTCCGGGCCACCGCCGGACAGCAGGCCGGGAGCCAGCCGGACGGCCAGGAAGCAGGACCGAACCCCTCCGCGGGCGCGGAGCAGGGCAAGCCCGCCTCGGCGGATAAATCGGAAAAGGTCGTGGACGCGGACTTCGAAGTCGTCGACGACCAGAAGAAGTAACCAGATTTAAGGCTGAGATCGCCGCGGTTGGCGATCGGCTTTTTAAAATGATAAACAACTAGAAAGGGAAAAGAGAAAGTATGGCATCGAAGTTCAAACCCATCGGCGATCGCGTGCTGGTATTGCCCAGCAAGGAAGGCGAAGTTAAGAAGGGCGGTATCATCATTCCCGATACTGCGAAGGAAAAACCGCAGGAAGGCAAGATCGTTGCCCTCGGAACCGGCAAGACGGACGACAACGGCAAGAAAGTCGCCTTTGAAGTGAGGATCGGCGACCGCGTTGTTTTTGCGAAGTACGGCGGCACCGAAATCAAATTTGACGGCGAGGAGCACGTCATCCTTCGCGAGGAGGACATCCTCGGCGTATTGAACAATTAAGTTCAGTTTTACGAAAGGAGCATGGAAGCATTATGGCAGCAAAACAGTTGATATTTGAAGCTGAAGCACGGCAGAAACTGCTGCGCGGCGTTCAGCAATTGACCCGCGCGGTCGCAGCGACACTCGGTCCCAAGGGGCGCAACGTGGTCATTGACAAGAAATTCGGCTCTCCAACCATCACCAAGGACGGTGTGACGGTGGCCAAGGAAATCGAGCTCGAAGACCCGCTCGAAAACATGGGCGCCCAGCTCGTCCGCGAAGTTGCAAGCAAGACCAGCGACGACGCGGGTGACGGCACCACCACGGCGACTGTCCTCGCCGAGGCGATCTTCCGCGAAGGCCTGAAGAGCGTCACCTCCGGCGCCAATGCCATCGCGATCAAGCGCGGCATCGACAAGGCCGTCGAGAAAGTGGTCGAGAACCTTGAAGGCCAGAGCAAGAAGGTCAAGGAGAAGAGCGAGATCAAGCAGGTCGCGAGTATTTCCGCCAACGGCGATGAGACGATTGGCGAGATCATCGGCGATGCGATGGAAAAGGTCGGCAAGGATGGCACCATCACGGTGGAAGAGGCCAAGTCGATCGAAACCACGCTCGAGGTCGTCGAAGGCATGCAGTTTGACAAGGGCTATCTCTCCCCGTACTTCGTGACGGACGCTGAGAACATGACGTCCGTTTTGGAGAACGTCTCCATCCTCATCCACGAGAAGAAGATCTCGTCGCTGAAGGACCTTTTGCCCCTGCTCGAGAAGGTGGCCAAGAGCGGCAAGCCGCTCCTGATCATCGCCGAGGAGGTGGAGGGCGAGGCGCTCGCAACGCTCGTGGTCAACAAACTGCGCGGCACCCTGCAAATCTGCGCCGTCAAGGCTCCCGGCTTCGGCGACCGCCGCAAGGCCATGCTGGAGGACATCGCGATCCTCACGGGCGGCCGCATGCTGAGCGAGGACCTGGGCATCAAGCTCGAGAACGTTTCGTTTGACGATCTCGGCGCGGCCAAACGGGTGGTGGTCGATAAGGAAAATACGACGATCATTGAGGGCGCCGGCAAGACCAGCGACATCAATGGCCGCGTGGCCCAGATTCGCAAGCAGATCGAGGAGACCACGTCCGACTACGATAAAGAGAAACTGCAGGAGCGCCTGGCGAAACTCGCCGGGGGCGTCGCGGTGATCAATGTCGGCGCGGCCACGGAGACCGAGATGAAGGAAAAGAAAGCCCGCGTCGAAGACGCCCTGCACGCGACCCGTGCGGCCGTCGAAGAGGGCATCGTGGCGGGCGGCGGCGTGGCGCTTCTGCGCGCCTCCAAGGCCCTGAAGGACATAAAGGTCGACGGCGAGGACGAGCAGATCGGCGTGGACATCATTCGCAGTTCGCTCGAAATGCCGATCCGGCAGCTCGCCAACAACGCCGGCCTCGAAGGCAGCATTATTGCCAACGAGATCAGCCAGCGCAAGGGTGCCGAAGGGTACAACTTCCTGACGGACAAGTACGAGGACCTGATCAAGTCGGGTGTCGTCGATCCCAAGAAAGTGACCCGCACGGCCCTGCAGAATGCCGCGTCCATTGCAGGCCTTCTGTTGACGACCGAGGCCATTGTCGCCGAGATCCCTGAAAAGGAGAAACCGGCGGCTGGCGGCCACGGCCACGGCGGCGGCATGGGTGGGATGGACTATTAACGGTGCTAGCTAGTATCTAGCAGCTTGTAGCTGGTAGATACGACGCTGATGCGTGATTCAAGGGCGTCCTGGTTTCGGCCAGGGCGCCTTTTTTTATTGCTGTATTCGCTGGGAGAGTTCTGGTAATTTTTACGCTTCAGAGTTCTTCGAGGAAATCAGCATGAAAATAAAAATACTTTTACTTGCACTGGTCGGAATCCTGGTCGCGGGTTGCGGCACCTACATGAAGTCCCACCCGAAAGCGAAGTGGAAAAATCCCGCCAACTGGGACGGCATCGAAAAGGGAATGAACGAAGCCCAGATTCGGGCACGCCTCGGCCGCCCCGTTTACTTGGGCAACTTCGATGCGTCCGGCTACGAAAACTGGTATTACCCCGATCCCCAGGGCGGAGTCGTGCAAATGAACGACAAGGGCCGGGTCGTCGGCTTCCATCGCCCGCCGGGTCTCAAAGACTGAGATTCCTTCAGAGCCCCACGACGACCTCAAGCTTCCCATTCCGGACCTTCGCCGATTTGAGGAAAAACCTGGCCGCTCTTTCCTTCATGTCCTTCTCGTTCAGCGTGAAGAGAGGAACCTTGGCAAGATTGTTGCCGACAGCGATGTTGGCCATCTCGGAGACGGGCTTTTTGATTTGCTCGGGAAAGCCCTCGATCGAGATTTCCTTGATCTTCCCCTTGATGAAATAAAAGGTCCCTTCCACCGGGTCATATTCAACATCGCCTTCAATGTAGACCGTGCCTTTGTACGAATCGTGTCCAATGCCGATCAGGCTGCCGAGACCGGAACCGGGAAGCTTGGCTTCCGCGTCGGCCTTAAGGCCGATTTGGTTCGAGCCCTCCTCCAGAACGACGTTCGGATCAGTCAAGACGAGTGTCACCACCATCTGCGAGCGCTTGATCGGGAATTTTTCCTCGACCTTGTTTTGAATTTCATTGCGCGTGAAGGTCAGCGTCCGGCTGAACCCGCCCTTGCACGCAAAAAGAAAAGCGGAGAGGGCGGCCATGGCGATCAGCGTGAGGAAGGTGATTTTCTTCATTGCGGAGGTGACACTATTTCCTAAGCGCCATTCGCTTGGTGATACTGACCGTGATGGCCGATGTGGCATGGTTGACAATGACCTTCACCTGGTTCCAAAAGGAGGAAAAAAGCCCGTAGCCTGGGACCGAGTGGATGAACCTCCGGAGCGTCGGCCGGCCATCCTTTTGAGGGCGCCTGCCGACGGACTGCAGAAGCTGATTTTTTGCCAGAGTAAGATCGGCAATAAATTCCATGTGGCTCATGTACCGCTCGCGCGGCTCCTTCTTGAGCGCCTTCTCGATCATGCGGACGGTATGGGCCGAAATGTTCGGCGAGTTTACGGAAAAGCGGAGAACGGGTTTGCCGCGGAAGGAGGTCAGCGAATCCTGGACGTGCATCAGGGCGATCTGCTCGAGAGTGGTCGCATAAAACGGCGCGCGGCCGCTCAGCATATGGAAGAGAGTGGCTGCGAGGCTGTAAAGGTCGCTGCGGAAATCCTCCTTTTCGCCGCGGACCCGCTCAGGCGGGATGTAGAAGGCAGTTCCAAAAATATGATCCTGCTCGGATTCCGCGAACAATTGCTCCACGTTCGCGAACTGAACGAGGCCGAAGTCGAGGATTTTCACCAGACCGTCCTTGGTGACCATGATGTTGGCGGGCTTCACGTCACCGTGCACCAGGCCGTGCTCATGCGCGGCACCGAGACCGGCGGCCGCCTGCAAGGCGATCTCCAGACAAACCAGCTCGGGCATGATGACAAGATTCATCTGAAAGTCGTTTTCAGGGATCTTCGTCCCTTTGCGCGGCTTGACCGGCGGCAGGAGGTTCATGATCCGCTGCACGTTCATTCCCTCGGCAAGCTCCAGCACCAGATAGTCGAAGCCCTGGAAGATTCCATACTCGAAGATCTGAATCAGGTTGGGGTGTTGCAAATTACGAGTCAGGGCATACTCACGTTTGAAAGAGCTGCTGGCTCCGGGCTCATGAAGCGCCTGGGCGCTGAGCACTTTCAGCGCCACTTCCTTCTTGTTGCGCGTATCCAGCGCGCGATAGACCACAGCCATGCCGCCGACGTCAAGCCGCTGTTCGATGATGAAGGGACCAAATTCGCGCAGGATCTGAAACTTCTTGTCGCACACGGGGCAGATCCCCTCTTCGAGCGGGTTTAGACCGGTGACTTGGATGAGAATCTTACAATGCGGACAGGTTGCGGTGCGGACGATGTTTTCCTTTTCGATCTCCTCCTGGGGGATGTTCTGAAGGGAAACCTCCGCTTCGATCGCCGGGTCGTGGTAAACTTTGGCCAGTGCGACCGTCTCAGGAACGAGCTTGCGGCGATCCTGGACGATCAGGTCTTCGACGGGCGGCGGACTTTTCGCCTCCTCGGAATCGATCTGCCGAAAGATGGTACCGCAGGCGTCGCATTTGACAAAAAAGTCGAAGGGTATATCCGTGACATCCAGTGAATCGCCGCATTGTGGGCAGCTGGCGAGCCTTCGTTCTGATGACATGGTTTTTTATCTTTGTGATTTTTGCAGCTAAAGATCGAGAGAATTTATCCTTGAGATTCCATAGTGTCCACCGCTTTCCATCGTTTGTAAAGATGGGCCGGCCACGCTCCAGGGGCCCGTTTCACGGTGTGCGCTTCGCTCACTTGTCAGACAGCACCATATCGTCGATGAAGACAACCCCATCCCGGGGGCCGGTGATCTCCTGATTGAAAATGATCACAAAATGGTCGAGGGCTTGAAGCGTTGGCAGCGCGAAAGAGCTCAGGGGAATCTCGATCGTTTGCCATTGCTGTGTGGCGGACACCAGCACTTTTTTTCCGACGATCTGGGTGTTTCCTGGCTTGATCTTGAGTTCCACCGTGAAATTCAAACTCGGCTGGTCCGTCCGGACCTTGAAAGTCAGGGTATTGTAAGGACTGCCGTCCATGAGCTCGAGGGTCATCCAGGTTCCCCCGTAGGTTCGGGGCATCGAGATCGCGCATTGGATCCGCCAGCAGGGCGACCCGTCAGGTCCGGCACCTTGCTCAACTCGCTCCGAGCAGTGTCCCAACGGATCGGGGCTGTGCGAATTCCAAACATTGAGTGTGCCATTGAGGTTGTTAAAGCGATCGCCTTTGTTGAAATCCGCCACGACCGCTGGAACGATCCTTGAACGGCCTGAAGGAGTCGCGGCAGGCGCTTCCACCTGCTGATTTTTGGACCGCTCCTTCAATAGATTCATCACAATGAAACTCAATGCCGCGGAGATCGCCAGAACGGAGACGAAGGCGATCCATAAATCCCTTTTCTTCCTGGGTTTGCGCTTCTTGGGCGCCCTTTGCACGGAGGAGCCGCCAAGATAAGCCTTCAGTGCGGCCTCGACTTCTTCCATGGTCTGATAACGGCCGGCAGGATCCTTGGCCATCATCTTCATGATGATTCCAGTGATGGCCTCGTCGAGGTTTGGTTCGACGTCCCGCGGGTCGGGAACCGGATCGTTCAAATGGCGGGCCATGATCACCGCGGTTGACCCTTCGTATGGGATCTTGCCTGTCACCAGATGGAAGAAGGTCCCGCCCAAGGAGTAGATATCCAGGCGTGGGTCCATGGTGTTGGGGTCGCGCAAACGCTCGGGTGAAATATAAATGGGGCTTCCGAGGATATCGCCTGTTTGGGTCATCATGCTCGATTCTTCGCCGGCCCATTTGGCCAGACCCAGGTCGACGACTTTGATGATTCCTTCATTGGTCAGGAGCAGGTTCTCCGGCTTGATGTCGCGGTGGATGAGATGTTTTTTGTGCGCATAGCCGAGCGCGGCGGCTGCCTGGCAGATATACTCCGCCGCGTTACGAATCGGCAGGGGACCCTGCTCGTCCAGGATGGAGCGCAGGTCCCGGCCCTCCACATACTCCATGATGATGTAGTAGACCCCTTCGCCGAGGCATCCCGCATCGTGGACCCCGACAATGTTGGGGTGGGAGAGCTTGGCGGCCGCCTTGGCCTCGCGCAGGAATAACTCGATGTAGGCTTGATTGTTGGCGATGTGGGCCGGCAGAAATTTAACAGCGGCCAGACGGTCGAGCGAGCTGTGGCGTGCCAGATAGATGATGCCCATGCCCCCGTGGCCGATCTGCTGAAGGATCACATAACCGGCAAAGGATTGGCCAATCCAGGGATCGCTTGGGTCTGGTGTCGTGGAGATGGACTCGTCGTCTGACATCCGAACGTTTCAAGCATACCGGACAGCCAGGCTGCAAGCAACAAAACTACGGCGTTCTGGAGTGACCCTCGATCCTTTGATTACCGCCGGCGCTTCTCTTCGTCAGAAGCGTCCGACTTGTCGGCTTTGGAGGACCCGCTACTTCGCCGCCGGAGGAGGAAATTGCGCGGGCGCGAAGCGCCGTGTCGAAAAGTCTTAACGGTCGAACACCGCAATCAATTGGTCGAAAGCTGAGGTGAAGCAGTAGGCGGACAGGGCGGCACAAAGAACCTGAGTTTGCAAAAGTAAGGACTAAATTACTTTGCACTCTGCTCAAGAATAAAATTTCGGATCTCTCTAGCCGTCCTTTCCCAATCTGTTTGAAGGCCCGTGGCATTTAATCCACCAGCTATCCATCCGCCGGCAAGCCAGCCCGGTTCAGCGTTGGAACCACCGGTCGTCTGGAAGGTGGCCACGGGTTCGGTTGACGAGCGGGCCAAATCGTAAAGTCGAACCATTGTCTCAACCTTTGTTCCACCAGCTCCAAAACCTACACCCATCCTTAGCGCCCGACTGCCCTGCTTAACGGTCACAAACTCACCGGCAATGAGTAGTCCCGATTTGGGCAGCGAGGCGGGTGCCTCCTGGGTGGGTGCTATTTCAGGAAACCGCTCAATCATCATGCGGGAAAGCTCGATGCTTGCGTTCTTTTTAAACTCTGCCAACTCCTCACCCAAACGATCCACCTCCCATAGTCCTTTCGAGCTAGCGAATTGCTGAACGTAAATCGTAGAAGGTCGGTTTAGCCTGCTGGTTGTTTTAACAGTTTCAGGTTCTACCTTGACGGAGGCACAACCCGAAAAAACCAGCAGATTCACTACAAGCAGGGCTAGCCGCGAGTTCATTAGGCGGTATTTCTAACCTCTCTGAACCTCTGTGACAATCAAGAATACCGGTGAAAATGTTGGCACTAGGTGTTGGCACTCAACCTAGATGTGGGAGCCTTCAGTACATAAGCGGTCGACATTTTTCTCGGCATATCGATCGTCTGGAGAACCTGAAGGCCAAAAGACGCGAATTGTTTTTTCCACCAGACACCACGATATTCCCAGCATTCCTGAAAGAAGGTTTTGCGCGCATCGTGCGCTTGAGGGGGCAGGAAAGGGAGCTGACCAATCGCATTCGGCAATGCACGCCAATGTCCTTGAACAATCTTGTAAAATGGACGCAACAGATTTTTCGCGAAGCTTTTTGGACGCAGTCCTGTCCGTACCGAGTTCCAATAGGTGCCCACTTTATCTCTGAAGTCGGGAACAATATGAATCTGGAGTCCCCCTGGTTTGACGACGCGACAGGATTCCGTAAGGGCGGGTTTTAAGTCCATAATATGTTCAAGCACATAGGAACTGAAAAGAAGGTCCGCACTATGATCGGGTAACGGAAGATTTTCCATTTTTCCGGGTCGCACTTCAACGTTCTTGGCGTCAAGGCACTGGATCAGTTTTCGCGCACATTCCAATCCTTGCGAATGCTGGATCAAATGCTTCTGCTCCTCATCAATTGCGATGACGCGATCTGCTGTGAGAGACCAAAGTGTCGAGAGAAACGCGTTTCCACAGCCGACTTCCACGACCGTGCCAAACCGCCTTTTTGGGAGTTGATTGATCAGTGAGGCAAACTCGTTTGCTCGATTGTCAAAGATCTCAGGATATGTCTCGTTTGATCCAAGCTTCCTTTTGGCAATCTCGAGATAGGAGTCGATGGGGACGTAACAAACCACGGTTGAATACGATATCATACCCTTATTCGGAAAATCCACGCCAGTGTTGAACGTGGGTGGAAATATTGGCACTGGATGTTGGCACTGAACTTCGCTGAAAGAGAAAACCCCGGTTTCTCAGGGGTTTTGAAGATGGCGGACAGGGAGGGATTGCCGGCTTATCGCCGGCTTTGCAGGATGGTCCCGCCACTGCGGCGGGACGTGTGTCCTTCAGACTGGACGCCGCTTCGCGGCCGCGCAATCAAACTCAAGTTCTCATCCCTCCCTAGCATCTCAGCTTGCGAAGAGCAGCGAGGAGTGCAAGGCATCGCTACCGAAGGAGGAGGGAGTGTATATCAGACATACTCGACCGACGATCGCAGGTAGCGTAACGCAGCAATCCGACGCTGATCTTCGCAAGATGGCGGACAGGGAGGGATTCGAACCCCCGTGACCATTGCTGGTCAACCTGATTTCGAGTCAGGCGCATTCAACCGGGCTCTGCCACCTGTCCATTCCTTGGTCTAAAGTCTAATGTCTAAAGTCCAAGGTCGAGCCGAATACGAGTAATAAAAATGCAACCGGGCTTTGCTTCCTTCGTCGGCTTTGCAAAATGGTCCCGCAATGCGGGACGTGTGTCCTTCGGACCGGACGCCGCTTCGCGGCCGCGCAATGCCACCTGTCCATCACTTTGAATATCGAATGTGGAACATCGAATGTCGAACCGAATATCAAGCCGGGGCGGTCATTGAGACGCAACAGGGAAGGGACGTCAACCTGGCGGTTGTAAAAGGAATTTACTGGTTGCCGACGCCGCCCACCGAGATGGTGGTGCCGACAGGCCGAGCGTTCGGGATCGCGAACTTGGCGCCTTCGTTGACCGCAACGGTCGAGACAAAACTGTTGAGAGCATCGCGCAAAAGAACGTCCAGTCGTTCCCACGGGCTGCGCGGGACCCAGACGATGTCATGGGGCTCGAGGGCGACATTCTGGACTTCACCGGTAGCGACGTCTTTGTAAGGAATGACAGCGACGCGCGGATCGGTCAAGCTTCCGCGGATGATGACAACATGCTGGACATGGGCGTACTTGGTCGTCCCGCCGGCGTTGGCAATGGCGGAGATGAGTGACATGTCGCCCGTGTAACGGACGGCGCGAGGAATGTTCACCGCACCCATCACAAAAATCTCCTTGGCTGCGCCGCCGGGCAAATAGATGTAGTCGCCGTCCTTCACGTAGAGGTTGTAAGCCATGTTCCCCTCCTGAAGGAGGGCCTTGAAGTCCACGGGCACCATTTTCCCGTCACGGATGAAGAAGGCCCGGGAAAGGTCGGCCAGCTCCTCGGGGTTGGTGTAAATGGTATCGCCGACGCCGCCGGTGCTTAATTGCGGCGTGGCGGCGGTCGCGAGGCCGCCGGCTGCCGAGATCGCCTCGATGATCGTCATTGGGCGTGACAGCGGATAAACGCCTGGAGTGGTCACGCGCCCCATGACCCAGAACCGCCGGCTTTTCACTGTGTTGAGAGAGACGCTGACCTGAGGACCGTGGTACCATTTGGCCAGCTCGCGTTCCAAAAGCTTTTTGAGTTCGGGAACGGTCAGGCCACGGACCCGCACGCCGGAAAGGTTCTGGTAGTAAAGCCTGCCGTCGGGGGTGATGAAAGTGGTGGACTGGGTTTCCGGCAGGCTGACGACTTCGATGGTAAGCTCGTCGCCCGCACCCAGGCGGTATGCCTCCTTGGGAGGCCTCAGCCACTCCGCAGGAATGTCCTGATTGAAGTCAACGGACGAAAATTTGGCTGCCGAGAGACTGTGGTTGGATGAATTCGTAGCCGCGTGAGGATCAAACTTGGGCCCATAGGAGGAGCATCCACAGAAGCATGCCAGCGCGATCAGTGGAATGAAGCCTGCAAAATTTTTTTTAAGTTTCAGAGAGTTCCAACTGATCATGATGACTCCGCTTACGGTTCGATTTGTCCGAGGATATGGTCTCGGCCGATGATCACGTTTTTGCCTGACCAAGCGTTCATCATGCTGGTGATGAAAGCCGACGTGGCCACATCGAGGAGATCTTCGGCGATCTTCCAAGGCCTTGTACTCACGTAGACGATATCCTTGGGCTGGAGTATCACGTCTTTGGCGCGGCCTTTCAAAACGTCGTTGACGTCAACGACGATGGTTTCCGGATCGTTGAGCGAGCCACGGACGATGAGGACACGATCACGGAAGGCTTCGGGTAAAAATCCGCCACCTGCGGTGATGGCGGCGACGACAGAGGCACCTGGCAGATAGTCCAGCTTGCCAGGCCGGCCGACGGCACCGAGCACGTAGACCTCCTTGTTTTCGGAGGAGGGAAAATAAAGATAGTCATCAGGCTCGATCTGCACGTTCTGCGAAAAATCGCCTTGGAGGAAGAGCTTCTCGAAATTCACGTTCAGCCGCTTGCCGTGGCGGACCAGGAAGGAGCGTGACAGGTCTGCGATGCCCGCAGTGTTGGGGTCGAGGATACCTGTTTCAAAACCCCTGGCCTGAGCGACCGCTTCAACGACCGTGATGGGATGGTCGAGGACGAACGCGCCCTTGGTGACGACGCGGCCGAGGACGAAGAAACGCTTGCTCTGGAGAGCGACCGGCTGAACGAGGACTTCGATGTTCTTGTAGGAGCTTTCGAGGGATTTCTGGATGGCCTGACGCAGTTCCTCGATCGTCATTCCGTCCACGGGAATGTTCTGCGCCTGCAGATAGGTGATCGTGCCGTCGGGTTGGATAGCGACCGAGGTTCTTAGCGTGTCAACCTTGCCGTAAAGTTGAATTCGAAAGGAATCACCGGGTCCTACAGTGTAGTCTTCCTTCCAAGAGGAATTGTTTTTAGGTTCTGTGCTGGAGGAGACTCCTTCCGCCAGAACGAGGCCGGCGGAGGCCAAAAAAACTGCGAACAACATCTTCCACATGAGGTTACCAGCGGTACCACGGAATGTGATTGACTGCAAGCCACTCGATGGGGGTTTTGACACTTTGTTTGAGCAGCTCGCCCTGGTTTTGCCAGAAGTCCCGCTTTGCAACACCCAGAGTGGCAAGAATTTTCACCCGGTGGGCATGGCGGGCCAGGGAGGTTCCGGGCTCGGCGACGTGCCCCTGGATTCCCAGCCAGACCGGGATACGGTGCCGGGAGGCGATGTTCACGAGCGCCGCACCGACATGCTCGGCTTCCATGGCGGACATGGAGGAGAGCTGCAATTTGAGCCAGTAGCGGCCGCCCGAATCCAGCGGCTGCGAAAGTCGGGAGAGGTCCACCTGCTGGAAGTCAGCCGGGGGACGGACCGTTTCGCCTTCGGTTTCGACCCAAACCAACGGAACACACCGCTTGCTGGCCAGATTCATCAAGGCTTGCATGACCATGTGGGGTTGCTTGTGTGAAAAAGGCGTCCAGAAGCAGACCAATTCGTGCGGCGAGGATCCCACGATCCGGGTCCAAAGGCTGGAAACCTCCTCGGCGGAACCCAGGGATTCGGGCCCGAGGTGAGGGATTTTTTGGATTTTCGGAACGTGGACGGCGTACTCCAGCTCGCTGGGGGTACGAAGCGTGTGGTCTACGATCTCCTTGCCCAGGGCATAGAGGAAGCCCATCATGAACAGCGCCATGAAGGCGGCACCGCCGGCGACGGCGCCCTTAAACCAGCGGCTTTTTGAGTCGGTCCCTTCCACCGTGGCAGGGGACATCACGCTGAAGTAACCCGTCATTTTCTCGAGCTCGCTTTGCGAGGAGGCTTGGGGTTTTTTGCCCTCGCTGATTTCCGTCAGCCTTCCCTTGAGCCAGTCAATCTGGGCGACCTTTTCGCGGACGAGTGGGTTTTCGTCGGAATACTTGGAGCGCAAAGCAGTCAATTCGGCGGTTGCCGCATTGATTGATTCTTCGATCGATTCACGCTGCAGGTAGACCTGCGTGCCTTTGGTTTCCCTTGACTGGAGCTCCTGGGTAAAAACCAAGAGCTCATCCGCCCAGGTGTTGACGTTGTGGACCGCGTCTTCCGCGGAAGAGGCTCCCTTAGCGATCAGTTCGATGCAGTCCGAATCGCGAGTCTGTGAATAGTCCAGATAGTTTTCAATTTCCCTGGGGGCCGCTGCTGGCTTCAGCTTGGGCGCGAGCCGGCGGTAGAGCTCTTCGGAGGTAAGGATGGCTCTGAGCGTCGATTTGTCGAAGGTCTTCGGCCGGTAGACATGACCCGATTCGACTGGAACGCTGGTGGGAACGTCACGGACCATCAGGACCATCGACGCCTGATAGGTATTGCCGTGCAGGAAGCCGAAGGAAAATCCGAGAAACAACCCGGTGAGAGCCCAAAACGCAATCATGCGCCGGCGCTCGAGAACACCGCCCAAAATGCGGAAAATGTCGAAGGGAAGCGGCTGGACTTCCGTCGTCTCGACCGCGGGGGGGGCGACGGGGGGCGCTTCCGCGACCATGGATGCGCGCTGCGGCTGGGCGCCCAGGCCGCTGAAATGCCGCGGCGGTTCGAGAATCGTCGACTGGGCCGGTTGAACACGCGGCGCCGCGGGCCGGGCCGTGGCGACTTTGTCGGCGGGTGGGGCAATGTCAACGGTACTGCTCTTGTTGCCGCCGTTGTCATTCAGCGCGGGCGTTTTGGGCGCCGCCATGGAGGCAAGAGAGAGCTCGGGGTTGGACGCATGATCCGAAGATTTCACTGCGGCCTTGACGGTGAGCCAGTCGCTCACGCGCATCTCCTTCTCGGGTTTTTTGGAAAGAGAACCGGGTTTCATAAGCTGATGGATCCCCATGCGGGCATGTTTTGATGACGACGAAGATCTTCGACGACCATGTGGACATCGCGCGCCTCCACGAGACCGTTATTGCCATTCTGACTGGCTGCCTGAAGGGACAACCGCGCAAGCCGGTTGATTTCCCTGGGAATGCCGCGGCTGGCGTGGAAGATGCGCTCGCATGCTTCCTGGTTGAAGATGCGGCTCTCCTTGAATCCTGCGGCCATCAGCCGATGGCGGAGATAGGGCTCGATCTCGTCGGTCGTGAGGGGCTTGAGATGGTAGCGCAGGCTGATGCGCTGATCGACGGCGGGCACCCGTCCCACGAGGTCGCGAAGCTCGGGCTGGCCGATCAACACGATCGTCAGCGAGCCCTCGCCGCGCTCGTTCAAGTTCGTGAGCGACTTGATCTGACGAAGCGCGTCGAGCGAAAGATCCTGGGCTTCGTCAAAAAGGAGGACCAGGTTCTGGCCGTAAATTTTTTTCAACTGGGACATGCAGTGGGCGACCAACTCGTACAGGTCGTAAATCCCCTGTTTTTCGGAGGCATAGTCGCCGAGACCGAAGGTGTTCAGAAGGCGGCGCAGGTGGGAGATGAAATCGAATCCGGAGTTCTCGAATTGGACGACGAAAAAGCGGTCCGTCGGGAGTTGTTTGACGATGGTCTGGCGGACCATCGACTTGCCGCAACCAATTTCGCCGGTCAGCATTCCCAGAAGCATGGTTTCCTGAAAAATCAGATACTTGAGGCGGGCGAGAGCCTCGACGTGCTGGCGGCTTTCGTAGAAAAAGCGGGGATCACCGGTCGGTTCAAACGGTTCGACCTCAGACGTTTCAACATTCTCTCCGAGGACGTTGAAATCATCGCGCTTCATCCGGTTATCGAGGGTTTCCATAATTGAAGAGTCATACCATCGTCTATTTTTTCATGATGTCAAAGGTTTTAGACCATTCCGACCATTATACACCCGCCAGCGCCTTATACAGGCCAAAAATGAGATTTCCTGTGTGTTCCCATGTGAACCCTTTACAATGCAAAAAACCCCGATTTTTAAGGGTTTCCATCGATTTTGGGTCTCGGACGGCGTGTTCCAAAGCGGCTGCGATCTGACCGATGTTTTCCGGGTCGATCCGCAAACAAGCTTCCCCGGTGATTTCGGCCAGCGAACCCCGGCCTGAGCAAATCACCGGACAGCCGCAAGCCATGGCCTCCAGGGGCGGGAAGCCAAAGCCTTCGAAAAGCGACGGATAGACCATGGCCACCGCCCCGGCGTACCAGAACGGCAGCTCCTCCGGTTTGACGAAGCCCAAAACCCGGATCGAATCGCGCCATACGGAAGTATGAATCCTTTGATGGATCGCCTCCGCACCGTGCCAGTCGGCCCCGCCGAGCAGGAGCCGGTGGGGAAGGAGCGTGGTTGTTTTGAATTTTTCAAAGGCCTCGATCAGCCTGAGGTGATTCTTTGCCGGATGCTCCAATCGCGCGATGTATATAAAATAGGGATCGCCGCGGAACGACTGGTCGCTTTTCCAGCGGCGAAGTGCGTCCTCGGCCGGCGGATGGAATCGGCCGTGGTCGATGCCATTGTGGACGACCTTCAACGATTCGCGCGAAAGGCCGAAATATCGGCTGACGTCGGCGGCGGTGGCTTTGCTCACCGCCACGATCTGGTCTGCCTGGGAGGCGAGCGCAGGAACGACCCGACGCCCGAAGAAGGTTCGCGCCACATCGTATTTGTTCTGCAGAGCGAAGGCGCCGCAGTCATGGATCGTGACGAGCTGCCGGCATGGAGGCCTGAAAACGATGCGGCGATAGCTCGGGATGTGGAGAACCTCGATCTTTTCGCGCCGCAGCCATGAACGCAGAAACGTCTGATGCCAGAAAATGTTCGCAACCGGCGGATGGAACATTTCTGGAATATCGGCCCAGCGGCACCAATCCAGCCACGGTTCGAAGAGTTTTTTTTCCGACGGAAACCCGAGAATCGTCAGATCGAGCTCGCCGCGAAACCGCGCCAGCCCATTCAAGAGGCCGAAAACGTACTGGGCCACCCCCGACTTGCCGCCCTGCATGACGCTGGCAGATAAGACTACTTTTACTTTTATAGAGGAAGGACGCCCGTTCCGGCTTCGTGGGAGGCTCGGAGCTCCATCAGCAACCTGAAGCAAGCGGCCGAGGCCGGAGATTTCCAGCAGATGATGCACCGAGGCCGACGGGTTCGACAGAACGAACGCACGATTTCTATGGGATGTCGCATGGAAAAGTCGAAGCAGGCGGCCAAGCTCGCGGTTGTTGAGCGATACGACGCCGGAAAGATCAACTGTAACGCCACGTTCCGATTCGGAAACCGTCCACGCGTCCTTTCCGGAAAGAGATTCCATGGGACAGGCCGATCGGCGATCCGCAAGGAGTTGTCGGGTCAGCGCCGAAACGAGAAAACAGAAGTCCCATGCATAGCGGCCGAGAAGCCGGCGGGGCTCCTGCAGGAGCCGGAAGATCCATTCAGTTCCGGTTTTTTGCATCCAGCGCGGGGCGCGATGAGTCTTGCCCGCGATGAAGTCCAGCGATGCGCCGATGCCGATCGAGCAGGGGACGCCCAGGTTCTGGTGGTTCATCCAGATCCATTTTTCCTGTTTCGGACAGCCCAGGGCCACGAGAAGAATATCGGGCCGCGCGGCGCGGATTCTTCCGGCAATTCCCTCCTGGTCCATCTCGCTAAGAGGAACAAATGGAGGGGAATCGACCCCAACGATCCGCAACCCGGGATGGCGTTGGACCAGAATCTCCCTGGCCTGCTCCAGGACTTCGGGTGTGCTGCCCAAAAAATAAAGCCGGTGGCCTTTTTTCGCCGCATGTTCAGCAAGGATGGGAACTAGGTCCGATCCGGCGACGCGTTCTTTCAAAGGCGAGCCAAGCAGCCGTGAGGACCAAACCAGCGGCATGCCGTCGCAGAGAATCCGGTGCGCGCCAAGGATGATCCGGTGCAGCTCGACGTCCCGGCTCGCCTGCGCGGCAAAGTCGAGATTGGGTGTCACGATGAACCCCGGCTCGCGCCGCTCGACCATTTGGTCGATGTCGCGCAGGACCTCGGCGAGCGTCAAGTCGTGGAACGGGATGCCGAAGATCGCGATGGCCGGCGGCTCATTTAATTTATCATTTAGCATGTATCATTTATCATTTTAAAGGAACATCCAGTCGGTTCCGATCCTTTGAGATACGCTCCCAGAGTGGGATGAATCCTAAATCCTAAATCTTAAATGATAAATATTAATTGTACCGGTGCCACCACCGCCGGTAGGTCTCGAAGGAATTTTTCTCTGAAACGCCGAGGATGCGCGCGCCGGAGGCAAGGTCCAGTTTTCGAGATGCGCCGGCCAGGAATGCGGCCAGCGCCTGTT
>JAHFSZ010000021.1:0-31531 GCA_023265515.1 Verrucomicrobiota bacterium
CGCGGACAGCACGGATCCGGTTCCAGCCAGGCCGGCGCGCGATACTTCCAAGATCGGCCGGCTTGCCGCACCAGGAGGCGATGATGATTTCGGGGTCGCGGCGGAGCACCTCCGCGGGATCGACGACGCGATCGGGAGCCCTGGCCCGGTCCCGAAATTCCTCGAATGCGTCCGTGCCGCCTGCCCGTTCGATCAGTTCACCGACCCAGGAAATCCCGCTGATGAGCGGTTGGTTCCATTCTTCGAAATAGACGAGCCTGCGCCGCCGGGCCCGGACAGGAGCGAGTTCCGAGCGAAATGTTTTCATGAGCCTGATCCCTCGCTTCTCTTCCCCAACCGCGCGGGCGATCAGCAGGAGCGTGGCCTCGATTTGCTCGAGCGTCCGCTGGTTGGTCGCCAGGACGGGAAATCCAAGCCGCAGAAGCTGCGCGGTCAGATCGGCCTGCACGTCGGAAAAGGTGATGACCAGGTCTGGATCGAGCCGGACGATCTGCGGTACGTTGGCTTTGGAAAATCCGCTCACCTTGGGCTTCCGAGCGACGGAGGCTGCGCCTTGATAATACGCGGTGACTCCCGCAACGCGCTTCCAGGCGCCCAGCCGACAGAGCAGGTCGGCGGCCTCCGCGGACAGGCAGACGATTCTTTGCGGCTTGCTTGGAGGTTTGCTTGACACTTTCGTGGAAAAAGAATGTACCTAATAGCTTCATGCCCGTCGAGGAAACCCATCAACTGATTGCCCAGCGCCGCGAAAAGCTCAAACAGATGCGCGCCTCGGGGATCAACCCTTTTGCCAACGAATTTCAGCCGGCGGAGACGGCCCAGCATGTCAAGGCCCACTTCGAAGAAGGCCGGCAGACACGGGTAGCCGGAAGGATCACTGCGCTGCGGCTGATGGGCAAGAGCATCTTCTGCGATCTCACGGACCAGACCGACCGGATCCAAGTCTACATTCAGAAACAGTCTCTTGGCGACGAGCAGTTCGAAGTGATCAAACACCTTGATCTGGGCGACATCGCCGGAGCCAGGGGAACCCTGTTCACAACCAAGACGGGGGAAAAATCGGTCAAGGTGAGCGAATTCGTTCTTTTGGCGAAATCCCTGCGGCCGCCGCCCGAAAAGTGGCACGGCCTGCAGGACGTCGAAACCCGCTACCGCCAGCGATACCTGGATTTGATGAGCAATCCGGAGGTGCGGGAGCTTTTCTTCAAGCGGAGTAAGATCGTTTCAGAGATCCGTCGTTTTCTCGAGGGCAGGGGATACATCGAAGTGGAGACTCCGATGATGCAGGCCGTCCCCGGCGGCGCGGCGGCCAAGCCGTTCGTCACCCAGCATGAGGCGCTTGGCTGCCCGTTTTATCTTCGTATAGCCCTGGAGCTTTATCTCAAGCGCCTGCTGGTCGGCGGCTTTGAGAAAGTGTTTGAGATGGGCCGGAACTTTCGCAACGAGGGTCTGTCGCGCAAACATAATCCGGAATTTACGATGCTCGAGGCGTACGAGGCCTACGGCAATTTCGAGTCGATGATGCGGTTGGTGGAGGATCTGATCCGCCATGTCGCCCAAGCGGTTTTTGGGACGCTGAAGGTCGGTGGTGGCCGGATCGACCTTGGGCCTGAATGGGAGCGCAAGCGTTACAAGGACCTGATTTGCAACGTCACATCGCCCGAATGGTTCGGCTGGCCGAGGGCGAAAAAGATCGAGAAGGCTCGCCAGCTTAACTTGAAGCCGGAGCCTGATTGGGAGTCCCATGAGATTACGAATGATGTTTTTGAAAAGATCATCGAGCCGGGCCTCATCCAGCCGGTGTTCGTCACGCATTTGCCCAAGGAGCTGGTGCCGCTCGCGAAGGCCAGCAAGGATGACCCGGACGTCGTTGATGTCTTTGAGCTTTGCATCAATGGGCAGGAGATTGCACCCGGATACTCCGAACAGAATGATCCGATCGAACAGCGCGAGCGCCTGCTTCACCAGGCGGCGGGGCACGAACAAAAGCTCGATGAGGACTTTCTTACCGCACTCGAGCATGGCATGCCGCCGGCCGGGGGCATCGGAATCGGAATCGACCGGCTCGTCATGATGCTCACCGGCGCCGATTCAATCCGGGATGTCATTTTCTTTCCCCAGCTCAAACCGCGTGAGGACTGAGACGGCAAACGCCTCTCATTTACCGTGGCGTTTTCTGGAAGGAGTCGGTCGGAAAACAGGCTGGCAAATCGGGCTTGCATCGATAAACTCGTAGGCCGCTGCTGCAGGCGCCCTTAGCTCAACTGGATAGAGCATCAGACTTCGGATCTGAGGGTTGGGGGTTCGAATCCCTCAGGGCGCGCATCTTACAACGATAAGCATCGCATCCCGGGCGATTCCTAGCTCGGGTTCAGTCAAGTATGTCTGATATACATTCCTTCACCCTCGCTGCGTCATCACCTCGGCCTGCTTGCTTCTCGTTGCAATCTGGGAGTCATGGGAGGGATGAGAACGCAAGTTCGATTGCGCGGCCGCGAAGCGGCGTCTGGTCCGAAGGACACTTGCCCGCATTGCGGGCCATTTTGCAAAGCCGACCAAAGGTCGGCAATCCCTCAGGGCGCGCATCTTGCAAAGATCAGCGTCGGATTGCTGCGTTACGCCGCCTCCGATCTTCGGTCGAGTATGTCTGATATACACTCCCTCATTCTCTGGCGGCGATGCCTTGCACTCCTCGCTGCTCTTTGCAAGCTGGGTTACAAGGCCGTCGACTTGGAACTCCTTGCATCTCGTTCGGATCTGGAGGTATGACGACGGGTGCCATCTTGCCGGCGACGGAGACGAGCCTAACGCGCCGAATGTGCTTGTTTCCAACAACTTCGGCCGATAGCATGGCCCGCCAATGAGCCATCGGATCATCCTGGCGTGCCTCGCCTTTTTGAGCCTCCTGGCCTCGGCCGCCCAAGCCCAGATCAGCGTCGGCATCGCGCTTCCACGGCGCGACTACATCCTGTACGAACCGATCATGTTGGAGATCTCCCTCTTGAATTCCTCGGGGAAAAACATCGTTTTTGGCGAGGATGACAAATGGATTCGGATTGAAATCATCCGCGAGAAGGTTGAGTTGGTTTCGGAGACGGACCGGCCGATCGTGGACAAGCCCATTTACCTGGATGCCGCTTCCACGGCGACACTGAAGACGAATCTGACCTACACGCATGAAATTCGTGATCCGGGCAATTATGAGGTTCAGGCCAAGGTCCGGTACAAGGGCCGCACGTATGCCTCTGCCATTCTGCCCATAGCTGTGGTTAACGGCGCCGTACAGTGGAAACAGCGGTTTGTTTACACCAATCCGAAGTCGCACAAGGAAGAGGTCCGGGACTATGAACTCATCGCGCAGAAGGTGGAAAAAGGCAACCGCCTGGTGGCGCGAATCCGCGATCCCGATCATCGCCGCGTCATGTGCTGCACCCCGGTGGGGGATCTGATGGGTTTTGGGGACCCCGAAGTGAAAATTGACACCGGTGGCACCCTGCATGTTCTGAATCAGGTGGCGCCGAAACAGTTTCTTTATTCCAAAATTTCGCCGGAGGGGATCCGGGAAAAACCCCGGTTCTTTCTGGCCGTCACCGCGCCACCGGCTCTCATTGAGAGCGAGGACGAGGGAATCCTGGTCGTGGGCGGCAGTGAGGTCGGGGACGATGGAAAGATTCTGGTGTTTAATCGGGGCGGCCCGCACCCCATTCCAGCAATGGAGGTCAGCGATGAGGAGATTAAAAAGGACCGAAAAAAGCGCGACCAGGAATAAAGCCTCGCAGTATCCTGTCGGGGCTCACGCTTCCAGGGAAGCAAGGTAGCGTTCCGCGTCAATTGCGGCGGCACAGCCTGTTCCGGCGGCGGTGACGGCCTGCCGATAGACGGAATCGACGCAGTCGCCGCCGGCGAAAATGCCTTCCACGCTGGTCTGGGTGCCCTTCTTGACGATCAGATATCCATTGTCATCCATCGCGAGCTTGCCTTTGAAGATTTGAGTGTTGGGCATGTGGCCGATCGCTACAAAGACCCCCGCGCATGGGATTTCGCGTTTTTCGCCGGTCTTAAGGTTCCGAACCACCACGCCCGTCACCTTATCCTGTTTCACATCCTTGATCTCCTCGATGACCGAATCCCAGACGAACCGGATCTTTTTGTTATGGAGGGCCCGCTCCTGCATGATCTTCGAGGCCCGGAGCGCATCCCGCCGGTGGATGACGAGGATTTCGGAGCCAAAGCGCGTCAGGTAGAGTGCCTCCTCCAAGGCCGAGTCGCCTCCGCCAACCACGACCAGGGGCTGGTTGCGAAACACCGGCAACGCTCCGTCGCAGGTAGCGCAGTAGGTCACGCCCTTTTTCTCAAGCAGCCGCTCGCTTTTCAGGCCGAGATGTTTGTGGCTCGCCCCGGAGGTGATGATGATCGCCTTGGCGAGGATCTTCTCATCGCTGACGGTGAGCGTGAACGGCCGTTTCGAAAGGTCCACATCCTCGACACTCTGGAGCGTGCGGATCCGGGCGCCGAATCGCTCGGCTTGCTTCTGCATGTTCAGCATCAGCTCATAGCCGTCGATCCCTTCGGCAAATCCAGGGTAGTTTTCCACGATGCTCGTGGTGGTCAACAGTCCGCCGGGCATTTGTCCGGTGAGAACCAACGGTGAGAGATTGGCGCGGCCGGCGTACAACGCTGCGGTCAGCCCGGCACAGCCGGTGCCGATGATGACTACATTTTCGACATCATTGGTGCTCATGTCCAAAAAGCGTACAGCGTATAGCGTAAAAGGGATTTCAAATTCCCAAACGCTGTACGCTATACGCTTGGATTTAACCCTTGGCTTCGGCCTTCTTCTTACCTTTAGGTTTTTCCGCTTTTTCCGCAGCGCCTTGCTTGTCCTTCTGAACGCGGGCCGCCGCCTTCTTGGCACCCTTTCGGGTCTCCGCCGCCGGAGCTTCCACGACGGGCGCATTGTCCACCCATTCGATAAAGGCTTCCGGCGCGGCGTCGCCGATGCGGAAACCAAGCTTGATGATTCTCGTGTAACCCCCGTTGCGCGCGGCGGATTTTTTCGCGATCTCGTCGAACAGCTTCGAGACGGCGTCGCGCTGCCGGATGGCCGCGAAAGCGAGGCGTCGGTGATGGACGCTTCCCTTTTTGCCGAGGGTGACCAGCTTCTCCGCGAAAGGGCGGAGGGCCTTCGCCTTCGCGAGGGTCGTCTTGATTCGGCCGCTCTGGATCAGGCTGACCGCCATGTTCGCGAGCATGGCGTCGCGGTGGCTGCCCGTCCGGCCCAGTTTGATTTTGTGAACTCGATGTCGCATAGATGATTCTCCAGGGTGGGCCTTTACTCCGGCTGGACGGGAGCCAGCAGATTGGCCAGAGCATCTTCCTTGGGAGCCTCCAGCAGCTCGGGGTCGAACTTCATACCGAGTGACAGGCCAAGCTGGTTGAGCTTCTCCTTGATTTCGTTGAGTGACTTTTTGCCAAAGTTCCGGTACTTGAGCATCTCGGCCTCGGTCTTCTGGGCGAGCTGGCCCACCGTGGTGATGTTGGCATTGTTGAGGCAGTTGGCCGCGCGGACCGACAATTCGATCTCATTGACGCTCATATTGAGCAGCTTCTTGAGCTTGTTCTGCTCCGGCGAAACCTCGGGCTTCACTTCCTCGAATTCGACGGCATGCGGATCATGCCGGACGAAGACGTCGAGGTGGCGTTGAAGGATGCCTGAAGCCTGGAGCAGGGCGTCGTCAGGAGTCAGCCGTCCATCCGTCCAGATTTCCAGGATCAGCTTGTCGTAGTCGGTGCGCTGCCCGACGCGCGTGTTTTCCACCGCGTATTTGACCTTCGTGACCGGCGAGAAGATCGAGTCGATCGGGATCAAACCGATGATTTGCTCCTGCTTCTTGTTTTCTTCAGCGGGGCAAAATCCACGGCCGATCTTGACCTCCATCTCCATTTCAAACTTCTGCTTCTTGTCGAGCGTGCAGATGACGTGGTCCTTGTTGAGAACGTCAATGCTTTGCGATGGATCGAGGTCGCCGATCGTGACGGGTCCCTCCTTCTCCACGGACAGAACGATGGTCCGGGGACCGCGGTCGTGCATTTTGAACCGGGCCTTCTTCAGATTCAAAATGATGTCGGTGACATCTTCGACCACGCCCGGAAGCGTGGCGAATTCGTGCATCGCGCCGGCGATCTTGACGCTGGTGATGCCGGCCCCCTCGAGTGACGAGAGCAGCACCCGGCGGAGCGAGTTGCCGAGGGTGTGGCCGTAGCCAGCCTCAAAGGGCTCCGCGGTGAATTTGGCATAGGTGTCTGTTGCCGTGGCCTCGTCTTTGGTGAGGCGCTTCGGCATTTCGAATGGTCCGAGACGTACTGGCATAACAATACTCCTTTTCAAGCCGGGTTACCCTGCGAGGAACAGGACCGACGGCTTATTTTTTCGACTTCCTCGTTTGGCTTTTCGATGGCGCCGTCACTGGCTGAGCTGACAGCACCGGAAAAATCTTTCGCGGCTTCACCACGCGCACATCGCGGCTTCACCACGCGCAATTACACTACCGCGAATAAAACTCGACGACCAGTTGTTCGTTTACGATCGGCGCAATTTCTTCACGTGTTGGTATGCGCATGACCTGGCCCTTCATGGCCTCATTGTTCAACGAGAGCCAGTCGGGAACCGGACGTCCGGCGCAGGCTTCCAAATTCTTTCCGACCAACTGACGCGTGATCGGGTTTTCTCGCACTTCAATCACGTCCCCGGCGCGCAGATTGCGGGAAGGGATCGTTTCTTTTCGGCCATTGACGCGGAGATGACCATGGCCGACCAACTGGCGGGCCGCCGTGCGGGTTTTGGCAAGACCAAGGCGATAGGCGATGTTGTCCACGCGTGTCTCCAAAAGCTGGAGGAGGATTTCACCTGTGATACCGCGGGTGCCCAGGGCGCGCTCGAAAATGCGGCGGAACTGCCTCTCGAGAAGGCCATACTGAAAACGGAGCTTCTGCTTCTCCGCGAGGGCAATGCCATAGTCCGACATCTTGCGGCGCATCTTTGGTCCATGCATGCCGGGTGGATAATTCTTGCGCTCAAGATATTTGGATGGACCAAAGAGCGGCATGTTGAAGCGCCGGTTCACTTTTTGTTTGGGACCTGTGTAACGTGCCATGTGAAATTTCTAATTTCTAATTTCTGATTTCCAAAGGGCTACACGCGGCGAGGCTTGCGCGGGCGGCATCCATTGTGCGGGATGGGAGTAACGTCGCGGATCGAGGTGATTTCAAGGCCGATCGCCTGGAGTGATCGGACCGCGGCTTCACGGCCGGGTCCAGGGCCCTTGATCAGGACTTCGATCTCCTTCAGGCCGTGAGACATGCCCTGTTTGGCGGCGTCCTGAGCGGCCATTTGGGCGGCAAACGCGGTGCTCTTTTTTGAACCGCGGAAACCGCACTTGCCCGCGCTGGACCAGCCGATGATCTGGCCCTTCGGATCGCTGATGGAAATGATCGTGTTGTTGAAACTGGCGAGAATGTGTGCGACGCCGACCGTGACGTTTTTGCTGCCCTTGGCTTTGATGATCTTCGGCTTTTCAACCGGGTCGGAAAGGGGATTGTCGACGGGCGCGGCTGAGGCCTGGATCGGTCCGGCTTCGCCTTCTTTACCCCTGACTTTCGCCTCCTTGCCGGCTTCGGCCTTCGCACGGGAGTCTACAGCTGCTGCGGGCTTTTTGTCAGTTTTTTCGGCGGCCTTCTCGGCTACCGCGGCCTTGGGCCTGATTTCTTTTTTGGGCGTCTTTTTTTCGTTGTCAGCCATGATTCAGATTGTCCTTAATCGTTTCTCGGTCACTTCGTAAATATTGTGGTTGTTTCGCGCTTCGCGTTGTTCCGCGCGTGTCGCGGTTGTTCCGCGCGTGTCTACTTAAACTTTTCCAGCCTTAGCGTCCTTGTTGCGGATGACACCAACGGTGCGGCGCGGTCCTTTGCGGGTGCGCGCGTTGGTGCTGGTGCGCTGTCCGCGGACGGGCAGACCGCGGCGGTGGCGGATGCCCCGGTAGGAGTTGATATTCATCAACCGTTTGATGTTCAGTTGGATCTCGCGCCGAAGGTCGCCCTCGACGATGTACTTACGGTTCCCGTTCGGCTCGGTCTGATTGAGGATGGTCACGATCTTATTCACCTGCTCCGGCGTCAGGTCCTTGGCTCGAAGAGAAGGATCAATTTCAGCCTGCTCGAGGATCCGTCGGGCGGTCACGCGGCCGATGCCATAGATGAACGGCAGGGAGGCATCAATGCGTTTGTTTTCGGGAATGTCGACTCCGAGGATGCGGGGCATAGGGTTAACCTTGGCGTTGTTTGTGACGGGGATCCTTGCAAATGATGCGGACGACGCCCTTGCGGCGCACCACTTTGCACTTCTCGCACAGTCTCTTGACTGATGGTTTAACTTTCATTTTTCGATTCCAGAATTTTCAAAATCCGCCCTGTTGACATGTCAAAGGGCGTTAGAGAAACGCAAACTTGCTTACCTTTTGTCAAACTGTCAACGAGGTTCGCCTCTTTTTTGCCCAAAAAGGCGGTGATCAAGTGACCGTTTGACATCCGAACCCGGAACAACGCGGGTTTTAGCTCTTCAACGACTTCACCAACCCCCTGAATCGATCCCTGGACCGACACGTCAATTTGCCCCTTTCGCCCCCGGGGAGACACCTGTCTTCGCCGTCCTGCCTGGCGCCGGAAGGGTCAAAATTTCAGGATCCGTCTCGGTGACCAGGATGGTATGCTCAAAATGAGCTGATGGTTTCCCATCCGCCGTAACAACCGTCCAGCCATCCTCGAGGATCCTCACCTTGCTCGAACCCATATTGACCATCGGCTCGATGGCCAAGCACATGCCAGGCTTGAGCTTTGGTCCCTGATTCGGAGGGCCGAAATTCGGAATCTGCGGTTCTTCATGAAGCGTCCGGCCGACTCCATGACCCACAAACTCCCGCACAACGGAGAACCCCTGGGACGTGACGTAGGCTTCCACGGCGTGCGAAACGTTGCCTAATCGCTTACCGGCGCGTGCCTTGTCAATAGCAAAATGGAGCGACTTTTCGGTGGTTTCGAGCAGGCGCTGAACCTCCGCAGGGGCCTCTCCAATGGGAATGGTGGTGGCCGTGTCTCCGACCCAGCCTTCCCAAATGACGCCCAGGTCGATGCTCAGGATGTCCCCGTACTGCAACTTCCGTTTGCGGGGAGTACCGTGGACGACCTCCTCGTTGACGGAAAGGCAGGTTTGGCCGTTGAAACCCTTGTAGCCAAGAAAGGCGCTCCGGGCTCCGCGGGCCTTGATCCGCTCGCCCGCGAATCGGTCGAGGTCTTCCAGGCTGCAGCCGGGATGTGCGTGAGCAACGACCTCCTGAAGCAGTTCAGCCGCCAGCGCGCAGCTCTTCCGCATGGCGGCGATTTCGGGAGGCGTTTTGATTGGGATCATTTCAAGCTCAGAACTCAGAACACAGAACTCAGAATTAAAATTAGAGGCGGCTGCGACCGCGAATCTTTCCCTTGGAGAGAAAACCTTCGTAGTTGCGCGTGATGAGGTGAGTTTCAACCTGGCGAAGCGTGTCGAGGAGGACGCCGACGACGATCAAGAGGCTGGTGCCTCCGAAGAAACTGGCAACCGAGTAGTCGATTTTCATCAATCCGTAGAGCGAATCGGGGATAATTGCCACGATGGTCAGTGCGGTGGCGCCGGCGAAGGTGAGGCGGATCATCGTGTAATCGAGAAATTCCGCCGTCGGCTTGCCTGGACGCACGCCGGGAATGTAGGCGCTGTATTTTTTCAGGTTGTCCGCAATCTCGATCGGATTGAATACGGTGGCCACCCAAAAATAGCTGAAGAAGAAAACCATGATCGCGTAAACAACCATATGGCCGGGCGAGCCGAAGGCCACCCAGTTGAGCAGTAGATGAACGAAATCGCTCTTCACCATCGTTTGGATCATGTTGGGGAACATCAGGATTGCCGAGGCGAAGATGATCGGCATGACTCCGGAATAGTTGACGCGGAGCGGAAGAAATGTCTGGCCTCCAGGCGCGATTTTGCGGCCAACCATCCGTTGGGCATGCTGGACGGTGATCTTGCGGACTGCCTGCGTGATGACGACAACCGCTCCAATCACCCCGAAAAAGAAGCCGACGAACAGGAGAAGGTGGACGGGATTGAAGTTGCGGGTCGGGTCCATATAGAGGGTGAAGCCGTTGTGGATGGCGCTTGGGAATCTGGCCAGGATGTTGCCCGCGATGAGGAGGGAAACGCCCTGGCCGATGCCTTTTTCAGTGATCCGCTCGCCCAGCCACATCATGAACATGGTACCCGTTGTCAGCGTGATCATCGTCGTGATGCGGAAGAGGATACCCGGCGTTCTCACGATCTCGCCGTCGATGCCCTTGAAAATGGTGCCCGGATTTTCGAAATTGATGGCCAGGAGGTAGCTTTGGAAGAGGCAGATGATCACGGTCGCGTACCGTGTGTATTGGTTGATCTTCTGACGGCCGCCTTCCTCCTTGGCCACCTTCTGAAGGGTCGGGACCACGGCCGTCAGAAGCTGAAAGATGATCGACGCCGTGATGTACGGCATGACGTTCAGCGAAAAGACGGCACAGTTCTCGATGGCGCCACCGCTGAAGATGTTCAACATGCCGATGATGTTGCCGGATTTTTGCTTCTCGATCACCTGCGCGAAGTAATCCGACAGCACGCTCGCATCGACGCCGGGGACGGGAATCGCCGCGCCGAGGCGGCAGATGGCCAAAATGCCGAGAGTGAACAAAAGCCGGTTCCGGAGTTCCGGGATCTTGAAGGAGTTGACGAACGCGGAGATCATAGGCCGTCCATGCCGTTCAACGCGGATTTATCTTCAGGACGCCGACGTGTCGTTGGGATCGGCCTTGGATTTCGAGGACTTCTTTTTTGGCCTGCTTGCCTGGGTTTGTGCCGGGATCGGTTCCTTGCGGGCCATCGAGAGAATCTGGATCTGGCCGCCGGCCTTCTCGATCTGTTCCTTTGCGGTGGCGCTGAATGCGTGGGCCTTGATGCTCAGCTTCTTGTCAAGCTTCCCCTGGCCGAGAATTTTGATGGCGTCAAAGCGGCCCTTCACCAGCCCGGTCTTTTTCAACATTTCCGGATCGACATCGGAATTGTTATGGAACTGGTTCAGAGCATCGAGATTGACCACGGCAAAGCGGGTCTTGAAGTTCGCGTTGTTGAAACCCCGCTTTGGGAATCGCCGGATGAAAGGGGTTTGGCCGCCCTCAAACGGGATGCGCAGGTGGCTGCCTGTCCGGGCCGACTGACCCTTGCCGCCACGCGTGCTCGTCTTGCCATGACCCGAGCTCTCCCCGCAACCAAGCCGCTTGCGGCGATGGCGCGCGCCTTTGACATTCCTCAATTGGTGTAAACGCATAACTCGATCCTTAAACTCAGTGGGTTGGGCCGAAAACGAAACGGGATGAATACGCAATCAGCCTAGGGAGAGCAAGGACAATTATTCCAGCTTCTTGAGGCGTTTGAGTTCATTCTCCAGTTCCTTGATGCGCCTTTGAAGGTAGGGGATTCGCTGGACGTTCGCGTAGGCGCGCCGGGCCTTGGCAGCGGGCTGGGCGGGATAGCCGAAAAATTGCGCGCCGGCTGGAACGTCGGTGTGAACGCCGGATTGTGCCGCAACCATGGCGCGGTCACCGACCGTGGTATGTCCGGAGAACCCGACCTGCCCGCCGATCATCACGTGCTTGCCAATCCGGGTGCTGCCGGAGATGCCGGTTTGAGCCGCGATCGCCGTGTCTTCGTCGATCACCACGTTGTGGGCGATCTGGACGAGGTTGTCGATCTTGACGCCGCGGCAGATGTGCGTGTCGCCGAGGCGTCCGCGGTCGATGGTGGTGTTGGCTCCAATCTCGACATCATCGTCGATCCGGACGGAGCCGACCTGGGGAATTTTTTGAAGGCCGTCGGCATCGGGCTCGAATCCAAAACCGTCGGCGCCGATCATGACGCCTGGATGGAGGATGACACGATTGCCGATGCTTACGCGCTCGCGCAGCACGACCTGGGGGTAAAGGTGGCAATCTTCGCCGATCACCGCCTTATGGCCAATGTAGCATTGAGGCCCGATCACGGATCGGCTCCCAATTCTTGCTCCAGGCATCACCACGCAGAGCGCGCCGACAGACGCAGTCGGGTCAATGGCCGCCTCCGAATGAACGACTGCTGTGGGGTGAATTCCGGGTTCGGCCTTTGGCGCCGGCTCGGCCACGAGCTCGATGAGCCGGGCAAACGCCAGCGAAGGGTTTCCAACCAGAATGTAATTCCGGCGGGGGGGCCGTTCCGTCGCCGAATTGATCAGCACGGCGGATGCTCGCGTGGATTTCAGGTGGGGCAGGTACTTAAGGTTGCCCAGAAAAGAAACCTGTCCCGGCTGGGCATCCTCGAGAGTGGCGGCCCCAGTGATCACCACATCGGGGTCTCCCTCGACCTTTCCACCCAGCAGAGCGGCCAGTTCTGCCGTTGTTTTTTGCAAAGCGACTCGACCGCTCGGCGGTTACTTCTTGTCGCCGCCTGATTTTTTAGCGTTCAGATTCTTGATGATATCAGGGGTGATGTCGAAGCTCTCCAGCGAATAGAGCAGAGGAGGCAGGCCGGTCGACGTCATGCCCGATTTGTCGAACACGAGACTGTATGACTCCTTCTTGGACTTGGCATCAATCTCCTTGCGGATATCGTCAACGATGTCCTGCCGGACCCGCAGGCGCTGCTCGTTCAACTCTTTGCCGCGAGTCTGGCTCAGCGAGGTGAACTGATTGAGCAACATGCGGCCTTCCTGGGCCTTCTTCTCAGCGGCATCCTGTTTCTGCTTTTTGACGTCCTCGGTCAGGGCCGGATTTTTTGTCTCCTCCAGAAGCTTCGTGAAATCTTCCTTGAGCTTCTCGACCTCGCCCTGGCGTGCCTTGAGCTCGTCCTCATAAGTCTTGGCCTTGGCCTTCAACTTTTCTTCGGCGTCCTTGGTTTTATAATAGCCGTCGAAAACTTTCTGCATGTCAATGACGGCAATCTTCAGGTTCTGGGCTTGGGCGTGGACCTGGGTTGTGCCCGCGAAGGCCATGGTCAAAGCCACGAATGCGATAACACTGCGTTTCATATTTCCTTTCTTTCGGTTTAGAACTGGTAACCAGCCGAGAAATTGAACTTTCCGGTGCTGCTATTGGTTGGATTGGTGATAACTGGAACACCAAAGTCAAGATTGATCGGTCCGATGGGTAAATTGAGCCTCAGGCCGACACCCGCGTCGGAGAACAGAAAGTTCTCGCCCGTGCGCAAACTCCACGCCCTCGGGGAGACCATGCCGATGTCATGGAACACCGCGAAACGCACCCGGTCGATGATGGGAAGCGAGTATTCGGTCTGAAGGAACGACGAAGATCGTCCGCCGATCGGTTGGCTGCTGCTGTCCGTTGGGCTGATGTCGCGATAGTCAAATCCGCGCAAATCGTAGGCGCCTCCCAGGAACAGGCGGTCGAAAATTGGCACGCGGTTGGAGTCGCCATACCGGTCGACGGTGGTTGCCGCGAAATTGAATGAGAGGACGTGCTTCTCTTCCCAGGGCATCAGGAAGAACTTCTGCGCCGTCAAGCCGACCTTGTAGGTGTCGGTCTGGCCCATGAACGGGCCGCCGGCCAGTTCGCTGAAGATTGTCGCCTTGTATCCCTTGGTTGGCAGGAAGACGCTGTCGCGCTCGTCGCGGGTGAAGGCGAGAAAGACCGAACTTTTACTGCGCTCGCCTTGTTCCTGCTGGATGGCCGGCGACGCGGACGTGGAAATATCAAAGATGTCGATGATTTCGTACTTGTACATGAAGTCCACGGACATGAACTCGTCGATGGCGCGCGAAATCCGGACATCGCCGCCGTAACGGCGCTCGTTATAAAAACTGCTCAAGTAATCGGCCTGGTTGAAAAACAGGTCGCCGCCGACCGCCAGCTGTTCATTCATGAACCACGGCTCGGTGAAGGAGACGATGTAATCCTGGCGCTGCAAACCATACTGGGCGCGGACGCGAAACTTCTGCCCGGCGCCGGTGAAATAAGGCGGGCTTGCGATGTCGAAATTGCCCTGCTTCAATTCGACGAATCCGAGAAGCGAATCCACCGAGCTGAATCCCACGCCGAAGCTGACCTCGCCGGTGCGCTGCTCCTCGACTGAGATGATCAGGTTCCGGCGGTTGGCGACGTCCGTTTGCTCCGCCGACGTGGTGACGCGCGAGAAGTAGCCGAGATTCTCCAGGCGCTGTTTGCTGGCGTCGACCTTGACCGCGTTGTAGATCTCGCCCGGTTTGACCGCCACTTCGCGGCGGATGACCTTGTCCTTGGTCTTCTGGTTTCCCTGGATCTCGATTTTGTCGATATAAACGAGGTCTCCCTCGTTGACCGCGTAGGCGATGTCCATCATGCCGCTGGTGACGTTCGGTGTGCGGGTTGCCGTCACCGAGGTATCGATATAACCACGGCCACCGTAATAGTCCTTGATCGCCTTGATGTCACTCTGCAAGCCGCCCGGCGTGAAAATAGAGCCGGACTTCATCTTCAATTGTTTGTCCAGCACGTCTGTCGTATAAAGCTTGTTTCCGGTGATCTTCATGTCGCCGACCTTGTACTGCTTGCCTTCATAGATAAAAATGGTGATGTCCATCGATTCGGGGCTCGGGTAATCGAATTTGACATCCTTGATGTCGACATCGATGTAGCCGAGTGATTTGAAATGCTCGAGGAGCCGCTGTTTATCGTCATCGAAAACGTCCTCGCGCAGATAGCCTTTCTTGGTGATCCAGGAGAGAAGCCAGAAATACGTTTTGGTCTGCATCACCTTGCGAAGCTTGGAGGACTCGACGTGCTCGTTGCCTTCGAAATCGATCCTGTCGATCTTGATCTGCTTGCCTTCATCCACGACAAACGCCACAATGGAACGGCCAGTCAGCTCGTCGGGCGTCACTTCGAAATTGACCTTCACTTTCTGGAAGCCCTCCTTCTCGTAAAACTCAAGGATGGCGTTGGAGTCCTCGGCGACCTGGCGTTCGCTCACGGTGTCGCCTGGTTTGGACTTCACCTGTTTTTTGAGCTTGTCGTCGCTGAACTCCTTATTGCCCCGGAATTTAATCTCTTTGATCTTGCTCTTGCCCTGCACCAGGACGATCACCTTGACGCCGCCGTCGACCAGTTCAGTATAAATGCGCACGTTGGAGAAAAACCCGGTGGCATAAAGCTGGCGGACATCCTGGTCGGACTGCGACTGAGCGAAGCGCTCGCCTTCCTTGGTTCGAATGTTGGTGAGGATGATGGACTCGTTGGTGGTCTGCGGACCGGCAAACCGGACTTCGACCTTTTTGACGACCGGCCCCAGCTCCTCGGTGCGGGCTTCCTGCTCCGGAGTGGTGACGAAAGTCTTGTCCTCCTTTTCGCCGGCCTTCTTGGGTTCGACGACCGGGGCGGAGGGAGGGGTCTCCTCGTCGGGGGCGGCCGGGGTCTGGCCGAAGCCCGTCAAAGTCAACGCCAGTAAAAGCACGCCAAGTGGGAATAATTTACGCATGAACTAAGATCTGAAAATTTTCTTAAAAGCTTAAACGGCAACTCCTTGGAAACTTCCGCTTCCAACCCCGAAAATCGCTCGAATCGTCTCTATTTACAAATAAATGTCAACTGAAAACCTCTCAGCAAACAGGCGTCAAAACCAAAAGATAATGCACGGCCGGCTTGTGCCTATCGCGCGCCAAGCTCCCCTTTAGAATTCTTATGATTCTTCCACGGCCGCTGCGTGATCTTCGAAGCGGGTGCAATGGCGCAGGAAGGTCAGTTTAACAGTGCCAGTAGGCCCATGGCGGTTCTTGGCAACGAGCACTTCCAGTTCATTGCTTCGTTCCGATGCATCGCCGTCGGAATCCCTGCTGTCGGCAAGAAGACAAACGACGTCGGCATCCTGCTCGATTGCGCCTGATTCGCGCAAGTTTGCAATCGTGGGACGGTTGCCTTCTCGTACGGACTCTCGATTCAACTGGCTGAGCACCAGAATGGGCAAATTCAACTCTTTCGCGAGGGCCTTGATGGATCCGGAGATTTCCGCCACTTCCCGTTCGCGGTTGTCGTCGCGCCGGCGTTCGCCCTTCATAAGTTGCAGATAGTCGATGACAATCAGCTTGATGTCATGATGCTTTTTCAGGCGCCTGGCTCTCGCTTTCATCTGGAGCGCCGTGATCTGGGGAGTGTCGTCAATGAACAGCGGAGAGCCGCCGATCTTAGAGGCGACCGTGCTCAATGCGTTTAATTCCGCGGTGGTGAGGCGGGAATCCCGCAAATCAGAAACGCTCTTCTTGGCCTTGGAAAAAATCATTCGTATCGCCAGCTCCTCCGCGGTCATTTCCATCGTAAAAACGGCGACGGGGATGGGGGATGAACCCGGCTCCTGCGGATAGATGAGCTTCTCGACCACGTTCATGGCAAGTGACGTCTTGCCGACTCCGGGCCGGGCCGCCAGAACAACCATGTTCCCTGGGTTTAAGCCGAACGTCAGCTTGTTGAGGTCGCGAAAGCCCCACGAAACCCCCTTGAGCTTTCCTCTCGATTCGTGGATTTCGCAGATTTTGTGGAAGGCCTGCTCCGAAATGTCCTTGATGCTGCGCTGACCGATCTTCTCCTGCTGATCTCTGATGTTAAAAACGCTTCTCTCAAATTCATCGAGAAGCTCTGTGGGATCGCCGGAGCCGTCGTAGGCCTGCTTGACGATGTCAGTGCCCGTCTCGATCAGTTGGCGCAGGATGTGTTTCTGCCGAAGAATATCGAGGTAGTACTGGATGTTTGCCGACGTGGCCTCAGAGGTGAGAATTTCATGGAGGTATTCGGCGCCTCCGACTTTGTCGAGAAGCTGGGTGTCGGTCAGCCTCTGCGTGACGGTGACAAGGTCGATCGCCTCGTTGACGCCGTTCATTTGCAGGAGCGTTTCGTAGATGGCGCGGTGAGCCGGACGATGAAAATGATCCGGGCGGACTTTTTCCGCGCAGACATGAAGGGCCTCCTGGGGGGAGAGGAACGCGCAGCTCAGAACGGCGATCTCCGCCTCTTCACTGGATGGGACGGGGCGACGGCTGAGTTCAGGGGCGGTGCTGAAGCTGACGGCCATTGACCATGAATTTGAGTTATTTCGAGGCTTCCTTGTCCCTGGCAGACTTTCCCTTGCCCGCTTTTTTCGCCGGAGGAGGCTTCTCGGAAGCCCCTTCTTCCCCGCCTTCGACTTTGATCTTCACGCGTGCTGAAACATCCGTGTGAAGCTTGACGATCACTTCATACTGCCCCGCCTTCCGGATGGGCGACTCGATCTCGATCTGCTTGCGGTCGATCTCAAAACCTTTCTCCGCGAGCGATCGGGCGATGTCCTGTGCGGTGATGGAACCGAACAGCTTTTTTTGTTCGCCCAAGGGAGCCTGAAGGGCCAGCGTCAGCTTCTCAAGCTTCTTGACGTTTTCCTGGGCCGAAGCCAGCTCGGCGCGTTCGCGTTCAGCTTTCTTGAGGCAAAGGCTTTCAATGCGTTTTTTCGACGCGTCATCCGCGACGATGGCAAGATTCTGTGGCAGAAGAAAATTGCGGGCGAAGCCGTCGGCAACCTTGATCTGGTCGCCCTCACTGCCGAGGTTCTTCACATTCGATGTCAGGATAACTTCTACGGACATAAGTATTTCTCTTTAGTTCTGGATTTGATCAAGAATCAAAACGGTATATCGTCTTCCTCAAGGTCAGGCTCGCTGGCAGGGGCTTCCGGCGCGGGAACGGCTCCGGTTGCCGCCGATTTTGCGGGCGCTTGGCGCTCCGCCTTGGCGGAAGGCTCGCGGAACTCCGTTCCGCCCTGTGGCCGGCTCAAAAATTGAATTCGCTCGGCTTGGACCTTGATGGTGCTGCGCTTCTCGCCGTTCTTTTCCCAAGTGTCGTACTGGAGCCGGCCTTCGACGAAAACGGGAGACCCCTTTTTAAGATATTCGCCCGCCGTTTCCGCCTGGCGTCCCCATGCGACGACTGTCAGGAAGCAGACCTCCTCCTTGACTTCTCCGGTATCGGTTTTGTAGCTCCGGCTGACAGCCAGTCCCAAATCGGCGACCGCCGTTCCTTTCGGGGTATAGCGAACTTCGGGATCACGGGTCAGGTTGCCGATCAGCAGGACTTTGTTCAGGGAGGCCATGGTTCAATTCCTCATTTCAAATTTCTGATTTCTAACGGAATTCGTGATTTTGAATTTTGAATATGGAATGTTGAATGGGCGTCAGGCGATGGCCTCGGTTGCAACCGGCTCGCGGTTCTCGGCGCCGGCAGCCGCCTCGCTGATCATCAGCCGGTAAATGCCTTCTTTCAGCTTGAACTTGTCGCGGAACGTGTTGAGTTTCTCCTGCTCCATCTCGAAAACGTAATTGACGTAATAGCCGGCGTCGATCTTGCCGGTCACACGCGCAAACGGCCGTTTGTCCATCCGTTGGATCTTGAGCGTCTTGCCGCCGGAATCGCGGATCTGCTTCTCGATGGAATCGATCAGGTCCTTGACCTCGGTTTCCTTGCCGGCGTTGCTCAGGATAAAACAGCCTTCGTAAATCTTCATGGATTCAGTTGCTTTCTGTTGAATTCGTTCATCGCCCTTTCGAGGGAATGAGACAAGCTGGTAGTAATAGCCGAGACGGCACGGTTCGTCAAATTTTCAATCGGAACTTTGTCCTCCGGGCGAAACCTTCCCAAAACGAAATCACTCAGGTCCATCGTCGGGTCGGCCGGCCCGATGCCCAGCCGCAGGCGGGGGAAAGCCTCGGTTTGACAATGTTCGATGATCGAGGCCAGGCCGTTGTGGCCTCCAGGGCCGCCTTGGGGGCGGATTCGGAGCTCACCGAGCGGGATTTCACAGTCATCGCAGACCACCAGCATCTCGGCCGGCGAGATTTTGCAGGAGTCGCAGAGCGAACGGACAGACTGGCCGCTCAAATTCATGTAGGTTTGGGGCTTGGCGATCAGGGCCTTTCTTCCAGGCTGAAACTCCCACGAGGCCGTCTCGGACTGGTGCTTGGGGGCGGGGGACCAGGTCAGCTTTTGCTGCCTCGCCAGTTCGTCAAGCGCCACGAAACCAAGGTTATGTCGCGTCCCGGCGTATCGGGAACCCGGGTTGCCAAGGCCGACGACGAGCCGGATCAAGCTTTTTAAACCAGGAATGTCGGAGGGAGCATCCATTCCGCGATCCGCGTTTCGCGATCCGCGTTACTTCTTCTCGCCTTTGGTCGGAGTCTTCTCGCCCTTGGCCGGAGCGGCTTTCGCATCCGCCTTGGCGGCTTCGGGCTTGGCGGCCTGCTTGTCGCCTGCCTTTGGCTTTTCACCCTTGTCCCCGCCTTCGGCAGCAAGTTCGGCGTCGGATTTCTGCTCGGTCGCCTCGACGGCGGCAGCGTCCACGGGTGCGGCCACCACCACTTCCTCTTCCTTCTGCGGAGCCACGACGGAGAAGATCGGCAGTTCCTGGTGCGAGAGCACGCGGATCTTGTCGCCGAGCGTCAGCTCGCCGACATGGACGGACTTGCCCATCTCGAGATGGCTGACATCAATCTCAATGAATTCAGGAAGATCATTTGGCAGACACTCAACTTCGATTTCGTGAAGGGTGTGTTCCAGGATGCCGCCGCCGGTTTTGACCCCGACCGGCTCGCCCTTGCTAAGCGTCGGAAGCCTGGCGCGCATCTTCTCGTCCGCCGCAACTTCATGCAGATCAACGTGCAGGAGCTGGTCGGTCAGGGGGTCGTGCTGGATCTCCTTGATGAAAACCATCTTGGATTCCGTACCGAGCTTGAGGTCCACGAGAATGTTTTCGCTGGAAGCGTGCTTGAAAATCTTTTGGATGTCCCGCTGCTGGAGCTGAACCTTGCGGGGTTCTTTTTTCTTTCCGTAGACGATTCCGGGGACGACACCGCTGCGCCGGAGTCGGCTTGAGGGGCCGCGGCCGGTGTTTTCCCGGGGTTCCGCCTTCAGTTCAACTTTCTTGGCCATAAAAAAATTTCAGATGTGAGTTGGTGAAAAGGGGATGTTTTTTATCACGATTGCGGCCAACCGCAACAATAAAACACCTGACTTGTAATAAGGGGCCCGAACGACGAATCACGAGCCCTAGGATCAGTCCTGGGTGATGATGTTCGACCAGGGACCTTCCGGAAGTTCGCCCACCTGGGCAAAGCGCCAGTTGGTCCGGCTGCGTCCGCAAAGGCCAAGGTAGTCCCGGACGGCCGGGGAGACATCCAAGCCGGCCATTCCTTGGGCGTGACTCTTGGGCTGTTGGAAACCGAAAACGTACGCATAGTCATCGCGGTGCACCGGGCCAACGTCCTGCCACTGGGCAAAACAGGTTTTGCCCTTGTAGGAAATGGCAATCCAGCGGTTCTTGCAGACCGACTTGGTGATCTTGGGCTGGTTGCCTGTTTCCTTCCAGAAATTCAGAAACCGCGATACCAGCGGGTTCTCCCGGGCCGCCGAGGCCAGGTCGTTGAACGGCAGGGCCACGTAAAAGGGGTTCTGGCGGGGGATAAAGGTGGACGGATGGTACCCGTTGCGGTTTGTCGGGTGATCGGTTCCACCGTAATTCTCCACCCAGCGCATGTCCCAGGCGCTATCCCGGTTGGCCGACCAGCCTTGGCCGACCGAAGGTTCGCCCACCCAGAAGACGGTGGTCAAAATCTGTTCATGCCAACGTTCGTAAATATCGGATGGCTGTATGGCCTTGGGCCGCTGATATTGGCGGGCCTGAGCGGCCGCGGTCGCAAGGACCAGGATCGCCAGGATTGTCGCCCGTATCCCAATTCGTTTTTGAATCATGTTTTTCCCCAAGTCTTTCAAAGTCGGGCAAAGTATGGCAAAAATCTGAGACGTCAAGCCCGATTATCCCCATCAATTCCACAAAATCAGGGTTTAGTCTATACGTAAGCCCTTGAAAATCAAGGGATTATGGACGAATGCCAAAAAAGCAACAATTCTTTTGTTGGCTGTCCTATTTGACTCAATTTTACGTAGTTCTACATGCACCGGTTGCAAACCAACTTGCGAACCCTCCGAGTCCCAGAGCATCACAAGGTCTCATGATGAATCACTGGAGATCGGCTCGAATCAAGCTTGGAGCCGACCAAGTTTTGAGATTTGACCTGATTGAAACGATGGCCCATCATTAATGGGTTCGCTTTGCTCCCGAAGTGTTCGCATGGCCTTCTGGGGACGACTGCTTGCTGGATGCAGGGCGAAATGTGGATCGAGTGGAACAAAAAGAGATTCGATTCCACCAATTCATGAGTAGAGCATCATCAATTCCATTGCCTAGAATGAAAGACCATGACCAAGTCACAGCTGAAAGTTTTGAAAAAAGAGGAATTACTCGACGAGGCCAAACGGCTTGGCCTGAAGGCAAATTCCCATTTGCGCAAGGACGAGTTAGTCGCCTGGATCATCGAAACCCTTGAAAAAATCCGGGCTAGCTCGAATCATCAGAAGCGCTCCCTTATGGATCCCAAAGCATCTTCCAAGAAACAATCGCTTCTGAAAAGCGTCATGGGTGCTGGCGCTACGTCGCCTGCCAAACCGCCGACGACCTACGCGCGCAAACCCGCCTCCAACATCCAGCGCCGCAAGACCACCTTAAGGAAGATTCAGAAGGTCGTCGGCGAGAAGGAAGTGGCGAAAAAGTCTGAGACTCCGCGTCCCACAGTGCGACCTGCGACTCCGGCCGCACCTGAACCGGTCCCGGTTCCGTCCGCCAACCACAACACCGAACTGGTGGCGCACAAATTTGATATCGAGCCGCATCGGCAGCCGGCCGATACATCGCGCTTTGACCATCTGGGCGAGCTTCCCGAAAGCTACGATACCGGCTCGCTCTTTCTGGTGGCGCGCGATCCGCACTGGCTCTTCGCCTATTGGGACTTCTCGTGGCATAAGATGGCGGAGTTCCGCGGCAGGGCGAGCGACCAGACCGTGCGACTCCACATTTACAAAGTTGATGGCGCGCATGCCCGCCTCCAGCAGGACATCGTCCTTCATTCCGATGCAAAGAATTGGTTCATTCATGTCGGCCAGTCGAGGTCACAGTTCCGCGCCGAGCTTGGGTACTACACGCAGGGCGGTTTCCATGTCATCAGCCGCTCCCCGACGGTCAAGACGCCTTCCGATGATCTGTCTAACGACACTTTCGCCCGCTTCGCCACGCTGCCCTTCCACATCAAGTTCAACGAACTTGTTGAGTTCGTGAAGACGCACTTCCGCTCCGGCGATCAGCTGATGGATGTCCTCTACCGTCTCCAGGCCAGGGGCTTCCGGCTTCCGTTCGATTACGAAGGCGTCGAGCTCGATGCCGAAAATGAGGTCGACCTGCTCCAGCTTTTTGGCGAGGACCTCTATCGCCGGATCCAGATGGGTTCGTTTGAAATATCCGAGTGGCTTCGCAAACGCTTTCGTGAAGAAGCGTTGGGAGGCGTCAGCAGCTGGTCGAGCCCGTCAAGCCCGTTCGGCGGATCCTGGCAGCGATCGTATCCCGGCTTTTGGTTCAACGTGAATGCTGAAATCATTCTCTTCGGCGAGACCGACCCGCGCGCAAAAGTGTGCGTCGACGGCAAGGAGATCAAATTACGTCCGGACGGCAGTTTTCGTTTCCATTTCGCGCTTCCCGATGGGAAGTTCAAGCTTCCCATCAGCGCGGAGTCGGCGGACCATCTCGAGGTTCGCTCGGCAGTCATCGACTTCAGCCGCGACACAGACATCGAGGGCGATGTGGGTGAGTCCAAGCGCAGCTCGAACCTGCCGCGGCCTCTGAAAGCCTGAACTGGCGTTGGATTCGGTTCGGTCTTGATTTCACCGTTCGGATGACATCATAAGGAACGCTCCATGAACCCAAAAGGTTACCTGTCGCTCGTTTTGCACGCGCATCTTCCTTACATCCGGCATCCCGAGCACCCGCGCTTCATGGAGGAGGATTGGTTTTTCGAGGCGATCACGGAAACCTACATCCCGCTGATCAACATGATGGATGGCCTGCTGAACGACGGCGTCGAGTTCCGGCTTACCATGACCATTTCGCCGCCTCTGGCATCGATGTTTTTGGATCCTCTGCTCCAGGACCGCTACGTCCAACACATCAGCCGTCTGATTGAGCTCTCGGAGAAGGAGATTGAGCGGACGCGCTGGCAGCAGGAATTCCACGGCCTTGCCTGGCACTACAACCATCTTTTCCATCGCGCCCGCAACACCTTTTGCGACCAGTATCACCGCAACCTGATCCATGCATTCCGAAAATTCCAGGACGCCGGCAAGCTCGAGATCATCACCTGCGGCGCGACGCACGGCTTTCTGCCGCTGATGCGTGAAATCCCGCAGGCAGTCCGCGCGCAGGTCCAAGTTGCCCGCGACCATTACCGCGAATGTTTCGGCCGCGACCCGCGCGGTATCTGGCTTCCAGAGTGCGCCTACTTCGAGGGAGTCGAGAAGACCCTCGCGGAGGCCGAGATCCGGTATTTCATCATGGACTCGCACGGCCTGCTCTTCGGTGAGCCACGCCCGCGATTCGGGGTATTTGCCCCGGTCTTCACAAGGTCAGGTCCCGCTGCTTTTGCACGGGATCTCGAATCCAGCAAGCAGGTCTGGAGCGCGGAAGAGGGTTATCCCGGCGATTTCGTCTACCGTGATTTCTACCGCGACATCGGCTTCGACCTGGACTGGGAATATGTGAAACCGTACCTGCATGGCGAGGGAATCCGTTGTCATACCGGGATCAAATACTACCGCATCACGGGACGGACGCCCCATAAAGAGATCTACAACCCGCATTGGGCACGCGAGAAGGCCGCTGAACACGCCGGCAACTTCATGTTCAACCGCGAGCGCCAGGTCGAGCACCTCCGAGACATGATCGGCCGGCCGCCGCATGTGCTGGCCCCCTACGACGCCGAGCTTTATGGGCACTGGTGGTTTGAGGGCCCGCAGTTCCTCGATTTTTTCATCCGCAAATCGTGCTACGATCAGAGTATCTTCCGGCTGACGACGCCCGCTGAGTACCTGAGCATGTTTCCGAAACAGCAGATCGCCATACCGACGGAAAGCTCATGGGGCAATAAAGGCTACGCTGAGGTGTGGCTCGAAGGCTCCAACTGCTGGGTCTACCCGCACCTGCACGTCGCGGCGCGTCGGATGGTTGAGATCGTGAACGAGCGCGGCCAGCAGGGCGGCATGACCGAGCGCGCCATCAAGCAGGCGGGCCGCGAGTTGCTTTTGGCTCAGTCCAGTGACTGGGCTTTTATCATGAAGACGGGAACCACCGTTCCCTATGCGGTGAAACGGACGAAGGATCATTTATTGCGATTCCAGCGGTTGTACGAGCAAGTGAAGAATAATTACATCGATCCGGATTTTCTCCAGTTTTGTGAAGCCAGGGATAATATTTTCCCCAATATTAATTATCACCATTGGAAATAGCCTTCTGCCTTGCATTTTCGACGAAACTACAGTATTTTCAGAAAATAGTGAAAATCACTGTCTTTCCGAAATGAGCCTGACGACGGCCAAGAAACAATTCGTCCAGAGCTGGGGCGAAATGGGGGCTTGCTGGGGAATCAACAAAACCATGGCCCAGATCCATGCCCTGCTGATTGCCAGCGAGAAACCTCTTTCCACGGACTCGGTGATGGAGGAACTTCAAATCAGCCGCGGCAACGCCAACATGAACCTGCGGGAACTGATCAACTGGGGGTTGATCCGGCGCACATCGATCCCCGGCGACCGGAAGGAATACTTTTACTCCGAGACCGATGTCTGGAAGATGTTCTGCACGATCGCGCGAGAGAGAAAAAAGCGTGAGATCGAGCCGGTGATCCGCTCGCTGTCCGAGTGCATGGAGATGGTGAAGGACGACAAGTCGAGTCGTGACTTCCGCGAAAAGCTCGGGGAACTGTTGAATTTCGTGAAGATGGCCGATTCCATCCTTGGAAAGGTTGCCAGCTCGGACAAGGAGCGGATTGTCAGCTTTTTGATGAAGCTGATGAAATGAACCGCGCCGGGGAGCGCGAGGATGGAATGACGCTTAACCGCTTCGGATACGAGTGGTCGACGTTTCGGGAGATTGATCCTCTCTATGAAATACAGTTCAAGGCCTGGACGGCACCCATCCCGACCGCAGAGTGGAAATCCAAGCGCGTGCTGGATGCCGGATGTGGCACCGGGCGTAACTCGCTGTGGCCGCTGAAGTACGGTGCAGTCAGCGTCGTGGCGTTTGACGTGGATCCCCGAACCGTCGAAGTAGCGCGGACGAATCTTTCCGGTTACCCACAATGCGAGGTCCGCCAATGCTCGATCTACGAGATTCCCTGGGAGAATGAGTTTGATATCACCTTCTCGATCGGCGTCATCCACCATCTGGCCGATCCGAAAAAGGCTGTGCGACAGCTGATCAAGGCGACGAAGCGCGGCGGCCTCATCCTGATCTGGGTTTATGGAAGAGAGGGGCAAACTATCGTGAAGAGTGTCGTGAACCTGATTCGCCGGGTCACCTGCCGGTTGCCGCCCGCCCTGCTCAACGTTCTCGTCCGGCCGGTGTCGCTGGCGGCTTGGGCCGTGTTGCGTCTCATTCTCTTTCGGCAGCCCTACCTGAGCCAGTTTAAGAGAGCCCGTTACTGGCACGTCCATTCGATCATCTTCGACCAGTTGCTGCCGGAAATCGCGAATTACTGGACGCGGGAAGAGGCGATGGCCCTGTTTGAAGGATGCGAAGTCAGCGACGTTCGTGCCGAATGGGTTAACGGAGTGTCCTGGACCGTGTGGGCAAAAAAACGGTGAGTCTTGCCGGCGCTACAACTGCTGATTCGACACGTAAACCGAGCTCTTGTGCACTCGCGGCGGAACCGTCTCGTCGTACGGCGTGTACGTCAGCGTGATCGAGGTGTAGCCCATGCCGATAGCTTCGAAGTACCAGAGTTCGTTCAGCGCGCTTTCGCCGCGGATCGACCTCGATTTAAGCATCAGCTGCTGCGGGCTTGGACCGGAAATGGTCCACTTGCCGTAAATCTCCGGGTCCGATTTGAGCGAAATGAGCAACTTCTGGTTGCGGCGCAGTTGGATGCTCTTGCCGAGATCGGCGTTGGTAAAACGAATTTCGCCGGCGATTGAAAGGAGGGTCGTGTTGGAGCCGCGGCTCATGCCCTGGCCCATCGTACAACCGGCGCATTCCAGAATCAGAATTCCCAGCAGGAGGATGAGAAGCTGCGCCGGTTGAATTTCTAATTTCTTATTTCTCATTTCTGATTGCTCATGATCGCCCAAAGGCGGGTTTAAGAGTGCCACGTATACGGGTTGGTTTTATTAGAAATCAGGAATAAGAAATCAGAAATCAGCACCGCCTCGCGGCGCTGAGGAACGGCTTGATCTCTTCCATAAAGTTTTGGAATTGGTCGAAGCTGAGTTGCTGGGCATCATCGCTCCAGGCCTCGCTTGGGTTGGGATGGACCTCGACCATAAGTCCATCCGCGCCGGCGGCGATTGATGCCTTCGCGAGGGGAAGAACCATGTCGCTGCGGCCCGCCGCGTGGCTTGGATCGACGAAAATGGGAAGGTGGGTTTCGCTCTTGGCCACGGCGACGGCACTCAGGTCGAGGGTGTTGCGGGTCGAGGTCTCGAAGGTGCGGATGCCGCGCTCGCAGAGGATGATCTTGTCATTGCCGTGGCTGGCGATGTATTCCGCTGCGAGGAGCCATTCGGTGACCGTCGAGGCGAAGCCGCGCTTGAGCAGGATCGGCTTGCCGGTCTGTGCTGCAGCGATCAAGAGCGGATAGTTTTGCGCGTTGCGTGTGCCGATCTGGAGGACGTCGGAAAATTCGGCAACGAGCTCCGCTTCGGAGGGCGACATCACTTCGGTGACGATTGGAAGCTTTGTTTCTTCGTGGATCTGACGGAGGATTTTGAGGCCCTCCTTGCCGAGACCCTGGAAGTCGTAAGGTGAGGTGCGCGGCTTGAAGGCCCCTGCACGGAAGAAGTGTGCGCCGAGTTCCTTGACCCGCGAGGCGGTGATTTTGGCCTGCTCGTACCCCTCGACGGAGCATGGGCCCGCGATGACTTGAAAATGCGGGGCGCCGACCTTGATCCCCTGAATGTTGAAGGTGCTGTCCTTTGGTTTGAAATCGCGGCTGACCAGCTTGTACTTTTTCTGGATGGGTGTGACGCTCTCGACGGCGGGGAGGTTGATGAACGTCTCGAGCGTATCGTGCGTCCGCTCATCCCCGACACATGCCAAAATGGTGCGCTCGACGCCACGGATGAGCTTGGGCTCGTAGCCGTGCTTCTTGGCGAGCTCGACGACTTCGTTGAGCTGCTTTTCCCCGATGTTGGGTTTGAGGACGATAATCATTTCTTCTTGGAATTCAGAATTCAGAACCCAGGACCCAGAATAGAATTCAGAATAAAATGACTCGCCGTTATTCTGAGCTCTGAGTTCTGGGTTCTGAGTTCTTGTCGAGCATTCGCTCGACCTCGGCCTTTACCAATTCCAGGGAGTTGTCGTCCACCGAAATCTCTTCCAACTGGAGCGGTGAGGAAGTTTCAGGCTCCCAGACTTTGTTTTTCCATAGAATTTTTGTCTTTTCTCCGCGCGGAGCCCAGAGATGGGGGTGGGTCGGCCCGAACAGGGCGAGTGTTGTTGTTCCAAGAGCCGCGGCCAGGTGTGTGATCCCGCTGTCATGACCCACGAAGATCCGCGCCCGGCACAGAACCGACGCAATCTCCAGCAGGGATTTGTTGCGCATGACCGAGACCTGCGGCGAAGACATACCAGACAGCAGTTGCGACGTGCGCTCCACATCGGCCTCACCTTCGATGACGGTTACGGGCACGCCACGCGAAACCAGCAATTTCAGGATCTTGCGCCAGTTGTCGATCGACCAGTTTTTTTTCTCGGAACCGCTGCCGGCATGAAGCACAACATCGCCTGCGGAAGTGGTGGGAGCCGCAATGTTTTGAAGTGCAAGCGTCGGTGAAAAATTTTCCGGAAAGATCGCAATAAGGTTGAGAATGGAACAGAGATGCTCGGAAACATGGCGATCGACCGGCCGTGGATCGAGCGTCAGCACTGTCTTGACCCGGCAGCGTTTGAGGTTCTCGGCGAGGATCTCGTCTGGGTCGTACAAAAAGGAGAGGATCATGCCGAAGGACCCAAAAAATTCGACCCACTCCTCGTTGAGTTGTGAGCGAGACGCAAAAAACCCAGCGAAAGCCTGGCTCTCGATGCTCCGAAGGTGCATAAAGGAACCTGTCGCTCCGGCCAACGGCAGCACCCGGTCGTAGCTCAGCAGTGAGAGCGGCGTCCCGGGAAGAGCCTGCCGAAGTGCCGCCACCACCGGCATCGTGCAGATAAAGTCTCCGATCGCACCGCCCCTTATGATCAAGATGCCCTTCATGCTTTCACATCTCTACTGTTCATAAAAATGTTCAACCAAAAAGAAATTCCTTTTGCGGCGTCGATATGGCAGTTTGAACGGAGTCGTGACCACGAAGAGTGAAGAAGTTCAGGACCTTTCCGTCTTCGAGCGGGTGGGGCAGTTTTTAACGTTCGTCAACCCGTCCATCCATCACCCGGGAAGGGTGGTGCAGGCTCGTGTCGCCCATCTCTTCATCATCATCATGGCGATCGCGATCTTTGGCATCGATTTGGTCTCCGGCTACACCAAAACGTATCTGGAACAGCCGAACCTCTTTGTTCAATTTCCGAGCCTCAAGGTCATCTATTCGGGATGGGGTGTCCTGTTGGGCTGCTGGCTTTTGTGCCGGGCGGGAAAAGTCCGGACCGCCGTGGTGATCATGGTCCTGACCTTCCAGGTGGTCGAGTTGTTCATCCTCCGCCTTTTCCACTCGCCGTTCGAGGGGTATCAGCAGCTCTTTCCATGGCAGGTGTTGCTCATCGCGATCTGCGCGTTCCTGATCCATCCATTTGCCGGATTTTTCATCATCCCGAGCACCATCTTCTGCCTCTGGGTTCCGCTTTTCGTCGTCGAATCGACCACGGGAGATCTCTCGGGAAGCCCTTACTTCGACCGGCTCATGAACGACTTCGCCATTCAGATGGTGGTGGCGGGCGTCTGTTTTCTGATTGCGCGTAATATGATGTCCGCGTTTGACCGGCTGGCGCATGCAAACGAATGGCTGGAAAAGGAAGTGCGGATCCGGACCAAGGACCTGCGCACAGCAAAGGAAAAGGCGGAGGGCGCGGACCGCGCCAAAAGCGAATTTCTCGCCAACATGAGCCATGAGATACGCACACCGATGACGTCGATTCTCGGGTACAGCCAGCTCTTGAGGGATAATAATCTGGCCAAAACGGACCGTGAAGCATTCGTTGAAACGATCCACAAGAACAGCGAGCACCTTCTGGGGCTGATCAACGAGATCCTCGACATTTCCAAAATCGAATCGGGAAAGTTTGTCTTACAGAAGGAGCATTGCCTGACGCGGAAATTTTTCGATGATGTCATCTCCTTGATGAAGGCTTCGGCCCAGGAGAAACATCTGAGTCTCGACATCAGCTTCAAGTCCGATCTTCCAAAGCTGATCTACACCGACACCCTGCGCCTTCGTCAGGCACTCCTGAACCTCATTGGCAACGCGATCAAGTTTACCAACGAGGGCGGCGTGAAGGTCGAGGTCGAACTGCACGAACTCAAGGAACGCTGGAAACTGACGGTTGTCGTGTCAGACTCCGGCATTGGCATTCCCGCCGACATGCTTGAGGCGGTTTTCAAGCCATTTTCGCAGGCCGATTCCTCATTCACTCGAAGGCATGGAGGCACGGGACTTGGCCTGACCATCACGCTTCGGATCGCCGAGGCGATGGGAGGCCGAATGGAGGTGCAGAGCGGCGAGGGGAAGGGAAGCCAGTTTATGTTCCAAGTCTACGTGGACAAGGTGGAATCGGTGAAAGTACGACCCGCGAGCGACATTCATCTGCTGGAGGGCGGAAAATTCGAGGGCAGGATCGATGCCAAAATTTTACTCGCCGAGGATGGAGCCGACAACCAGCGGCTCCTCACGCATATTCTCGAGCATGCCGGCGCGAATGTGGACGTGGCGGAGAATGGACTGCAGGTTCTGAAAAAGCTTTCCGGCAATTCCTATGACATGGTGCTCATGGATGTCCAGATGCCGGTGATGGATGGCCTGCAGGCAGCGAAGGAAATCCGCAAAAACAAGAACCCGATTCCGATCATCGCTGTCACCGCGTATGCGATGCAGCGGGACGAGGGAATGTGTTTGAAGGCCGGCTGCGACGACTTTATTTCCAAGCCGATCGACGCTCATATTCTGCTGCGCAAAGTCGCCAAGTGGAAAAAGGCGGGTCGCTCCCAGCATGTCAGTGTCTGAAGAATCATCCGGTCACGGCTCTGCCAGCATCGCGCGATATTTGGCCGCCTCTTCTTCGGGCGTGCGCTTGAGAAGGACGCGGAGGGTAAAATTGCCGACCATCTTGTCATTTCGCATGTAGAGCCAGTCGATGATCTGCGCCTCGGGGATCTCGATCCGCTGGCCCGACTTGACCGACCGGACCGTAACCGGCTCGTTGCTGATCGTTCCATAAATTTTTCCGCCCTTTCGTTGGATCGGCGTGACCCAGAAATGTTCGACGCCATTCGGGTCGGCGATCTTCAATTTGAGGGCGAAGTCGGTCTCGCCGCGGGCTGGATGCTCGAAGGTTTTCCAGAATTCAGGCAACCTGGAACGGGCCATCTTGATCGCGGCATTCATCTCCGCATCATGGCCCTGCACTTCCGTCACCGGGTCCTCCCTGTTTTGGGAGCGTGAACAACCCGCGACGTAAAGCAACAGGCAGCAGCTCAAAGCGGTAAGGATACGCAAGATCATGGGAATCAATAGACGAACAACGCCAGCGCGATGAGCGCGATGCCGAAGGCACCCTTGAACCGGAGTGATTGGCGTAGCAGATTGGGCCTGTCGAGATACAAGCCGATCAAGTCGCGGAAAAAGTGCGGTGCGGCGATGATCCACATCCCGCAAATGATCCAATAGTACGCAAGGATGACAAGGACGAATTTGCTCCGTTCATCCCTGACAAGACAGGCGTAGAGAATGGGTTTGGCCATCAGGATCATTAGCCAGCCGATCATCCGGGCGCCCATGTACTGGTTGACACGGAAGAAAATCAGAAAAAAGACGCCCGGTGCCATGAAAAAATAGACGAGCGGCCGGGTCCATGCGGGAAATTCCATGCTCTGGAGGAAGTTGACCGTGAGTGGCGCGCTCCAAACGACATTGACCAGCAAAAGCCAGCGGGCCCATGTCTGGTTTCGCGGCATTTCCTTGAGGAATTTCTGGCATGCCTCGAAGTTTTTCAAGCCCCAGATGCTGGCGACCAGCGTGATCGATCCCAGAAAAGCGGCAATGACACTGAGGGCGTAGGGAGTGAGGAGAAGTTTTTCGATAAAATCCA
>JAHFSZ010000021.1:31631-37242 GCA_023265515.1 Verrucomicrobiota bacterium
TCCAGGATCGCCGGGTCGCCATAGAGGGTGAAGGTGGTCGCGCGCTCAACCCGAACCTGCATCAGCTGGCCATGGTGGCGTTCCGCGCCGGGAAAGACGACAATTTTATTCGTGCGGGTGCGGCCCGTCATCCTTTCGGGGTTTGTTTTGCTCGGACCCTCGACGAGGATTTCGACACGGTTGCCGATCAGCGGCAGGTTGTGCTCGGCAGCCGAGCGGTCAATTTCCTCGAGCAGGATCTGGTTCCGGCGCATCTTCTCTTCTTCGGAAATTTGGCCTTCCATGGCTGCCGCCGGCGTGTCCTTCCGGGGCGAGTACCGGAAAATGAACGCCTGGTCGAACGAGATGGCCCGCAAGAGATCCAGTGTTTCCAGGAAATCGGCTTCGGTTTCACCCGGAAAGCCGACGATGACGTCGGTGGTGATGGCGGCGTCCGGAACATGGCGGCGGATCTCCCCGACGATCTTCAGGTATTTTTCAGCGGTGTAGGAGCGGCGCATCCGTTTCAGGATCCGGTTGGATCCGGATTGAAGCGGCAGGTGAATATGCTCACAAAGTTTCGGCAAACGTCCGAACGCCTCGACCAAATCCGGCTTAAAACCAATGGGATGCGGGGAGGTGAAGCGGATTCGTTCGATGCCATCCACCTCGTGAACGGCCTCGAGAAGCTGGACAAAAGGCGATTTTCCGCCGACCCGGGGAAACTCATGCCGGCCGAACAGGTTCACAATCTGGCCCAGAAGGGTGATCTCTTTGACGCCGTGCTGTGCCAGCTCACGGCATTCGCGGACAATGTCTGCGATGGGACGGCTGCGTTCGGCGCCCCGGGTTGACGGAACGATGCAGAAGGCGCAGCACATGTTGCAGCCCTGCATAATCGAGACAAACGCGCTCACCTGGCGCGGAGCCAGGAGATGCTGATGGATGGTGTTTTGAGAGCCGGATTCTTCCGCCGTCTCAACGATGGCCTGCCGCGAACCATTCGCGCCGCGGATTTCCTCGACGTACTCAGCGACCCGGTGAAACTTCTGCGTCCCGACGACCAGGTCGACGGAAGGAAGCTCTCTCAGCAGGTCGGCGCCGCGGCTCTGGGCCATGCAGCCGAGGAAGCCGAGGATGACCTTGGGATTTTTCTGCTTATGTTTGCGAAGGTAGCCCATCTTGCCGATCGCCTTCTTCTCGGCCATATCACGGACGCTGCATGTGTTGAGAAGGATCACATCGGCCTGACTCTCGTCTTCGGTGAGGGTGTAGCCCTTCCGTCGAAATTGCTCGGCCACCTGTTCGGAGTCCCGCTCGTTCATCTGACAGCCGTAGGTCTTGATGAACACTTTTGGCATAGCTTGTCCTGCATACGAGATTCCGCGCTGATGCTCAACTCCCATTTACATTCCGCTACGAATGTCGTATATCGAATGTGGAATGTCGTATTGCCAAGCCTGCGTGTTGCTACGATATTCGACCTACAACATTCGACATTCGAAAATGGGCGAGTGGCGAAATGGCAGACGCGCCAGATTTAGGTTCTGGTTCCGAAAGGAGTGCAGGTTCAAGTCCTGCCTCGCCCACTCTTTGCCACGATAAGCTTCGGCTTTTCGCGTTTCTTGGATTCCTGCTGCGGTCAAGTATGTCTCATATACATTCCCTTGCAGGAATTCTTCAAAGCCACGAAAATCCTCGCTTCTCATGGCAAAGAGGCGGTTCTAGGTTCTGCTTCGGGCTTTTTCGCGAAATCGGCTTCGGATTCCCATCGTTCCGGGGCAGGTGCGCCGGCGCTTCACGGTTGGCGGCGGGAGCCGCCTCTGCGGAGAGGCTGCACGCGAGTGGGCTAGTGCGCTTCGCGCACAGGCAGTCACGAACGACGCTTCACGAGGGGCGGAAAACGACCTAATTTTGCCCAATTTAGGGGTTTTTTGGAAAGCTTGTGCCGCCGGCCATAATAAACCTTGCAGATTCCCGCCCCGGAAATCTATATTCCGCCACTTTTCCGCCTGGGGGCGGGAAGGCCGCTCAAAGGAACCTGAACCCTGGTTTCCGCAGAGCCCCGAATGGATTCGGAGCCGCCGCGGAAACGCAGACAAGAAAGAGACGATCAAGCTTATGTCAGCATCACTGCAGGAATTGTTCGCCAATTCCATCAAAGATTTCACCGAAAACAGCATCATCAAGGGCCGTGTCATCGAAATTCGTCCGCGCGAGATGATCATCGATATCGGCTATAAGTCCGAAGGCGTCATCCCCGTCGACGAGTTTCCCAATGTCGAACAAATCAAGGTCGGCGACGAAATCGAGGTCCTCCTCGTCCAGCTCGAAAACGACGAGGGCATGGTGGTGCTCTCCAAGAGCCAGGCCGAACAAAAGTTGAACTGGGACAAGATCGTCAATGCCTGCAACGAAGGCGCCACGATCCACGGCAAGGTGACCAAGAAAGTGAAGGGTGGATTGATGGTGAACATCGGCGTTGAGGCATTCCTGCCCGGCTCGCAGATCGATTTGCAGCCTCCGCGCAACCTCGACGATTTTGTCGGCAAGACTTACGAATTCAAAATTCTCAAAATCAACCAGGAGCGCAAGAACATCGTCCTTTCCCGCCGGGAACTGATCGAGCAGGAGCGCTCCGAGAAGCGCCGCAAGATCCTTTCGACGATCAAGGTGGGCGACCGCGTCCGTGGCGGCGTCAAGAACATCACGGACTTTGGCGCGTTTATCGACCTGGACGGGCTGGACGGCCTTCTTCACATCACCGACATGAGTTGGAAGCGAATCGGACATCCCACCGAGATGCTGAAAGTCGGCGACGAGGTGGAGGTGGTCGTTCTGGACATCAACCGTGAGAAGGAACGCGTCTCCTTCGGCCTCAAGCAGAAGGAGGCCAACCCCTGGGACAGCATCGACCACAAATACGCGCTCGGCGCCAAGGTCAAGGGCAAGGTCACGAATCTCCTGCCCTACGGCGCGTTCGTGGAGCTCGAGCCGGGAGTCGAGGGCCTGGTGCACGTTTCGGAGCTTTCCTGGACCAAGCGCATCGCGCGGGCGTCGGATGTCCTCACCGTCGGCCAGGAGATCGATGCCGTGATCCTCGGCATCCAGAAGGACGAGCAGAAAATTTCGCTGGGCATTCGCCAGCTGGAGCGCAATCCGTGGGAAGAGGCGGCGCACAAATACCCGGCCGGTTCTACGGTCAAGGGAAAGGTCCGCAACCTCACCACGTTTGGCGCATTTGTGGAGCTGGAGGACGGCATCGACGGCATGGTCCACGTCAATGACATCTCGTGGACGCGCAAAATCAACCATCCGTCGGAGATCCTGAAAAAGGGCGACGACGTCGAGGCGATCGTGCTCGAGGTCGATGTGAACCAACAGAGGATCAGTCTTGGGTTGAAGCAGCTTTCGAAGGACCCGTGGTCGCATATCGAGACCCGCTATAAGGTTGGCGACCTGGTCACCGGCAAAGTGAGCAAGGTCGCATCGTTCGGCGCGTTCGTGCAGCTGCAGGACGATATCGACGGCCTGGTTCACATCTCGCAGATCAGCGAGGAGCGCGTGGAGAAGGTGAAGAACCATCTGAAGGTTGGCGACGAGGTCAAGGCCCGCGTGGTCAAGATCGACGTCCCCAACCGGCGGATTGGACTTTCGATCAAGGCCGCCAGCTACGACATGGAACGGGTGAAGAAAGAGGCCGAAAACCTCGATAATCTGAAGCCCGGAGAAGACCTGGTGGCGCTGGAGCACGCATTCGACAAGGCCTCGGACCAGTCGAAGAAATAGACATTTCGAGTCAAATCGATTACCAAAGAGGGCGGCCCATTCAAAGGCCGCTCTTTTTTTTGTATGAAAGCGAAGGAACAACTCGAGCTTTTGGTTGCGAACACCTCCGAGGTGAAGACCCGCGAGCTTCTGCTCAAGAAACTGGAAAAGGGAAAGTCCCTCTGGATCAAGTTCGGGGTCGATCCGACGTCGCCCGACCTCCACCTGGGCCATACCGTGCCGCTGGCCAAGTTGCGGCAGTTCCAGGACCTTGGCCACCGCACCGTGCTGATCATCGGCGATTACACGGCGATGATCGGCGATCCGAGCGGCCGAAACGCGACGCGCCCCCAGCTTTCACGCGATGAGGTGATGAAGAACGCTGGGACCTACCAGGAGCAGGCGTTCAAGATCCTCGACCGGAGCAAAACTGAAATCGTTTTCAACGGCGAATGGTTCGGCAAGATGGCCTTCAGCGACGTGGCGAAACTTTGCAGCCGGGTGTCATTGTCCCAAATGCTCGCACGCAAGGATTTTCGCGAGCGGCTCGACCACAAGGGTGAAATTCGCCTGCACGAAGTCCTCTACCCGGTGATGCAGGCGTGGGACTCGGTGATGGTGAAGTCCGACGTTGAAATCGGCGGCACCGACCAATTATTCAACATCATGCTCGGCCGTGATCTTCAAGAGCAGGAGAGCCAGGAGGGGCAGGTGGGATTGTTCCTGCCGATCCTCGAAGGCGTCGACGGCGTCAACAAGATGAGCAAATCGCTCAACAACCACGTCGGCATCACGGAACCCGCGGCTGAAATTTTCGGAAAAACCATGTCGATCAGCGACGAATTGATGTGGCGGTGGTACGCAGTTCTGCTCAACAAGTCCGCAACCGAGATCAAGAGCCTCAAAGGCGGCCACCCGATGGAGGCCAAGAAAGCGCTCGCCGAATCCCTGACGGACCGCTTCGCCGGCGCCAGGGAAGGAAGCAAGGCCCGCGAGGCTTTTGAAAAAGTTTTTTCCAAGAGGCAGAATCCCGACGATGCGCCCACTCTCCGGGTTGCGGGCGAGTCAATCTCGATCCTTGAGCTGGTTGTTCTCACAAAAACCGTGCCAAGCAAGAGCGAGGCACGAAGGTTGATCACGCAGGGCGGGGTGAGCATCGGGGGGAAGAAATACACCGACCCGTCGGCGAAGGTGGCGGTAGAGAGCGGGCAAGTGCTTCAGATTGGAAAACGCACCTTTTTCAAGCTTCAGCGTTAGGAAGCGCTTCCCTCTTTCGAAGAAGGACGACGTCCTGAAATTTTCCGAGCCCTTGGGGAATATAGTCGAGCACTTCAAACTCCTCCGAGAAACGCCTTCGAACGTATTCTTCGGTGTGATACGCCGTCCGATAAAAATCCGGAAACACCTTTCCCATCACATTGCAACTGAGAAAGAAAAAGCCGTCTCTTTCGACTTGCCGGGCAAGGGAGCGGGGCAGCCGCCGGCCCCAGATGTCGCGGCCGACGACCGTCGCGAGAAGAAGCCCGCTAGGTTTGAGAATGTTCCGGAGCTCCCGCAGCCAGGCAAATTGATACGCCTCGCTGAAATGCGTGAAGACAGAGATCGCGTAGATAAAGTCAAATTGATCGTTTTGGAACGGCGACGGCGGGGATCCTTCGTTCACAACGCACTGGGCGAAAGAAAGATGTTCCCGGCACCATGCAACGGCCTCCGCATCGATGTCGCAACCGAACCATTTTTGACTGTCGGCAGCTTGAGCCTGCATCCAAAGCAGCGTCCGTCCGCATCCGCATCCAAAATCGAGGACCGTCCGAAATGACGACAGCCTCCGCCCGTGTTTTTCCAGGATGTTTCGAATGTCCTC
>JAHFSZ010000071.1 GCA_023265515.1 Verrucomicrobiota bacterium
ATCTCGCCGGTGGCCATGCCACGAATGATGACGGTCAAAGTCTGGGTGCCGGCATTGCCGCCCTGGCCGGCGATGATCGGCAGGAAGACGGCCAGCACGGTCCATTTTGCGATCGTGCTTTCAAAAAGGTTCACGATCGCGGCCGCGGCGAACGCCGTCACCAGGTTGATGTTGAGCCAGAGAAGGCGGGGCTTGAGGGACCGGCGCCATGGGGTCAGTGCCTGTTCCTCGCCCGACAGGCCGACCATCAACTGCATGTCCTCGGTCGCCTCCTCCTGGACGATATCGATCACCTCGCTGGCTGGGACGACGCCGACGAGCGTGCCGTCTTGCTCGAGTACCGGAAGTCCGAGGTAGTGGTGGCGCTCGAAAAGCCGGGCAATTTTTTCCTGATCGTCGTCGACTTTCAAGTGGGCCACGTCACGGCTCATGATGTCCCCGATGCGGCGTTCCGGTCTTCGAAAGACCAGGTCGCGCAGGGCGACGACGCCGACCAATTTTTTCGCCGGGTCCGTCACATAGAGATAGGAGACGTCTTCGGTTTCCTCCTTTTCGCGGGCGCGGAGCATGTTCTGGCACTCCTCAACCGTTTGGTCCTCGCGCAGGGCGATAAAGCGGTTGCTCATGATGCCGCCCGCGGTATCCGCGGGGTAGCGAAGCAGAGCAGTGATGCGGGCCGACGTTTCCGCCGGCATCAGCGAGAGAGCTTCCCGGCGGCGCGTGGGATGCAGGTGAACGATCAGGTCGGCGGCGCGGTTGGATGCCAGTTGTCCGAGCAGAGTGGAGAGGATTTCTGTCGGGATGGCTTCCAGCAAGTCGGCGGAGTGCGCGGCGTCCAGTTCGGAAAGAGCCCCGGCGGCCTGCGATTCAGGAAGGCGGGTGAGAAGATCCGCGGCTTCATTGGTTGGGAGCCTCTCCAGATGGCCCGCAAGGTCCGAGGCATGCATCCCGGCATACCGGTCCAGAGGCTTCACCTGGGTCATCAAGGGTTTGTTTTCCACGGCCATATCTTACTTTAGATGCGTGTTCGATCCTATCGGTCACTCGCCGACCACCGTGACTGCGATTTGACGCGAACGGGGGCGCGTGTCGAAATCGATCAGGACGGCTTGCTGCCAGGTTCCCAGCGGCATCGCGCCGTCGACGACCGGAAGCGCAAGGGAGGGGCCGATGAGGCAGGCTCGGACGTGGCTGTGTCCATTGTCGTCGTGCCAGGTGTTCTCATGCTCATAAGGGCTGTCGGCGGGCGCGATTTGTTCCAACGCTCTGGCGATGTCGTGTTTGACAAGGCCAGGTTCAAATTCGAGCGTGGAGAGCGAGGCCGTGGAGCCGACGACCATCGCAGTGAGCTGACCGGTTCGGACGCCGCTTTTTTCGACAATTTTCCGGAGATCTTCGGTGATGTCCTGGATCTCGTTGCCGCCGCGCGTGTGCCGCTGAAACGTGGCGCTGAAGGCGTTCATTTTTTCGACTCGGCGAAGCGTTTGAACTTTTTGTGAATCATGTCGCGCACGCGGCGGAATTCAGCGATGACCTTGTCGGTAACCTCTTCTTCATGAGGCGGATCGGGAAATCCCCAGTGAAGCTGGGCGACGCCTCCGGGAAACACGGGGCAAACATCCCTGGCATGGTCGCAGACGGTGATGACAAGGTCGAAGTACTGCCCGCGGAGCTCGTCGAGGTGTTTGGACCGGTGGTGCGAGATGTCGATGCCAATTTCCTGCATCACCTGGATGGCGGTCGGGTTGACGAACGACGGCTGTGTGCCGGCGCTCGCGACTTCGAAGCGGTCCCCGCCGTATTGGCGAAGGATGCCTTCGGCCATCTGCGAGCGGCAGGAATTGCCGGTGCAGAGGATCAGGACGCGCTTCTTTTTCGGGGGTTCCTGGTTCATGTACCGATTCAAATCAATGGGTTCGTCTTCCATGGGAATCAGCGCGTTGGTTACCGTTGCGCCACGCCCCATTCCAGCAGGGCCTTATGGATGAAGCTGCCGGCGTAGCCGACGACGATGATGGCCATCACCTTGGAGACCACCTTCACGCCTTTATCACCGAGCAACCGGTGGATGGGGGTTGCGATCCGGATGATGCCCCAGACGATCAGCGCCGAAGCGCAAACTCCGACGATGCCTTCAAGCGCCGGCTTTTCAGTCTGGATCAGGATGACCATCGTGAGGGTTCCGGGGCCGACGAGCAGCGGTGTGGCCAGTGGCACGATGGCAACCGATCCGGGCTCGTCCTTGAGCATGGACCCGCGGCCCGTGAGCATGCCGAGCGAGACGATGATCAGCAGGATCCCGCCTCCGAGGAGAAAATCCTCCGTATGAAGGTGGAGCGCATTGAGAATGAAGCGGCCGGCGAGAAAAAACGAGATGAGAAGCACGGCAATGGCGGCGCCCATGACGTTGATGGTCTTTTGGCGTTGCTCAGCCGTTTGATCCGCGGTCAGCGAAAGCGCCGCGGCGGAGTTGCCCACGGGATCCATGATCACGACAAGCACGGTGATGACCTCGATAAACGTCGAAACGTTGAAATGCATCCCCTTTTATTAACACAGATTTTTTATCGCGGGAAGCGCGATCCTTGACAAGCACCGCGGATGCCCCAACAAAAGTCTTGAAGAGGGCGGGATTTCACGGATTCTATGGCGAGCACATGAAGAAAAAGATCACGACCAGACGCAAGCCGCAGGTGAGCATCGTGATGGGCAGCGACTCGGACCTGCCCGTCATGCAGAGAGCCGCCGACACGTGCCGTGAATTTGGCATCTCCTGCGAGATGAAAGTCCTCTCCGCCCACCGGACGCCGCTCGATATGGTTCGCTACGCCCGCGCGGCACACCGGCGGGGAATCCAGGTGATCATCGCGGGGGCAGGGGGTGCGGCACATCTGCCGGGGACGGTTGCGGCGCTCACGCCGTTGCCGGTCATCGGTGTGCCGATCGAGAGCAAGCTTTTCGGCCTCGATTCCCTCCTTGCCATCGTCCAGATGCCAGCCGGAGTTCCAGTGGCCACGGTTGCGATCGGCGGCGGGCGCAACGCAGGACTGCTGGCCGTCATGATCCTCGCCGTCTCCAATCCGGCGCTTCAAAAGAAGGTGCTTGAGTTCAAGCAGCGTCTTGCCGCTGAATCCCGAGCGAAGAACAAAAAGCTGTGATGGCTGAACGAGCTGGATCAGTCTTTGCCTTCCAAATCTGTCTCGAACCCCAGCTCTTCGCAGCGTTTCGCGAGCCGCTTGGCCTCGGCATCCTGCTTCAGGTGAAGGAGAGCTGAAAGGTGCGCGCGATGCGCTTCACCCGACTCGTCATAGTGGTCGTTTTGGCCGAGCGAAAACCAGCGCAGATAACGGATCGCCCGGACGTAATCCCCCTGCTCGAACGCTTTCTCGCCACGATCGAAGAGAAAGGCGAAGAAGGCGTGCAGCGCGGCATGGAAGAGCGTGATCAGAACGAACCAGATCAGCACCGAGTAAAGCCAGATCAGGAAGGGAGACATGGATTCGGACGCGCTGCCGAAATCCATACGCAACAATATGACCAGCGGCGACAGAATCATCAGGGTTATCGTTCCTACGATGACCGCGGCAACCAAGCCGCGAAGGAGGTTTTCCTTTGAGAACCCCCGAAGATAGGGAGAAAGCATGAGGGCTTTCCTAACACGGATTTTCCCATGCTGTCGAATGCCTCTTTTTATGGGAAAAAGTCCCCTTGACAAGAATCCAATCTATCTATAGATAGGTAGGTAAATGAAGCAAAAAAGAGTTGATCCAGAAAGGTGCCAGGGATGAAAATTGCGGCCAACACGAAAACTGAAATCATGCGTTTTGCGGAGCGGGAAATCGCTTCCAAGGGCGTTCATGGGTTCAGTTTTCGGGATGTCGCGTTCGCCTGCCATATCAAGTCCAGCTCCGTTCATTACCATTTTCCAAAGAAAAATGATCTGATTGTCGCGGTTCTTGAGGAGTTCCTGAAGCGTCTGCAGGCGCAGTTTGAAACATGGGCTCAGGAGGAAACGGATGCTGAACAGCGCTTGAAGCGGTATCTCGGCCGGATGCGGGAGCTGGCCCGTGAGTGTTCCAGCCGGACATTCTGCCCGATGATGATGGCGGCGACGGAGGTGGGAGCGGGCGATCCGGAGATTACCCGCGTGACGCGGATGTTCTTTGACACGGCGATTCAATGGCTCGCGGAGCAGTTGCGTGCGATTCGGGGTCATGAGCAGCCGGCGCAGGACGACCTCTTTGACGCCGAGTTGATGTACAACATGTTGGAGGGAGGAATGATTTCAGTCCGGATGACAGGGGAACCGAATCGGATTGAAACCGTTCTTCAGACCATCGAGAAACAGGTCTTGAGATCGGAACCCTGAGTGGGATCGTTCCCTTGGGGATTTATGGGATAAGGAGGAGGATTAAATACAATGAATGATCGTTATACAGATTCAATGGCCTATCTATTGGTAGATAGCGCCATTCGTGTTTCCATCAAAAAGCCCAGACGGGGCATGGAAACCAGGATTATCGCAACGAAAAAGGCTCAAAGCAGGTTGAAGAAGGCGAATGTCAGTCGCTCTCGCTGGAATGACCTGTGGCGGAACCTTTTTGGCAGAGACTAACCTGTTCAAAAACAGGCGGCGGGTGATCATGCCGCAAAGGAAATCCACGATGGCAAAAATCAAAGCGAAGGATCTGACAAAGGAGCCGCCCCGGCCTCCAAGCCAGAGGCTGGGCGGCTTTACCATTTTGGCGCGAACGATCGACAAATGCCGCGCACATCTGGCTGGTACGATCGGTGATTATCACTTCGATTGTCCCCTCGATAATGTGCTGTTCGGTTTCAAGGGAATCAAAGGGGACAACTTCAAGGCGTTTGTCGCCACGGGTGCCACGGACGAGGAAATTGTCCGCTGGGTTCACGAGAACGGTCACCGCAAGACCGAATCGGAAATCAACAAATTTGCCGGGGATACCATCAAGGCGGAGTGGCCGCCCGACAAGCACGACTACCGCGATGAGATCATTCGCTCGGCCGACCCTTCCCGGCTGGGAAAATTGAAGGGGATTTTCGAGGTCCTCGAGCTGGATGACCGCGTGACCTATGAGAAGAACAAGAAGCCGGTGGCGAGCCGTTGAACCGCACGGCGGATGTTCGGAATAAAAAGATGGCTCGGATGGACCGGCGATTTTGAACGTGGAGCCATCGTTCAAAAAGGTGAAAAAAACCGGAATGGACGATACGTCCGCATCTTTTATGGTTGAATTCTGCCTCTTAACGCTCCACTCTAGCCCCTGAAATGACGCCGGATAGCAATCCCGACAATCCCCAACATCCAAGCAACCCTCACCCCCCCAAAAAGAACAGGCTGCCCGCGAAGGCTTCTCTTTCGGAGAAGGGGAACATCGAATTCGACTTCGATTCAAAGCCCAAAGCGGGGCGTTTTGAGAAGTTTGCTATTCCAACGGATCCTGAGATGATTCATGATTTGCAGTCAACGCTAGCCGATGAAGTGGAGGAAAACAGCCGGTCTGCCGGGGCAAACCGACTTTCTTTCGCCAGCCAGGAGAAGACATTTTACCGACCGGAGCCCGCCACCGAAAAAACCTCAACCCACTCAAAGCCTATGCCAACTCTATCCCCTCCCCCCACCATCAACGATTTCCGGAAAAATGCCGACCGTCAACGGCGCGAGCAGAAGTCCGTCACGAACTTGTTCTCGGGCATTGCCTATGCTCTGATCGGCGGCATTCTGCTTGTCGCCATCCTTGCGGGTTTTGGCGGCTACATTCTCTGGAGACAAATCCAGAACCAGGCCGTCACCGTCGCGCAGGTCAACTCCAAGCTTGATGCTCAGGTGAACGCGCTGAAGGCCGAGCAGGAGCAGTTCAAGAAATTCGCCGCGGACCAGTCGGCTTTTGACCTCGAGGTCAAGGAGAAGCTCGTGAAGATTTCCGCCGCGACCGACAGAGTTTCCATGGGCCTCCGTGATGAGAGGGATGCGCGCGCCAGGGATGTTGCGGCTCTCCAAAAGCGGCTGAACCGGCTTGAAGGTCGCAAGGCGGGACCTGGCGAATAGCGGGAACCGGCCTGCTTTTGATACGATCCGGCCGGAAGACGTTTTCTAATGTTCTATTCCGTAGAGTTCACCCGCGTTTTTTCCGAGTGGCGCCTGCGCTGGCAGCGGGTGAAGGCGATCCTTCGACCGCGCGAATGGAATCAGGAGGAGTGGTCCCAGTTTTCAAAGGCGCTTGCAGTGCTCATTCGCCGGCACGGCACCAGCTGGATTCTCGACCCGAAAGTTTACTGGGACATGCGATGGGCGCTCCAGGGGGGCGGCGATCTGATCTGCCAGATCGAGCACATCCCGGAGGAGAAGACGACCTTGATCATCGCGCAGACGGGCGGATTTGCGAAGGAACTCGGCAGCTACACGTGGCTCTGGGCGGAATTTGGCATGGACGGGGAATTTTCGCGCGAGCTTTATTGGGTGGACGGGACATGGCGTGAAGCGCTCATGACGCTTCTGATGCCGTTCCAATACCAGGCCGGCTTTTATCTCGAAGGGGCGCGGGAGACGCCCAACGATCTTTTGTTGCAGGACGGCGCGCGCCCGAACCCGGACTCGGGGCAATATCTTCTCGGTGTCGAGCAGACGGCGGACGTCGTTATTTCATCATCCGTCCTTTAGAACAGGACGCGGGGACGCGGGGACGCGGGGACACGGCGACGCCGGGAGAGGATCCAATGGGCAACATCAGAAGTTACAGCGATCTGCGCGTTTATAAGGGTGCCTTCGAAGCTGCGATGCGTATCTTCGAGTTGACCAGACACTTTCCTGTCGAAGAAAAATTTTCTCTCGTAGATCAAATCCGTCGTTCATCACGTTCGGTTTGTACCAACATCGCAGAAGCGTGGCGGAAGCGTCGATATCCCGCTCACTTTGTTAGCAAGCTAAGCGATTCGGAAAGCGAAGCTGAGGAAACGCGTGTCTTGCTCGAATTTTCCATGAGGTGTGGGTACATTACGGCGCAAGTAGCAAGAGAGTTGGGCCGTGAGTATCATGGAATTATCGCACAGATCGTCTGTATGATTTCGGAGCCTGAGGAGTGGACCATTCGTGCTTCCCCGAGTCCCCGCGTCGCCCCCTCTCCGCGTCCATAGATCCGGGTGGGATGATAGAACCGGCGAAATTGAACTCGCTCGATAAGCGGTTCCATCTATAATCCAAGCATGGTCCTGAAGCAGCTCCGTGCGGCGGCAGAAGTCTACCATCACCTTCCACGGTATCACGAAATCTTTCATGTCTTCTTCAAGTACGGTTTTGGTGATATCCTGAAAATGGTTCATCTCCAGAAGATCCTCGAGATCAAGGACTCGCATCTTCCCGCCAAGCAGACGGAGCTCCATGACTTGCCGCCGCCGGTGCGGTTTCGGATGGTGCTGGAGGAGCTGGGCCCGACGTTCGTGAAGCTCGGCCAGATCCTGAGCACGCGCCGCGACTTGGTGAACGAGCAATTTGTCCAGGAGCTGCACAAGCTCCAGGACGAGGTGAAGCCGTTTCCCGGAAAAGAGGCTTGCAGGGTCATCGAGGAGGAGCTGGAGCGCCCGATCCATGAGATCTTCAAGGAGTTGGACGAAAAACCGGCGGCGTCCGCGTCCATGGCACAGGTCCACCGGGCGGTTTTGAAAAGCGGGGAAATCGTCGCGGTCAAGGTCCAGCGCCCCGACATCGCCGAGACGATCGCGGTCGACTTGGCCATCATGTTGGATGTCGCCAAATTCTTCGACAAGCATGTCGAGGAGATTGCGGTGCTCAACCCGGTCGGCGTGGTGCGGGAGTTTTCCAAGACGCTCTGGGCTGAGCAGGACTTTACGAACGAGGCGCGGAACCTCGACCGCTTCGCCAAGCAATTCCGCGGCAACCGCAACATCCGGGTGCCCAAGCTCCACCACAAGCTCTCAACCGATCGCGTGATGGTTATGGAATTCATCACCGGCCTGCCGATTGACCAGCCCGGCAAGCTGCGCGCCCACCACATCGATCCGGTCAAGCTGTCGGAAAGAATTTCCAAGCTGATCTTCCAGCAGATGTTCGAGTACGGTTTTTTTCACGCCGACCCACACCCCGGCAACATGACGATCTTGCCCGGCGGCATGCTGTGCCTCTACGACTACGGCATGATGGGGATGCTGAATCCCACGTTCCGGGAAGACATCGCCACGATGGTGCTGGGCCTCGTCGAAAAAGACAACAGGATGGTGACGCGGTCGCTGCTTGGCATGTCGGAACAGGGCTTCGCCGACGATCCGAAAAAGCTCGAAATGGATGTCGAGGCGTTTTCCGAGCATTATCTCGACCGGCCGCTGAAGGACCTCAAGCTCGGATTCGTGTTGAACCGCCTGCTCGATGTTCTGATGCAGCACAAACTGCGGATGCTTTCCGACTTCTACCTGGGCATCAAGGCGCTGAGCCAGGTGGAGGCGCTCGGTTCGATCCTCAATCCCGACCTGAACTTCATCCGGTTCGGACAGCCGTTCGCCACCGCGGTGATCGAACAAAAATACGACATCTGGCGGCTCCTGAAGAACATGTACCACAGTTTCGCCGAATACTGGGATTTCATGCGGGATCTGCCCGTCGACCTGCACGACTTGTATCAGAAGCTCAAGACCGGCCGCTACAATATCCCGATCGAGCACCGGATCGATCCCCAGGGTTTCGAGCCAATGCGCAACACCATGAACCACATCGCCAACCGGCTCTCGAATACAATTTTCGCATCGGCCTTGATGATTGGTGCAAGCATTCTGATCCTGGCGAACATGCCGCCGCTGTTCCACGGTGTTTCGTTGTTTGGCGTGGTGGGTCTGAGCCTGGCCACGTTGATGGGGGTGAGGCTATTCATTTCGATCTGGAAACGCGGCGGGTTCTGATCGCGTTCCGCGATCGTCTACCGTTTACCAGCGTTTTCAACAAAAGGCCCGGGCAAGGAAAAACCACGACAAACGGTAAACGGTACACCGTAAACCGATTCCAGGGACAAATGACGCAGAGGCGCGAGAGTTTGCCTACAGCTTCTTGATGCTCTTGCGGATCACCTTGCCGCTCTTGAGAACGGCGCGGTTGAGCTGCTTGATGGCGGCGTCGGCCAGCACGTAGGCTTTCTTTTTGACGACCACCTTGGTCTTGGCGCCCTGCCTGGCGCCCTCGATGACGCCGATTTTCATCAGCGCGGCGGCCCGGTCGATCAGCTTGAGGGCCTGTTGGGTAAGGGCGACGCTTCTATGTTTGCGGGAAGATTTGCGTTTGCGGGAAGCTTTTCTTTTTTTCTTGGCCATGCGGGGTCTCCTTTCACTCATTCTTTATACTGAGATGCCTGGATGAACAATTAAAAAATTGGCCTCGTTTTATTAAATCACAACCGTCTGGCCCATTCCGAAGTGTTTTCCGTTGAACTCGATGGTGCTGGCTTCGATTTTCGGATCGTGGGCGTAAATGAGGGTCCATTGGTCCAGCACCGCCTGCCTCAGCAGGGAATTTTTTTCGCGCATCGTCACCACCGGCAGGATGTCGTAGGCCGGCACCCAGGAGATCCGAAGGTGGGCGCTCGAAGGAATCGTGTCGCACGGGTAGAGGAATGTCCGGCCCTCGGCGGTGATTTTCACGATTTGCATCGCGATTGTATGGCCGAACTGCGTGACGAGCTCGATGCCGTCGGCAAAGGCCGTGTTGCCCTCGAGTTGCTCGACACGGTCCGAGTCCAGGATCGGCTCAACGTTGAACGGCAGGAAACTCGACTGCTCACGGGGATTCGGGCTCACCGTGTTTTCGACGGCTTGCTTTTGCACGTGATAACGGGCTTTGGGCAGTGTCAACACGGGCTTGTCGTTGACCATGCGCGTCAGTCCCCCACAATGATCGAAATGAAAGTGGGTGATGACCACATCCGTAATTTGATCCGGCGCAAACCCGTGCCGCTGGAGTTCCTCGAAGAGGGGGCGGCCTCGGACGTCATAGATCCGGTTGAATTTCGCGTCGCCTTTATCGCCGATGCCCGCATCCACCAGGATGACGCGCTTGCCGGTCTCGATGAGCAGGGGCCGCGTCGGCATCCGAATCCGGTTTTGCTCGTCGGCGGGGATTTCATGGGACCAGAGCAGTTTGGGAATCACCCCGAACATGGCGCCGCCGTCAAGCAGCATGGACTCGGTCTGCAGAAGATGCAGCTTGAACGAGCCAATCGCCAGCATGGCGGACGTATAACAGAAGGCCGCGAAAGTACAAGAACCCATCCCAAAACTGCTTTCTTAGTTCTTGCCACTTAACACAGTTGCTCTGTGTGAAAAAATGACTC
>JAHFSZ010000022.1:0-1966 GCA_023265515.1 Verrucomicrobiota bacterium
GGCGGGGTAGCCAAGTGGTAAGGCCGGGCTCTGCAAAAGCCCCATGCGCCGGTTCGATTCCGGCCCCCGCCTCCAATTTCAAAAATACCTTCAACCGTTCGAGGGAAATTCCTTTTTGACCTCATTCTTATGCCTCACTATAGTCCGGCCCGTGTCAGTTGTTTCGTGTCATGGGTGGAGCCGAATCATCGCGAGGGGGGTCTTCGCTTGCCTGTTGATCGCTGCGATTCGGACTCAGGCCCGTGCTGTCTTCGACACCGTTGTCCTCGATCCGGGGCATGGGGGGTGGGATCAGGGCGGCTTGCGCAATGTGAAGGTGCCGGAGAAGAAGATGACCCTTCTGACGGCCCTGGCAGTTCGAGAGCGTCTGGAGGAGGCGGGCGTCAAGGTGATCATGACACGCGAGACCGATGTTTACATTCCTCTTTCGGACCGTGTTTCCATCGCCAACGCCCATGACGGCGCCATTTTCGTCAGCATTCACTACAATGCCGACTATGGGACCTCGGGCCATGGAGTCGAAACGTACTGCGCCCGCGGTTCCTCCAAGTCGGTGCCGTTGCGCAATATGATCCACCGCAATCTCGTTGGCAGGACAGGGGCGCGCGACCGCGGTGTCCGGACTGCCGGATTTTATGTCCTGCGGCATACGGACACGGTGGCCGTGCTGGTCGAGGGCGGTTTCCTCTCGAACCCGCGCGAGGCTTCGAAAGTTGCCGATGAGGGTTACCGGGATCTGATTGCGGATTGCATCAGCGACGGGATTCTCGATTATCGTGACTCTCTGAACGGGTCACGGCTTCCGCGCGGCAAAAAAAAGCAGGAGGACCAGGAAGAGAAGAGGTCCAAACCGGACAAGCCAAAGGAGGCGACGCCTGTCGAGGAAAGCAACTTGCCTCCCGATCATCAAAAGGCGAAAAAGCCGTCTGCCGCGAAAGTTGAACCTAAGAAAAAGCCCCCTGCTGCGAAGCCGGCCGAGGCAAAAAAACCGTCGGAGGCGAAGAAACCGGCCAGCACCAACAACACTTCCAGAACGGAGAAAAAAGCCATGACGCCTGCCGCGCCCGAACCGAAGACCACCCCGATTGTCACTGGAGAAACGAATCGGGTTTCACTGGAACACGAGCCTGTGCCATCCGCGCAGAGCCCGAAACTTGAAGAGACGCCTAAAGACACCAACAGTCCCTCCGCCGCGCCGGTCGCCGAAGCCTCGCTCAAACAGGAGCCTGGTCCAAAAGCGGCCGCCCCCAGTCCCGAGCCACCGCCTCAGTCCCCGGAGGCCGTGCCGCGGACCACCAACCCATTCCGGGCTTCCGGCATCAGACTGCGCGACTAGTTCTGCGATAGGTTCTAATCAGGCTTCTGAAGCTTTCCGGATCGAGCGCCGCTCGCCGAAGATCGCCGTGCCAATCCGCACCAGCGTGGCGCCTTCCTCGACCGCAACCTCGAAATTGCCGGTCATGCCCATCGACAGGTGCGGCAGGGCCATTCCGGACTTACGGCTCACCCGATCCCGGTGCTCGCGCAACTGCTGGAAGTAAGGCCGTGCTTTTTGCGGATCGTCGGAAAACGGAGTCATCGTCATGAGCCCTTCGACAACCAAATGCCGAAGTGCGTTGACGGATTTCAGCACGTCGTTGAGTTGATCCGGCGGAATGCCGAATTTACTCTTCTCGCCGGAGACGTTGACTTCGAGCAGCACGCGCTGGCTCTTTCCAGCCTGCGCGGCTTCCCTGTCCAGGACCTCCGCGAGCCGGAGCGAATCCACCGAATGGATCAGATCGAAAAGGCGGATGGCATCGCGGGCCTTGTTGGTCTGGAGATGACCGATCATGTGCCAGCAAAGCCCGCCGCCCGCCTCGGGGATTTTGGCATGGGCCTCCTGGATCTTGTTTTCACCGAAAATCTTCATGCCCAGCGCGGCGGCCGCCCGCACCACTTCAGGGGGATGCGTTTTGGTGACTGC
>JAHFSZ010000022.1:2066-34153 GCA_023265515.1 Verrucomicrobiota bacterium
GCCCGCCGCCCGCCTCGGGGATTTTGGCATGGGCCTCCTGGATCTTGTTTTCACCGAAAATCTTCATGCCCAGCGCGGCGGCCGCCCGCACCACTTCAGGGGGATGCGTTTTGGTGACTGCCACGATCTCGACCTCGGAGCGCTTTCGTGCCGCACGATCGCATGCCGCTGCAATGCGCTTCTCGACTTCGCGAAGGTTTTGTTCCAAATCCATTCCTAAATTTGCCTGGCCATGGGAGCCCGGTTTCCCAGAAAGAGTTTGGCGCTCTTCGAGAAGGAAAACGGCCGGTCAGTGACGAACAGCTCCAATTTCCCCTCGCTTCGCTTTGCCGTTCCTTTTCCACTTTCGCCCAGAAATTGCCGGACGGCGATCGCGCAATTCTCGGCGGAATCCACCAATCGGATGCGGCGTCCAACCACCCGCGCGATGGCGGGCTTGAGCAAGGGGTAGTGGGTGCAGCCGAGGATCAGTGTATCGATGCGACGCGCGAGAATCGGCCGCAGGTAGTGGCGGACAATGTCGCGGGTCAGCCGGATGTTTCCCCAGCCCTCCTCGACGAGCGGGACAAGAAGCGGACACGCACTGGAAAAAATGCGGCAGGCCCGGTCCAGTTTGCGAATCTCTTTTTCGTAGGCGTGACTTTGTATGGTGGCGGCGGTCGCGATGACGCCGATCCGTCCATTGCGCGTCTCGCGTATCGCGGCTTCCGCGCCCGGACGCACCACGCCGATGAACGGGCAGTCGAATTTTTCCTGAAGGTGATCGAGGGCCAGCGCGGTGGAAGTGTTACAGGCAACGACAACCAGCTTCACGCGGCGCCTGATCAGAAAGAGCGAGTCCTCCCTGGAAAACTGCTGGATGGTTTCCCGCGATTTGTTGCCGTAGGGAACGCGCGCGGTGTCTCCCAGATAGATCAGGCGCTCCCGTGGCAGGAGTCGCCGAAGCTGGCGCACCACGGTCAGTCCGCCCAGTCCTGAATCAAAAATTCCAATGGGTTTGTCGGAATGCTTCATGTCGAATGTCGAAGCCTCGGCTAGTTCTGAGATAGGTTCAAATCTAAATTGGCGGATACGGAGTTTCAGGAGGCATCCCGCAGCTTCAGCGGGCCGGCAGCCGGCTTCTTCGGGCTGACGTAGCTGATGAATTTCAAAATTCCCTGGCAGATGCTCCGGGCCAGTTTCTCGCGGTGCGCGGGAGCGCGGATGCGGCTTTGCTCCGAGGGGTTGCTGAGGAATCCGCACTCAACGAGGATGGAGGTTTTGTTGGTCTCCTTGATCACGACGAAACGGGCCCGCTTCACACCGCGGTCGCTGACGTCCAGGTTTTGGATGATTGATTGGTGGACGCAATAGGCGAGCAGCATGTTGGAGGCATCCCTCTTATTGCCCGGATTGGACTGATAGTCGGAGATCTGGTCCCCCAAATTGCCTGTCGACGGCGCGCCGGCAGGTGTCAAACAGTAGGTTTCCACTCCGCTGGGTCCGCGATCGGGGCTGGCTGAGTTAAAATGGATGCTGATCAAAAGATCGGCCGAGCTGACGTTGGCCTGCTCAGCGCGGTCTTCAAGCGAGATATACTCGTCCTCGCGACGTGTCATCAGCGTGTGATAGCCGGCCAATTTGAGGAACCGCTCGAGTCGCTTTGCCGTGTCCAGCGAATATGTTTTCTCCATGACTCCGGGGGTGACTCCCAGCGTGCCCCTGTCGAAGCCGCCATGTCCCGCGTCGATCAAGACCGTCCGCACCTTGAACTCGGCGACGGACCAGGGCCGAAGGACTGGATCCAGCGTCTTGATGACGTCGAGTTCCGAAATCATGATCTCCCCGTCTTGCTCCATGGGCGCGAAGTTGAGATGCAGGCGGATCTCCTGGTGATCGCGGTTGAGTACCGCCTCCCGGCTGTCCATTTTCAACTGAAGGCTGAGATATTTTTTCTTCAGGAGGATGGTCTGCTGATTCCGGCTCCATTTTCGGCCGAAACCGTAGAAGCCGCCGAATTCCCGAAGAGTGACATAATTGCGGCCGTCGACACGCCTGGTCGTGAACCGCGGCGCCGCTGCGGAACATGGCAAGGCGCCGACCAAAATGAACAGAGCGATCAAGCTGACGAACCTGCTGGCAATCATCGGATCTCAAATCTCAAAGGACTTTTTTCAAGCTCCATCACGGGCCTGCTGCAGAAGGCGCTCGAATCGGCGGCTCAACAACCGGTCCGACCCGATCGTGAGGACGCTCGCGGTCGTAACGGCGTAAATCCGGACGCGGGGAATTTTGATGACTTCTTCCGGATCCAGGAAATTTTCGGATCGCCTCAGCAAGGAAAGCGTTTCGAGCCCGATCCAAATGGGCCAGATGCAGGCCAGGCGGAGGCGGTGCTCGCGATGGGGGATCGACATCGTGTAATCCCACGCGGCAAGGTAATGGCCGAGGGCGACGTCGAGCCAGTGCGCGAGGACCGGCCGGACCCGATACGCGTTGGATGGATCGAGCAGGTCGCGCGGCGCAAGTCCAGCGGCCGCCAGCTCGCAGGAGGGAAGGTAGCAGCGGCCGATGCGCAGGTCGCGCGGGATGTCGCGCAGAACGTTTGTCAGTTGGAGCGCCTTGCCGAAACGGATGCCGATGTCGGAGTATTTTTCGACGTCCCAGGCCGAAAGCGATGGCAGATGAGCGTGCGCCATCCGTGTCCAGAACGGACCGACGCACCCGGCAACAAGATAAGTGTATTCGTCGAGCTCCAAGGGGGTGTCGAGACACCTGAGATCGGCGGCATTCTGGCCGGGAAACCTCTTCAAGTCCTTCTCCATGCCGGTCGTCAGGATTTCGAGAAGCGAACGGATTTGTTCCCGGTCGCCGGTGGGAAATGAAGCCAGCATCGCGAAGCAGCGATCGATATTTTCCAGGAGGGTCCGCTCCGCAGGATGCCGGGTTGTTTCCAGCAGGGCGCCTTGAATGATCCGGATCCGGCCAGGGTCGGGTTCTCCATGAAACAGATTCCGAAAGCGAACCAGGTGATCGAGCCGCTCGCCGAGGCTCATTATGGGGGTATCCGCAATCGTGTCGGCTGCCCGCGCCATTAGGTAGGCCAGGCCGATGGCGGGACGCAGGGGAGCCGGCAGGATCCGGAGGGTCAGGTAAAACGAGCGCGACACGCGGCGCAGGATATCGACGATGAGAAACCGAATCTCCTCCATGTCGAGCGGCGCCAGATTGGGTTCGCGGGCGGTTTCGGGCATTCGACCGAAAGGGTCAAGGGGCTGGAGGTTTGGGTCAAGGAATTTTTCGAGTGAGAAGAAGATTGGAAGTCAGCAAGCACTTCATGTTAAAAGGGAACTTCATGAAGATCGCGTTGGCACAGATCAACACCACGGTCGGCGACCTGGCGGGCAACGGCCGGAAGATCGTCGACTTCTACCGGCGCGCCGTCCAACAGGGCGCGGAAATGGTGGTATTTCCGGAGCTTTGCATGACGGGTTATCCGCCGCGCGACCTGCTTCTCCGCCGGCAATTCATTTCCGACAACCTCGCCGCCCTTCAGACCGTCGCTTCGCAGACAGGCGAGGTCCCGGCGCTGGTCGGATTCGTCGATACCGTCAGCGCCCCATCGGGCTCCAACATTGCCAACGCCGCTGCGCTCCTTCGAGGGGGCAGGGTGGCGGAGAAGATCCATAAAACGCTCCTGCCGACGTACGATGTCTTCGACGAGGACCGCTATTTTCGGGCGGGCGAAAAGAACAGCCCGATCCTTGTCGGCGGCTTGAAAATCGGCGTGACGATCTGCGAGGACATCTGGAACGATGCCGACTTCTGGCCGAAGAGATTCTATGACCGCGACCCGGTGGCGGAACTCAGGCGCGAGGGGGCCCAGATGATCGTCAATCTTTCGGCCTCACCCTGGAATCTTGGCAAGCTGAAGATACGCCGCGACATGATGCGGACGATCTCGCAAAAAGACCGCCTGCCGGTCGCCTACTGCAACGCGGTTGGAGGCAACGATGAGCTGATCTTCGATGGTTCGAGCATCGTGTTCAACGCGTCCGGTGAGCTGGTTGCCTTCGGAAAACGTTTTGAAGAGGATCTGATCCTCGTCGACGCCGCCACGGCGAAACCCGCGCCGTTTACGGAGATGGCCGACGTGGAGAAGTTGTTTCGTGCACTGACGCTTGGTCTGAAGGATTATGTGGTCAAATGCGGATTTCAATCCGTCGTGCTCGGCCTGAGCGGCGGCATCGATTCGGCAGTCGCAGCCGCGCTGGCCGCTCACGCGCTCGGTCCGCAAAACGTGATGGGCGTCGCGATGCCTTCGAAATATTCGTCAGACCACAGTGTGAAGGACGCGCAAGAACTCGCGAAAAATCTCGGCATCCGCTTTGAAATCGTCCCGATTCAGGAGCCGGTGGATGCCGTCTACGGATTTTTGAAGGCTATTTTCGCCGGCCGCCCGGAAGATGCGACGGAGGAAAACATCCAGTCGCGCATGAGGGGGCTGATCTTGATGGCGATCTCGAACAAGCTTGGATCGCTCCTCTTGACCACGGGCAACAAGAGTGAGCTGGCCACCGGCTACTGCACGCTTTACGGCGACATGTGCGGGGGTCTGGCGGTCATCTCGGATGTGCCAAAAATGATGGTCTACGAGCTGGCCAGCTTCATCAACCGCGGCAGCGAGTTGATTCCGAAAAACAGCATCGCCAAGCCGCCCTCGGCCGAGCTCAAACCCAACCAGACCGACCAGGACACCCTTCCGCCTTATCGTGTCTTGGACAAGGTTCTGAAAGCCTATGTCGAGGACCACCGGCCTGTGCAGGACATCGTCGGCGACGGACTGACCCGGGAGCTCGTGGCGGACCTCGTCAGAAAAATCGACCACAATGAATACAAACGGCGGCAGGCCGCTCCCGGACTCAAGGTGACCTCGACAGCATTCGGCATCGGCCGCCGAATGCCGATTGCTCAGAAGTATCGGGAGGAAAAAGGATCGTGATCTCACGCGAAGCCGCCAAGGCGCGAAGGCTGTCTTGGTTTGCATGTGTTCTTGGCGTCTTTGCGCCTTTGCGTGATGCAATGAAATGAATTACGAGCTCTCACATCAACTATTTCAAGAAGCCCTCCGATACATTCCCGGCGGAGTGAATTCGCCCGTGCGCGCTTTTCGCGCTGTTGGGGGCGAGCCTTTTTTCGCCAGCCGGGCCTCTGGGGCGAGGATCTACGATGTCGACGGCAATGAATACATCGACTACGTGGGCACGTGGGGCCCCGCCATCCTCGGCCACGCGCCGGAGGCCGTCGTGAAGGCCGTCGTTGACGCGGCAAAACGCGGAACCAGCTTTGGTATTCCCAACCCGCTCGAAGTCCGGCTCGCGCAACGCGTGGTCGAGGCGGTGCCTTCGGTCGAAAAGGTCCGCTTCTGCAACAGCGGAACCGAGGCGACGATGTCGTGCATCCGGCTGGCGCGCGGATTCACTGGGCGCAGCCGGATCATCAAATTTTCCGGTTGTTACCACGGCCACGTTGATTCGTTATTGGTGAAAGCCGGCTCCGGCGCACTCACGTTTGGCCAGCCCGACAGCGCTGGCATTCCAATGGAATTGACCCGGTTGACGACGGTCCTGCCGTTCAACGACGCCGAGGCGGTTCGCGCAGCCGTCCGCGAGATCGGCAAGGAGCTCGCCGCCATCATCCTGGAGCCCATTCCGGCCAATGCGGGTCTCTATCTGCCTGTGCCCGGTTATTTGGAGCTCCTGCGCAAGCTGGCCTCATCGTGCGGCGCTGTGCTGATTTTTGACGAGGTCATGACCGGCTTCCGGCTGGCGAAGGGGGGTGCGCAGGAAATCTACGGGATCCGGCCCGACCTCTCTGCCTTTGGCAAGGTGATCGGTGGAGGACTGCCCGTGGGCGCCTTCGGGGGACGCGCGGACATCATGGATCAGCTGGCTCCGCTCGGGCCGGTCTATCAGGCGGGCACACTTTCGGGCAATCCGCTGGCGATGGCCGCGGGGCTGGCGACCCTCGAGGAACTTTGGGCGCGGGACGGCTACCGCGTTTTGGGCGAAGTCACTCGTGAGATGTGCGACGAAATCCGGGTGGCGGCTCATCAATGCAACATTCCCTTGCTTGTCTCGCAGATCGGATCGATGTTTTGCTGTTATTTCACGGACGGGGAAGTCCGGAATGTCGAGGACTCGAAGAGGAGCGATACAAAGCGGTTTGCAAAATTCTTCCACGGCATGCTGGAGAAGGGGGTCTATCTGGCCCCGTCGCAGTTCGAGGCGGGCTTTGTCTCCCTGGCCCATGGCCAGGTCGAAATCTCGAGGACGCTCGATGCCGTCCGCGAGGTGTTCAAGCAATTATAAGTATTTATACTTGTGATATGAAACGCTTTACGTTTCTCGCTTTACGCTTTACGCGGCCGGCAGCAAGCATCATGTGTCTGGTGGTCGCTGCGGTCCTGCCGGCCGATGCTGCGACCCCAATCCTGCCGATCAATGATGTGAAGCCCGGAATGATCGGTGAATGCCGCACGGTCTTCAGCGGCACGAAGATCGAAACCTTTCGCTTCCGAGTCGAGGGAATCGGCTGGGATCACATCGGTCCGGGCCGGCACACGATCTGGTGCCGGATGCTGAATGATCCAACCGGCGGGATGGTGATCGCCGCGGGCATGAGTGGGAGTCCGTGCACCGTCGACGGCAAGCTGATGGGAGCCTTGGCCTATGGCTGGGAGTTTAACAAGGACGCCAAATTCGGCGTCCAGCCGATCGAGTCGATGCTTGAGGTCCAGAAGGACTACGGGCAGGTTTTCAAAAGGCGCGGCGCCAGGCCAGGCGCAAAGAGATCGTCGGGGGCGGAGAACTGGTCCCTGACCTCGCTGAAAAACCCTCTGGCGGCGATTTTAAGGCCGCGGCTGGAAACCGAAATTCCGATTCTGATTCAGCTGGGCCGGCTGCATCCGCTGGTGGCGGAACGGATCCTGGGAGACTGGCGGCAGGCGGGGCTTTTCCCGCTGCAGGGCAACTCGGGATCGGCGCGCGGCAAGATCAAGGCCGAACTGGTGCCTGGCGCGGCCGCGGCCGGTGTTTTGGCGAAGGGCGATTTCACGGCGGCCGCCACCGGCACGCTTACCTGGCGCGAGGGGGATAAAATCATGGCGTTTGGCCATGCCTTCACGAACCGGGGTGAGGTGGAAATCCCGCTGGCCAGCTCGGAGATCATCAGCGTCGTGAGCAGCTACGACCGGTCGTTCAAGATGGCCAACCTCGGCGAAATCGTGGGAACGATCAACAAGGATCGGATGTCGGCCGTGGCGGGGATGCTTGGACCCCGGCCGGCGATGGTCCCGATGACCGTCAGGGTGCGCTACCCAAAGGACTCCAAGGAGTATCATCTCGAGTTCATCAATGACCGGGGCTTCGCTCCGTTGATTTACTTGACGGCATTGACCGACTTCCTTGCCGAGACGATGGAACAAAGTTCGGAGGCCACCGTTCGCGTCCGCGGCAGGATCGAGGTGAAGGGTTTCCCGGAGGTGAAGATTGACCGGCTCTTTTCCGGGGAGAATTTCGGATGGCTCTATGACCTCGTCCTCGATTCGAACCAGGAGATCAACGCACTTTATAACAACGAGGTCCAGGACTTCGAGATCCAATCGGTCGAACTGGACGTGAGTGTCGAGCCCGTCTACCGTACCTTCACGATCGAGCAGGTGGATGCCTACCCGACCGAGATCAAGCCCGGGGGAACCGTCGAGGGCTGGGTGACGCTGCGCTGCCCGCGCGAGCCGGCCAAAACCATTCCTTTCAAGCTGAAAATTCCCGAAGAGGTGAAGTCCGGCGATCTCGAGATCCAGGTGCTCGACGCAAAAAACGCCGACAGGATCGAAGATCGTTCGCTGGGGTTCAGCCCGATTCCTCCGGCCACTGGCGGGGAACTGATCGGTATTCTCAACGACCGGCATGAGCCTGGCCGTTTGTACTTTTACGTTGTGCAAAAGGCGCCCGGCCTTATTTTACAGAACGAACGGCTCCCTTCGCTTCCGGGATCCATCCGGCAGCAGCTGGATGACGATCAGTCGCGGACCGACATCAAGCCGATCCAGAACGCGCTGATCCTCAAGGAAAGCAAGGACGCTGGTGCGAAAGTTCAGGGCAGCGGCAAAATCAAGATCAAGATCCAATCATGAAAACGAACTGGTCGATCCTCTTATTGTGCGGCCTGCTGGCCTGCCCGCGCGCGTTCGCCGTGAAAAGCCAATGGTCGACCGACCATTCCTTTGAGGATTTCGTGGCAGGCGAGACCCGGCAGATTCAGGTCACTCAGGATGGCTTTCTCAAGCTTGGGCCTACCGCGACGAAGTGGGTTTCGTTTCAGGATTCGATCATCTGGGATGTCGAGTCCGATCGAAAGGACGGCTACTACGTTTCGGTTGGCAACGAGGGGAAGATTTTCCATGTCGACAGCGGCGGCAGATCAAAGCTCTTCCACCAGACGAAGGAACTGAACGTTTACGCGCTGGCGGTCGATGCCGATGGCAATCTCTTCGCCGGCGGCTCGCCCAACGGCAAGGTCTACAAGATTTCGAAGGATGGGAAAGCCGAGTCCTGGTTCGAACCGGGCCAGAAATACATCTGGTCGCTGCAGTTCGACGGCGAAGGGCGATTGTTTGCCGGTACCGGGGAAAAGGGGGTCCTCTACCGGGTGGTGGGAAAGTCGCAGGGGGAGGTTGTGTTCGACAGCGACGAAAAACACATTCGCACCCTGTTTCTGGATTCCAAGAAGAGGCTTTGGGCCGGCAGCGAACCGGACGGCATTGTCTATTGTTTCGATCACCCGGAAATCAAATCCCCGGATGTGCGCGTGGTCTACGAGTCGAAATTCCGGGAGGTGAAAGCGATCACGGAGGACGACAAGGGCAACGTCTATGCCGCGATCATGGGGGGCAAGGTGAAGGGGAAAACGCCGGCGCCCGGCATCGGCGCCAAGGAGCTCTTCGAAGGGCTCAAGGATGTGCTGAAAGAGGAGGATACCGCCGTGACAATGATGATGGGCGAAGGCGCCGCCGCGCCCGCGGAAAAGCCGCGTCGCCGGGCACGCGAGACGGGCGAGGAAGCCAGCGAGGTGGTGAGGGTGTCGCCGTCCGGGGAGGTGGAAAATTGGGGTTCGGACACCGACGGCATCTATGCCCTTGCTCCGGCCGGAGGTGAACGGGTCTGGGTGGCAACCGGCGACCAGGCGAAGTTCTACGAGGTCAACGGCAAGCGCCAGTACACGTTTCTCGGCCAGCTCGAGTCGGCCGGCGAGGCTGTGGGCCTGGTAATGGCGCCGGCCAGGAACGGAACCGCGGTGATGGCCTCAAGCCACCCGGCCGCGCTCTGGCAGATATCGACTGCCGCATCCCAATCGGGCGAATTCCAATCGGATGTGATCGACGCGCAGACGTTTTCGCGCTGGGGGCGGCTGGATGCAGCGGGCAATACCGACGGCATGAAATGGTGGAGCCGGGCGGGCAACACCAGCGAGCCGGACAAGAGCTGGTCGCCGTGGGTGGAAACGACCGGAGGCAGCATCCGGAGCCTGCCTTCCCGTTATTTGCAATACAAACTTGAGATGAATTCCTCCAAAAATTACGTCGAGGAAGTCCGCGTTTTCTACCTGCCATTCAATCAGCGGCCAGGCGTGGTGAGCATCCAAATCAACCCGCCCGGCATCGAGCTGGCCAAGATGACCCGGCCCGACTTTCCGCCGGTGCTCGGCGGTTTTGGCAGTTCCAGCCCGAAACCGGCAAAGGGAGCTGGTGCCGCGACCGACCTTGGCGCACTGGCAGGCTTTGGTAGCCCTGGCGTCGGAGCCTCGATGATGCCTGTTCGGAAACCGGGCTTCCGTTCCGCCAACTGGCAGGCCAAGGACCCGAATAATGACACGTTAAGCTACGATGTCTTCTACCGGGCCGCCGGCGATGATTCCTGGAGGCCGCTTGAGAAGGAACTCAAGGACAATTTCATCTCCTGGGATGCATCCACCTGGCCGGACGGCGAATATCATCTGAAAGTCCGGGCAAGCGACGCGCCAAGCAATCCGAAGGGCGAGGAAAAGACCGATGACATGATCAGCGATGTTTTCCTGGTCGACAACACGGCGCCAGTTGTCGAAGGAAGCGCGTCAGGCGATTCGGTCAAGTTTACCACCAAGGATGCCAGCTCGGTCATCGTCTACGCCGAGGTCTCGGTCGATGGCAAGGACTGGGCGCCGATCGTTTCCGATGACGGCATTCTGGACCAGAAGGAAGAGAGCTTTACGGTGCCCACCAAGGAGCTGAAGCCGGGCGGCCACCATGTGATTTTGAGGGTGAAAGACCGGGCTGATCATGATGCGACTGTGACAGTAAAATTTAAGAGATAGCTTTCTTCAAGTGCAATGGATCACACCAGCTCCCCGGTGAGCCGTTGCTTCAGCAATCCAAACCGCGCGGCCGTTTTGTTGTTGGCGATGGCGATGGCGAGCGCTTTCTTGGTGCCGACCATGACGACGAGCCGGCGGCCGCGCGTGATGGCGGTGTAGATGAGATTCCTCTGGAGCATCACATAGTGCTGGGTGAGGATCGGGATGATGACGCATGGATACTCCGAGCCCTGTGATTTGTGGATGGTGGTGGCGTAGGCGGGGATGACCTCGTCGAGGTCTGAAAATTCGAATTCCACGTCGACCTCGTCAAACCGTATGCCCATCGTGCTGTTCTCCTTGTCGATCGACTGGATGATGCCGAGGTCGCCGTTGAAGACCGCCTTGTCGTAGTCGTTCACCAGCTGCATGACCTTGTCGCCGACGCGATAGATCTTTCCGAAGCGCTCCAGCTCGCAATCCTTCCCGTTGAAGCCCTCGCGCCTTGGATTGACGGCCTTCTGGAGCTCCCTGTTCAGGTTTTCCACGCCGGCGATGCCCTTGTGCATCGGAGCCAGGACCTGGATATCGCGAACAGGGTCAAATCCGAATTTTTGCGGAATCCGCTGGGTGGTCAGCTCGATGATGGTCTTTGCCACGTCCTCGGGATCCTCCTTCTGGAGAAAATGAAAATCCGACGAGCCATCCGTCGACTCGCTGAAATCGGGCATGACACCTTCGTTGATCCGGTGCGCGTTGGAGACGATCCGGCTGTGTGCCGCCTGACGGAAAATCTCATTCAGGCGCGCGACGGGAGCGACCTTCGAGTCAATGATGTCTCTTAAGACATTTCCCGGGCCGACTGAAGGCAGCTGGTCGACGTCACCGACGAGGACGACGCTGGCGGTTGGTGGAATCGCGTTGAACAAATTATATGCGAGGGAGATGTCCAGCATCGAAGTTTCGTCGACAACGACAAGGTTGGCATCGAGAGGATTCTTTTGGTTGAAAGTGAAGGAATGGGTGGAGGGATCAAATCTCAACATACGGTGGATGGTCTTGGCCGGCCATGAACAGCTTTCGCCGAGGCGCTTGGCCGCGCGGCCCGTCGGGGCGCAAAGCAGGATCTTCGCTTTCTTTTGCGCGAGGATTCGGACCACGTTGCGGATAATGGTCGTCTTGCCGACGCCGGGACCGCCGGTGATGACCGTCAGTTTTGTGGTAAGGGCCTTTTTCACCGCCTCGCATTGGGCGGGCGTCATTGAAAAGCCGCTCTTTTCGGTGACCCATTCGATTGCCTTGTCGAGGAGGATGGGAGGCAGGGAGCATGGCTCGGAAACGAGGCGCAGGATCAGATCTGCGAGATTTTTTTCACAGTGATGAAGCGAAGCCAGATAAACGAGGTTTTCCTGTGGTTCGACCGTGATCTCCAGCTGGTGCGTCAGGTTGAGGATCTGCTGGGCGACAAGGGTCTGGTCGACATCGAGCATTTGCGCCGTTTCCTCGACGAGTGCATCGTGGGGGTATCCTGTGTGGCCGACCGTTGTGAGCTCCTGAAGATGGAAAAGGACGCCGGCCTGGACACGGTGGGCCGAGTCGTTTGGAATTCCGAGGTTCTTGGCGATCTGATCAGCGGTTTTGAACCCGATCCCGACAATGTCACGGGCGAGGCGGTAGGGATTTTCCTTCACGACCTGCGCCGCCTGCTCACCGTAAGTTTTGTAGATTTTGGAGGCCTGGCCGGGGGTGATGCCGTAGCTTTGAAGAAAAATCATGATGTCCCGGACCGCCTTTTGCTCAACCCATGCGGCGCGGATGCCGGCAGCGCGCTCCCGGCCGATGCCAGGGACCTCTCGGAGTCGCGAGGAGAACCCGTCGATGATACTGAGTGTTTCCAGGCCGAAATGGTCGACAATCTTCCCGGCGTACTTTTTGCCAATTCCTTTGACGAGACCCGATCCGAGATATTTTTTCAGGCCGTGGACGGTGGAGGGGAGAATCGATTCGAAGCGCGTGACCCTGAACTGACGGCCGAACTGAGGGTGGACGATCCACTCACCTTCGAGCTTGAGCACCTCGCCGCATTGGACGCCGACGAGATTGCCGACGATGGTCACCTGGTCGCGGGGACCGCTTTCAGGCGCGAGCATTGCCACGGTGTAATGGCTCTCTTCGTTGTTGTAGATGAACTTTTCCAGGGTTCCTTGGATCCATTCGTTTTCCACGGCGAGAGAAGCTATCAAACGCGAGACGCGGGAACAAGAAATGAGTCAGACCACTTGGTCGGTTTTCATGACTTGCTTTTGGCGCCAGATTTGACAGCATTTTTTTGATGCGCGCGCGCCGGTTTTTTCTCTTCTTCTTGGGCTTCCTTTCCCCGGTCGGGGCCGACGTGATGCTGACCCAGAGCGTCCAGCCGATCGATCCCGTCGGGGGTCCTCAGCCGGCTCGTGAGATGACCATTTACCTGACGGGTGACAAGCTCCGTCTGGACTCCGGAGATATCTCGAGTATCATCCGGGCGGACCAGCAAATGACCTACTCCATCCTTCATGCGGACCGGGTGTTTGTGGCGATGCCTCACTCGAACCCGGCCATCCGCTTGAGTGCGCCTGCTGAAGAGCCGGAGCCGGTTCGGGTGAGCGCAACCGGAAAGACCGATAAGATCAACGGGTTCCACTGCACGGAAATCGAAGTCGAACAGTCCGACGGTACCGTCCTCGATGAATGGCTGACCCGGGATTCGGAAGCGGTCAAGGCGCTGGATTCACTCAAGGCCTGGCAGACGGGAGAATACGCGTCGGTGCTCGCTGGCATGGGGATTCAGTCTCGAAAGACCCTGCCTGGAATGGAAGGCATGCCGATTCGCACGACGGTCCTGGGGGCTGGGCGGAAACCGACGGTTCGAGTCGAGATCAAGCAGGTGAACAACGCCTTGATTCGCGCGGAGCACTTCGAGCCACCGCCCGGTTACCGGGAAGTGTCGATGGACGAAATCAATGCGGTGGCGGCGCCGGAAACCTCGGCCGATCTTGAGAAGCAATTGAAGGCGCTCGATTCGGCCGGCGTACCCCACAAGAAACCCGATGCAAAACCTTAGAGTCAATTTAATCGAACTGATCCGCCGGACGTCCTCGGATCTTCCTGATGACGTCCAGAAGACGATCATTGCCTCGCTCAAAAAAGAAGCGAAAAAGTCTCTGGCCGAGCAGACACTTCTGATCATCAGAAAAAACATCGAGATGGCCGAGCAAAAGTCCCAGCCCATCTGCCAGGACACCGGCTCCATTCTCTTTTTCATCCGCGCGCCGGTCGGTTTTGATGTGCTGAAGCTCGAGGCGGAGACGCGCAAGGCCGTCGCGGATTCGACCAGGATGGGTTACCTCAGGCAAAACTCGGTCGATTCGCTCACGGGCCACAACAGCGGCAACAATCTCGGACCCGGCACGCCTGCATTTCACTATGAGTTTTGGCGCAAGCCGCAGGCTGATGTCCGCCTGATCCTCAAGGGCGGCGGCTGCGAGAACGTCGGCGCTCAATACTCGCTGCCGAACTCGGCGCTGAACGCGAATCGCGACTTGGATGGGTGCCGCAGGGTGATTCTCGACTCGGTGCTCCAGGCGCAGGGCAAGGGATGCGGACCCGGCATCCTCGGCGTCGGCATCGGCGGCGATCGGACGACTGGAGCCATCATCGCCAAGGAGCAGTTCCTGCGAAAATTGAACGACCGCAACCCGAACCTGGATCTTGACCGGCTTGAATTGGACATCGTGAACACGGCCAACCGCCTTGGGATTGGTCCGATGGGATTCGGCGGAACGACGACCCTGCTTGGCTGCAAGATCGGTGTGCTCAACCGCCTGCCAGCCTCCTTTTTTGTCACCATCTCATATATGTGCTGGGCGTACCGGCGGCAGGGATTTCTGCTGAACACCCGCGGCAATATCTTGAAGTGGCTTTATTAAAAGATGAAGACGATCCACCTCGACCATCCCTACACGGAACAGAAAATCCGGGACTTGAAAATCAGTGATCACGTTCTGATTTCCGGGTTGATCTACACGGGTCGCGACGCCGTCCACAAGTACCTTTTTGACGGAGGAAAGTCGCCCGTGTCACTCCGCGATCAGATCCTCTATCACTGTGGCCCGGTTGTTATGCGCGACGGCAAGCGATGGAAGGTGACGGCGGCGGGCCCGACCACCTCGACGCGCGAGGAACCTTACCAGGCTGAGATCATCAAAAACCACGGGATTCGGGGCGTCATCGGCAAGGGGGGGATGGGACCCATGACCGTTGAGGCATGCAAATTGTTCGGCTGCGTCTACCTGCATGCGGTCGGCGGGGCGGCCCAGGTGCTGGCCGAATGCATCCAGGAGGTGAAGGGCGTCCATATGATGGAGAAGTTCGGCACGCCGGAGGCGATCTGGGAGTTCGTGGTGAAAGATTTCCCGGCGACCGTGACGATTGACGCTCACGGCAACTCCCTGCACAAGGACGTTTTCGAGAGGTCGAAGCAGGCGCTCGAGAAATACCTGTGATCCAGTTGGTTTCCCCGGTGTTCTTCCGTTAGGATCATCCGCGATGGCCAAGCCTTATTTTCTCCTCACCTCCGACGGGCAATACCAGTTGTTGTCCGCCCATGACGAATTTACCATCGGCCGCGGGGTCGACAATCACCTCGTGCTCGAGGATTCCGCGGTTTCGCGAAAACACTGCACCCTTACGAAGAAGGAGAACACCTGCCTGCTCAAGGACCTGAACAGCAGCAATGGCACATTTGTGAATGCGATCAGCGTCAAAGAGGCGATCCTGAGACACGGTGATGTGATCCAGATTGGGAAGTTTATTTTCGAGCTGCGCGAGGGGGAGGAAGGGGACATCCGCGAATACCTCAAAAAGCGCGCCGGCAAGATCCGCGAGGACCAGCCGACATCGGTCCTCGGCAAGTTTCATTATCTTCGCGAGGAGAAGATCTCCGGCGAACTGGAGGATTTTCACATCGTGCCGATCGTCCAGGCGCTCATCATCGAAAGGAAGACGGGAATTTTTCGGGTAACATTCCAAAACGAGTTCATCGGCGCATTGTATTTCATGAATGGCCAGATCATCGATGCGGAATGCCCGCCTGCGCCCGAAGGACGTCTCGCGGTCTTCGAGTTGCTCCGGCACAAGCGCGGGCGTTTCGCCTTTGACGCTTCCATGGTGCCGCGCCCGCCGCTCATCGACGAGGACGCGACGCGGCTCCTGCTCGAAGGCTGCCGGCGGATGGACGAGAAAGAGGGCGATGAGGGCGATGAGGGCGAGGAGGATTCTCAGGAGCCTTGACCCCCTGCTGTTCGGACACGTAAACTCCACAAATGAGCCAGACCTTGGCGAAGGGAAAAAATACCGCTGCGTCAAACGATGGGTTCACCGTGCGGAATGCCCTCGAAGCCGCCCGGAAACGCGGCGACATCCTGAAGGAGACCTGCGACAACATCCTCCATTTCCTGGATCAAAATTCCGAGAAGTGGATGGCGGAGAGCCTTGCCGAGCTGGTGGAGTCGAAGAGCTGGACGGAGCTGAACGACCGTTTTTTCAAGAGCCTCGCTTTTGGAACCGGCGGCCTGCGAGGCCGGACGATCGGCAACGTCGTTACGGAAGCGGAGCGGGGCAAGGTCCACCCCTCGTCCCGCGACCACGGGATCGAGACAGGCGCGCTTGGACGGCCCGAGCGGCCCGCAGTCGGAACCAATTGCCTCAATGACGCCAACGTCCGGCGCGCGACGCAGGGATTGGTCGATTACGTCGTTTCCTGGAAGAGGAAAAACGGACCGGATACGCCTCCGGTGCTGGTCTTCGCCCACGACACACGCCATTTTTCCCGCGAGTTTGCCGAGCTCGCGGCCCGGACGGTTGCGGAAAACGGCGGCACCGCCTGGCTGTTTGAAAGCGAGCGCTCAACGCCCGAATTGAGCTTCGCTGTCCGCCAGCTCGAGGCCGACGCCGGGGTCGTCATCACGGCCAGTCACAACCCGCCCTATGACAACGGCTACAAAGCGTACTTTTGCGACGGGGCCCAGGTGGTGGCCCCGCATGCCGACGGCATCATCGAATGCGTGAACAACGCCCAGGGAGCGACGGCGCGAGCCGGAGGCAGCGTCAAAACGGTGAGCATGGACATCGACCGGCTCTACGTGGAGCGGCTGAAAACCCTGCTGCTTGAACCGGAGCTAATTCGCAGGGAGGGCGGCAAGCTCAAGATCGTCTACACGCCATTGCACGGAACCGGCATCAAGATCATTCCGGAAATGCTCAAAGATTTGGGTTTCAACATCATCGTCGTGCCTGAGCAGGCAACAGGCGACGGGCGTTTCCCCACGGTCAAATCTCCCAATCCCGAAAACAGCGAGGCCCTCGCGCTCGGTATCCAGCTGGCGGAAAAAGAAAGGGCAGGCCTTGTCATCGCCACCGATCCTGACGCTGACCGGATGGGCGTCGCCGTCCGCACGGGCGACGGGAAGATGGAGCTTCTGACTGGCAACCAGATTGGCTCAATCCTCGCCAACTACCGCCTGGACCGAATGTTTGAAAATCACGTCCTCAACACCACCAACAACAGCCGCGCCTGCCTGATCAAAACGTTCGTCACGACCGACCTGCAGCGCGCGATCGCCGAGAAGCACCACGTCCGGATTGTCGAGACGCTGACCGGCTTCAAGTACATCGGCCAGAAACTCAAGAAATACGAGGAGATGGCCGTGGCCGCATGGAAAGAGGCCGGGACGCAGAGCCGTGAGAAATGGAAGGACCTGAGCGAGGAGAGAAAGCGGGCGCTGCTGCTCGATTTCTCCTATTACTATGTCTTTGGCGGCGAAGAAAGCTATGGCTATTCGGCCAGCGATTTTGTCCGTGATAAGGACGCCAACGCCGCCGCACTGATGTTCTCGGAAGTCGCCGTCTTCGCGCTCTCCCGGGGCATGAGCGTTGCCGACTATCTGCAGGGGATCTACCGGACCCATGGTTATTATCACGAAAAGCTCGGCCAGCTCGTCTACACCGGCGCCGAGGGGGCGGCCAAGATCAAAAAATTGCTCCGCTCCTACCAGGAAAACCCGCCGAAGAAGATCCACGGCCTCGAGGTGGTCGGGTTCCAGAATCATGCCAGGGATGAAATCGTCGACATCGACGGCGACGAGCTGCCGAAGGAATTGATGTTTTTCCTGAAGCTTTCCAACGGCACCAGGTTCGCCGTTCGCGGCTCCGGCACCGAGCCCAAAATCAAGTTTTACTTTTTCGCTTCCCGCCGCCCCGAACATGGCCAGCTGACCGATGAACAGGTCAACCGGGCGAAGCAGGAGCTGCCGAAGGAGTTGGATGCCCTCTGGGAAGCGGTCAAAGCCGACGCCGAGGACCGCTGCAGATAAGCGTCAACGCACTCATCTAATGCTTTGCCTCGGCCGGCAACTTTTTATCCGCCATTTTGAGCACCGCGTTGACCAGCGCCTCAATGCCCGCGGATGCCTCCGAAATTCGCCTGGCGAGCATGTAGGCCGGGGTCGAAACTACGCGGTTCTTCTTGTCGACGACGATTTCGTTGACGGCGGAGTTTTCGTGGCTGGCCCCCATGGCGGTGAGCTTCTGAATGGTGCTCTTGTCATTGCCAATGGTCAGCTTCACTCCGAGTCCGCCGAGGATCCTGGCGCAGATGGCCGGGGCGATGCAGATGAAGCCGATCGGTTTGGCGGCCGCGTGCATGGCCCTGACCAGCCTCTCAACGTCCGCGTTGACCCCGCACTTTTCCGCTTCGACGGCGAACGTGCAGAGATTCTTGGCGGCGCCGAAGCCTCCGGGAAAAATGAGCGCATCGATCTCCTCGGCCTTGACATGGGCGATGTCGTGGATCTTGCCACGGGCGATCCGCGCTGACTCGTTCAGGACGTTTCGGACAGCGCCCTCGTCCGGCTCGCTCGTGAGGTGATTGATGACGTGCATCTGCTTGATATTGGGCGCCATGCAGACCGCTTCCGCGGAGGCGCGGTCGATGGCCAGAAGCGCCAGGACGGATTCATGGATTTCTGAGCCGTCCATGACGCCACAACCTGAAAGAACCAGACCGACTTTTTTCATAGGGAATTTCTTTTGTTTGGAATTAAGCCCAGTTTATGGTTTTTCAGTCTCGCATGCCTAGGAAAAAAAGAAAACAAGCCCAATCCATCGATCCGCTGCTCGAAATCATGGCCCGACTGCGGTCTCCAGACGGCTGTCCATGGGACCGCGAGCAGGACCACGACTCGATCAAGCAGTGCCTGATCGAGGAGGCCTACGAGGTCGTTGAGGCGATCGAGTTGGGGGATAGGGACATGCTGTGCGACGAGCTGGGTGATTTGCTCCTGCAGGTTGTCTTCCATTCACAGCTTGCCAGCGAGAGGAAGGACTTCGGATTTTTCGACGTGGTGGACCGGATTTCAGATAAGCTGGTGCGGCGCCATCCACATGTTTTCGGCAAAAGCAGGCTCAGCAATTCGGATATGGTGCTGGCGCAATGGGAAAAGATCAAGGTTGGCGAGCGGCAGAGGGTGGGCAAGAAAACCCGCAGCGCGCTCGACCACATCCCATCCCATTTGCCTGCGCTCATGCGGGCTGAGAAGCTTCTGAAGAAGGCCGCAAAGGCGGGCTTGCATCCGAAGAAGGCCGGGGACATCTACAAACGGCTCAAGAGCCGCAACGGAGTGCTTGGCGGGAGGGCGGCCGCTTCAGAGAAATTGGGCGATTTACTGCTGCATTTGGCGGACATGGCGCGCCAGCTCAGGCTCGAGCCGGAGCAGCTGCTGCGTGATGCGAACAAAAGGTTCGAGCGGAGGATTAGGAAGCGCGAAAGGCTTACAGGTAAACCCGCTTAACGCGTTTCGAGATGCTCGTCAGAATTTCCCATGGGATGGTTCCCGCCAGCCTCGCCAGTTCATGGGCCGTGATCGACTCGTGGCCTTCCTCGCCCAGCAGGGTGACAGTGTCGCCCCAGCGGGCCTCCGGGACGTGCGTCAGGTCGACCATGATTTCATCCATCGTGACGCGGCCAAGCTGGCGGCAGCGCCTGCCGTGGACAAGGACGTCGGCGCGGTTGGTGAGATGGATGTTGTACCCGTCGGCATAGCCCGCCGAAATCGTTCCAACGCGCATCCGGCGCGGCGCCCGGAACAAACTGTCGTAGCTGAGCGGCCTCCCCTTTTGAATCTCCTTGATCAGCGTGATCCGGCTTTTGAGGCTGAGGATCGGTTTCAGCGGAAAATGGCCGTGGATGGGTGAAAGGCCGTAGATGGCGAGCCCCGGCCGGACAAAGTTGAAGCCGGTCTGTGGAAGAGCCAGCGTCGCCGCGCTGTTGGCGTAGTGAAGCATCCGCGGCCGGATTTCTTCGCGCGAAAGGGCGCGCAGGACCTTGTGAAGCCGTTTCAACTGTGTGACGGCAAAACCGCGGTGCGAATCGGCGGTTGCCAGGTGCGTGTAGATGCCGTCCAGCTTCAAGCCGGGCGTTGCTGCGACCCTGCGAATGAGGACCAGCGCCGCGGAATGCCAGATGCCCAGCCGGCCCATGCCGGTGTCGATTTTTACATGGACGAGGACCGTGCGTTTCATCTTTCGCGCGGCGCGCGCGAACGCCTCCGCCTCGTACCAGCTGGAAATCGTCGGGACGATGCCGCCGCGGATGATCTCGGGGATTTCCCCCTTCACCGATCCGCTGAGCAGAAGAATCGTGCCGTTGCGGGCGGCGGCGCGCGCTTCCAAGGCCTCACTGGGGCTGGCGACGCCGAAGTGTCCGATGCCAAGCCGCGAGAGGCCGCTCGCAATGGGCCCCATCCCATGGCCGTAACCATTGGCCTTGATCACGGCAATGATCTTGCGCCCGCGGCCGATTTTTTTGCGAAGAAAACGGATATTGGATGCGAGCCTCCCCTGGTGGATTTCGGCCCAGCAGCGAAGTTTTTCGGTTCCAGGTCTCATGGGTGTGTCATACGGGTGGGCGGAGATACCGGGGCTCAAGAAGGATCTTTTCCGAAGGCTCTCTTTCCAGTTCCGGACGTCCCAGGCGCACGAGCGCGGCTGCGTCCGGGTAGGCGACCGGGAAGCCTTCCACCTCATAACTCAGCCACGCGATTTCGGGGGAATCGATGCCGGAAATCTGCTCGATGCGCTCGACCATCCCTTCTTCTATGAGCTTTGGTCCCGCGTTTTCCAACCGAAACTTTCCGAAAAAAAAGCTGTTCTTCCGGGCGTTGAGAATCGCGCCCCGCATTTCCGGGCCTTCGACACCGGAGACCATGGCTGCGAGACTGCTGACTTTCACCGCACGCCTCGGCCTTGGGATCAGAAGCCCGTGGAGCGTGGCAAAACCGCTGCGCAAACCGTTGTATGAGCCGGGGCCTTCACCGATGACAAAGCCATCGATCTGCCGCAGGCCCAGGCCAGCGCCTTTCAACGTCTTTTCGATGCAGGATATCAGCTGCACCGATGGACTGCCGATCTCATCGGTCTTGGAGAGGACCCGGTCGGAGTCCGCGACTGCGACGCTGATCCGCGGCGAGGAAGTATCGATGGCGAGAATTTTCATGCGTCCTTGAATTCGACGGTGATCTTGCGCTCATCCATTTTTTCGGCAATCAGCTCGAACCTGATCCGGATCACGTTGTCCGGAAGCCGTTGTTCCATCAGCTCCGGCCATTCGACCACGACGATGTCATCCGGAACAGCACCGATTTCCAGATCGTCCAGCTCGCTGGCCAAACGGATCCGGTAGAGATCGAAATGGCGGATTCGCCCCGCCGGGCCGCTGTAGTGGTGAACGAGGGTGAATGTGGGACTGGTGACGAGATCCTCGGAACCGAGCCCGCGAACCAGGCCTTTGACGAAGCAGGTTTTGCCGGAACCGAGATCACCGTAGAGGGCGACCGTTGCTGGAGGCTCGAGTGCCGTCGCCATGCTTTCCGCAAAGGAGGCGGTTTCAGCGGGACTATGCGTGGTGACGGAAGTGATCATGGGACGTGCGAATCGCAACGCGGCGGCCCGAGGAAGTCGTGAGCCGGAGACCGAAGGCGCGCGGGCGGACGATGCCGATCCAGGTGAGCGGAAGTTTGAAATGTTTTCTCCACGCTTTCATGAGTGCAGCCGACTGTGAGGGGGGCACCGTGAACAAAAGCTCGTAATCCTCGCCATCGTAGAGGGCCTGGCGGAGCGAGCAGCCGCGTGAAACGGGAACCGCCGCCGCGAGGATCTCAAAGCCGGCGCCGGACTGATCGGAAAGGCGGCGCAAATCGCTGCCCAGCCCGTCGCTCAGGTCGATGCAGGCCGACGGTTTGAAATATCGGGCGAGCCACCTTGACTGCGCCATTCTGGGCTCGAATAAAAGGTGTTTTCCTTTGATGCTTCCACCGAGCCTGCCGGTGACATACACATGATCTCCTTTTCTGGCTCCGGATCGCGTGAGGAGCCTGTTTTTTTCCACCTCTCCATAAACGAAGACCGATATGAACAGGCCGGATCGTGATCGCGACGTGTCCCCTCCAATGATTTCGCAGCCATGACGGCGGGCGGCGGCGGTCAGGCCGCGATAGAGTTTTTTTCTTCCCGCATCGGGAATCCTGTCGGGCAACGCGGCGGAAACCAGAGCAAAACGAGGAGTACCGCCCATCGAGGCGATGTCGCTGATGTTCCGGGACATCACCTTGCGGCCGACGAGATCCAGCGGCGTTTTCCGCGTGAAATGAATGCCCTCGACGCACGCATCGCACTTTAAAAGCCCAAAAAGACCGGGTTTCGCCGCGTTGATCACCGCGCAATCGTCGCCGATTCCGATCCGGACATCGCCCGGCAGTTTCTGGAGCCGTTGCCAGAGCGCAATCCATTCGAACTCGCTTTTCACGGCTGCATCATGTGGTTTTTGAGGGTGGCCGCGCAAACGATTTTTCACCCCGCGGCCACGCCTTGCCCACCGGTCGTGGCGCTCGCAACGCATGCCCCGATAGTTTTGGGATAGGTTCTATGCCAATGAATATAAACAATGCCTATTCGCGAGGGAGGGGTGAGCCACAAAAATCGCGTGACCCTGCGAATATTGCGGGTTATCAGTAGAAAGAGAATGGGTGACGACGAGCAGTCTCTTCAGGGCGGGGATGGGGAAGTCGCGGGACAGCCGGCGGGAGAGGAGGTCGCCTATGTGGATCCCTGGGTCGGCCAGTACCTCGCTGACTACTATATCATCCGGCGTCTCGGTGAGGGCGGCATGGGGATTGTCTACCTGGCGCGCCACCAATCCCTGGACCGCCTGGCAGCCGTTAAGTTCCTTGGCGCCCACATGGTCGACGACAAAGGCTACATCGAGCGTTTTCTCAACGAGGCGAGGGGCGCGGCCAAGCTCAACCATCCGAACATCGTGGCCGTCTACGACGCAGGCTCCATGGGGGAGAACATCTACTATTTCATCATGGAGTACATCGAAGGACAGGACCTCGGAACGCTCCTGAGGGAGCGGCACATCTTCCCGGTTCCCGAGGCCGTCGGCTATATCCGTCAGGCTGCCGTCGCGCTTGGCTATGCCCATAAGAAGAGAATCATCCATCGGGATATCAAGCCGGATAACCTGATGCTGACCCATGAAGGCACGATCAAGGTCGGCGACCTCGGTCTTGCCAAGTGGATGAGCGACGATGGCAGCGGGGGCATGACCCAATCGGGTGTTGTCATGGGCACGCCATTCTACATTTCGCCGGAACAGGTGCGCGGCTCGCGCGACGTTGACTGGCGCTCGGACATTTATTCGCTTGGCGCCACGCTGCATCATATGGTCACCGGGCGAATTCCCTACGAAGGCACGTCGCCCGCGGTGATCATGGCCATGCACCTCAACAGTCCGGTGCCGGAGCCGAACCGCGCCAATCCCTCCCTTGACGCGGATGTTTGCGCAATCATCAGGAAGATGATGGCCAAGAACGTGGAGGACCGCTTCCAAACGATGGAGGATGTGGACGCCGCGCTGGCGGAATACCAGGCGGGGAAGATGCGGTCGGCCCAATTCGCTCCCGGGGCGGTGTCTCCGTTGCCCGCCCAGCCTCCGACCGAGCCGCAGCGGCTTCCGACCGAGCCTCCCGAGCGCATCCGTCTGCCGATCATGGTCCAATCGGAACCTGGCGCACCGGTCAAGATTGCCACGATCATCGGAGTGAGCATCATCGCTGCCGCGGTGATCCTCGGATTGTTTCTCTCGTCAGTCCTCAAATTCAAGGCCGGGGAGACGGCGGGCGCGGCCCAGCCGCGGACCGCCTCGGAAACGACCCAGCCGCGGGCGAACGTTGCCGTGGATGGAAAGCCGATTGAAATCAAACTGCCGGAGGTTGTTCCGGCCGTTCCACCCCAGCCAACCGCGGCCAATGCGGAGGTGGCGGCTCAGAATCCCGAGCCGCCGCCGTCCCGTCCTCCGCCCGACGTTCCGCCGCGGCCAACGCCTGCCATCGAGCAAGCCTCACAACCGCCTCAGAACGAGGGGCTTTTTGAAATGGCGCGGACACAGACCCCGCCGGCCGAGGTTCAGCCTTTCGTCGGCTCGCCCAGCTCCGACATGCATGGCCAGCCCTCCGGACCGCCGGAAATGGTGATCATCATGGCGGATGGCACCGAGCATGTTCTGCCGGAGAAAATGCAGGAGCTGCTCCGCAGCCCGGACCGGATCAAACGGGCCTTTTACGCACAGCCTTTTAACGCAGCCGAACCCGGCGTCCTTCCCAAGGGCGTCGAGTGCATGCTGGTCGAACCGGGCGGCCGAAGCAAACCCATCATCGTCGGTCCCGCCGGCTTCAAAAGCCAAAAGCCTTTTTGCGAAGCAAACTGGGGGTTTGAGAAGGATGACAACGACCTGGGCCGGCCCTGCCTGAAACTCCGGCATGAGACGGAGGTGAACCAGTGGATCCTCGGGATCAAATTCAACCTGCCCTCGCCGGTGCGAGGCAAAAAATTCTGGGTGACGTACACACTCCGTGCCGGCAACCCCTCTCCGAGAATTGAACTGGCCACCGAGCCCGAATCCGGTTTTCTCCCCAAGCTCCAGCTGAGCGACCGTTGGAAAACCTATATTGTTCCCATGCCGCTTCTGGCCAGATCGGAACTCAGAAGCATCCTGATCGGGATGCAGGGAACAGGCGAACTGCAAATCGCGGAGGTCCGGGTCGAACCCATTCCAGAAGCGATGAAATTCCTTTCCGAGAAATTCCAGTCCAGGCAGGGTCCGCAGACGCCCACGGGATCGGGGAACAGCACTTTTGGCAAAAGGAGGCGGTGATGAGCGATACAGATCCAATGCTTTCCGGAGGTGATCCGGAGACTCCCGTCGCCCCGCAGGAGGACGAGGGCGAATTCATCGATCCGTGGATCGGACAGGATCTTGCAGGCTACACGATCGTGGAGCGCATCGGGGAGGGCGGGATGGGAATCGTCTACCTCGGCCGCCACGAATCGCTGGGCCGCCTCGCGGCGGTCAAATTCCTCGGCGCCCATATGGTCAATGACAAGGCCTATATCGAGCGTTTTCTTCATGAGGCCCGGGGCGCGGCAAAACTCAACCACCCCAACATTGTCCAGGTCTACGACTCGGGCGCGCTGGAAGGCGATGTGTATTATTTCATCATGGAATACGTCGCGGGCAAGGATCTCGGGACGCTCCTGCGTGAGAGGCATATCTTTTCAGTGCCCGAAGCGGTTGGCTATGTGCGTCAGGCGGCCTCGGCCCTCGGCTACGCCCATCAGAAACAAACCATCCACCGCGACGTGAAGCCCGACAACTTGATGCTGACCGCGGACAACGTCATCAAGGTCGGCGACCTCGGGCTCGCGAAATGGACGGGTGACGAGGACGGCGCCGGCGTGACCCAAACCGGTGTGGTGATGGGCACGCCATTCTACATTTCGCCGGAGCAGGTGAGGGGATCCCGTGATGTCAGCTCGAGGTCCGACATTTACTCGCTCGGCGCGACGTTCTACCATCTTGTTACAAGTAAAATTCCTTATGATGGTTCCTCGCCGGCGGTGATCATGTCGATGCACCTGAACAATCCCGTTCCGGAGCCAAGCAAGGTAAACCCGGCACTGGACCGCGACATCTGCGCCATCATCAAGAAGATGATGGCCAAGAATCCGGACGACCGTTACCAGACGATGGATGAAGTGGACACCGTTTTGGCCGAATACCTCTCCAGAAGTTCGCACCCAACCCAGATCCTTTCGAAGATTTCACTCGCCGGCCAGACGAAGCCGGTGGAGACGGTCACACCCTTCCGGGGCTGGGATCCGCAAGTGATCGCCCAGTCGGAAGGGGGCTCTCCGGCCAAAGTCGGCCTCGCGGTGGGGATCAGCATGCTCGTCGCTGCCATCCTGCTGGGTTTGACCATCACCGCGATCAGCCACCGCCATCCAGCCAACGGCGCCGCGGCCGCGGCATTTCCGGCAAAAGCCGATGCCAAGACGCCGCCGCCCTGAGCTTGCTTTCCCCAGCGACCAATCTGGATGATCGAACCATGGATGGAGTGATCCAAAGCGCGCACCGCGTGTTCCCGCCTCCACACCCCGGGGCAGGAGCTGTGATTTTCGAGGATGTCCATCTTCTGGCCGTGAACAAGCCGGCGGGAATTCCGACGCATACTCCCGAGCCCGGGCTTTGCTGGGGGTGGTACGAATACTTTCATTGGAGGAACCCAGGTTCCACAAAACTGCGCCTTTTGCACAGGCTTGACCGGGAGACTTCGGGTGTTCTGTTGCTCGCCAAAAGCGGGGAGGCAAGCCGCGAGTTGGCGAGCCAGTGGGAAGCCGGGTCGGTGTTCAAGCGCTACCTTTTCGCGGCCCGGCGCAAACCGCAAAAAACGACCTGGAAGGTGGAGCAAATGATCGGCGGCCAAAGGGCGGTTACTGAATTCCGCGCTCTGGATCGGCATGGGGAATTTTACAGGATTGAGGCCTATCCGAAAACCGGCCGGACGCACCAAGTCCGTCTCCACGCCGCGGCTTCCGGCGTACCGGTCGTCGGAGACCGCGAGCATGGCGAGCCGCGGGACGATTGGCCGCTCCTTCTCCATGCCGCGGAGATCGGCTGCCGCCCGCCTGGTGCGAAGGCCGATGCGCGTTTCTCCGCGCCATTGCCTGAAACGCTTTCAGCCGTCTCCGCCACGGAGGCCTGGTGGATGCGGGCCGGCTTGTTGAGAGAGGCGATGGCCGGGGATGCGGAGGCTGTGCGATGGATCCATGGCGCCGCGGATGGTTTTCCGGAACAGACGGTGGATCGTTACGCAGAGGTATGGGTGTTGTCGAATTTCTCGGAAATACGCGACGATTTTTTGAGAAGGAAACTTACCGGCCGAAAAATGATCGTCAAGCGGTACCAGGGCCAGGGCCGCGTAAAAAATGTCGGAAATGCGGCGGCAGTTACCGTGACTGAAAACGGTTTGCGCTATGAAATCCAGTTTGGTGAGGCGACCACCACCGGGCTCTTTCTCGACCAACGGGAAAACCGCCTGTGGCTGAAACGTCTGCTTCCCGTCCTGCCGCCCGGATCGGTGCTGAACTGCTTTGCCCATACCTGCTCTTTTTCCGTGGTCGCGGCTCGCGCAGGCCGGATGACGGCCAGCATTGACCTGTCGCCCAAGTATCTGGAATGGGGAAAAAGAAATTTTGTTCTCAACGGCGTGGACCCCGAGGCGCACCGATGGCTGCGCGGCGAGGCAGGGGATTGGATCAAGCGGCTGAAAAAGAAAGGGGAGAGATTTGCGGCAGTGATTCTCGATCCGCCCAGCTTTTCGCGGAGCAAACGGGGTGTTTTCCGGGTGGAGCGGGACCTTGAGCCGCTGGTCCGCGAGGCCGCATCGCTGGTTGCGCCGGGCGGTGGGATGTTCATCGCGACCAATTACCAGAAATGGTCCCAGAAGGCCCTGGTTTCGACCGTACGCAGGGCGTTTCAGGGAAGGAAGATTGTTCTCAAGTCCGTTCCACTGCCGCCGGATTTCCCTTATCAGGCCGGCGCGCCGCTTTGGATGAAGTCTGTGTGGGCGGCGTTTCAGGGATAAAAGAAACCGCGGGAACCTTCACAGATCCCCGCGGTTTCACGTTGTCCAATTCGCTGCCGCTTACACGGCCTTCTCTCCGGTCTCGTCCGTCCGGATGCGAATGACCTGATCCATCGGGAAGACAAACACTTTGCCATCGCCGATTTTTCCGGTTTTCGCGGCCTTGACGATCGCATCGATCGCTTTTTCGGCGAGGTCGTCGCCGAGGACGACTTCGATTTTGACCTTTGGCAGGAAGTCGACCGTATACTCGCTTCCCCGGTAGATCTCGGTGTGGCCTTTCTGACGCCCGAAACCCTTCACCTCAGTGACGGTCATTCCCTGGATCCCGATCTCAGAGAGGGCGCTTTTAACTTCTTCAAGCTTGAACGGTTTAATGATCGCTTCGATTTTTTTCATCGGATTGAGCCGCCTTTCTGATTAGGAGTTGTAGGCTTCTTCGCCATGCTGCGTCACGTCAAGGCCTTGAGTTTCCTGTTCCTCCGCCACGCGCAGGCCGATCGTTGCGTCCACGATCTTCAGGATGATGAACGTCGCGAGGCCGGCCAGAATCCAGCTGGTTCCAACGGCTTTCGCCTGGTTCAGGAGCTGGGCCATGCCTCCTTCGAATTTGCCCGCGATCGCGCTGTTCACAGCACCGCTTGCAAAGACTCCGGTCAGGAGCGCACCGATGGTTCCTCCGATTCCGTGAACGCCGAATGCGTCAAGGGAGTCGTCATAACCCAAGGCGTGCTTGAGCTTTGAAACCGCCAGGTAGCAAAACACACCAGCCGCCGTCCCGATGACGAGCGCCGCCGGCACCGACACGAAGCCGGACGCCGGAGTGATCGCCACCAGGCCTGCCACCATTCCGGAAGCAAGACCCAAGACACTCGGCTTTCCCTTCAGGATCCACTCAGCGCATGCCCAGCCCAGGGCCGCTGCGGCCGTCGCAAAGTGCGTTGCCGCGAAGGCGCTGGAGGCCATGATGCCCGCATTCAGCGCGCTGCCGGCGTTGAAACCGAACCAGCCGACCCAGAGGAGGGCCGCGCCGATGAGGCTCAGCACCACATTGTGCGGCAGCATCGGCTGTGCCGGATAGCCCAGGCGCTTGCCGAGCACGAGCGCGCAGACCAGCGCGGAGACGCCCGAACTGATGTGCACCACGGTGCCACCTGCGTAGTCGAGCGCGGGAATCTTTCCGCCCGCCGCCCAGTTGAACAGACCGCCGTCACCCCAGACCATGTGGGCCAGCGGGAAATAGACGATCGTGGACCAGAGGATCATAAAGACCGCGAACGCGCTGAACTTCATTCGCTCCGCGAATGCGCCGCTGATCAAAGCCGGGGTGATGATTGCGAACATCAGCTGGAAGAGCATGAACGTTTGCTGAGGAATGGTCCCCGAGTAGGTGGCGTTGGGAGCCGCGCCCACGCCGTCGAGCATGAAATAATGCTTCAAGCTCCCGAAAAACACATTCCCAGGCGCAAAGGCCATGCTGTAGCCGTAGATGACCCATAGAACCGAAACCAGCGCCATGAGAAACAGGCTGTGCATCATCGTCGAGAGAACGTTCTTACTGCGGACGAGGCCGCCATAGAAGAGCGCCAATCCCGGACCTGTCATCATCAGAACGAGCGCCGAGCTCGTCAGCACCCAGGCGTTATCGCCCGCGCTGATGCTGACTTTCGCCCCACGGTTATCAGCCGATGGCGCCGACTGGTTCATGACCGATTCGATGTCGGTGACGCGCTCTTCCAGCGTGGGATCACGCGGTTTTGCGCCCGTCTCTTGCGCAGATGCGCACGGCGCGACCAGCGCCGCCGCAAAACAACAGAGCATGAGGAGGAGTTTTTTCATTCTGGATTGTCCTTGGTTGTTGGAGGGGGTTTCCGATTGGGTTCGGACTGCAGTCTTAAGTCGGTAAGGTTTAGGAACGTCTTCGGATTTGGTCAACTCCAGATTCAGAGAGAATTGTCAATATGCACAAAAAAAACCGCGGGGACCTCCCCCAGGTCCCCGCGGCCTTGCGTTGTCTCATCCGGGATTGAGCCGCTTACACGGCCTTCTCTCCGGTCTCGTCTGTCCGGATACGAACGGCCTGTTCCATCGGGAAGACAAACACTTTGCCATCGCCGATTTTTCCGGTTTTCGCGGCCTTGACGATCGCATCGATCGCTTTTTCGGCGAGGTCGTCGCCGAGGACGACTTCGATTTTGACCTTCGGCAGGAAGTCGACCGTATACTCGCTTCCCCGGTAGATCTCGGTGTGCCCTTTCTGACGCCCGAAACCCTTCACCTCAGTGACGGTCATTCCCTGGATCCCGATTTCCGAAAGGGCGTCCTTCACTTCTTCGAGCTTGAACGGTTTGATGATCGCTTCGATTTTTTTCATGTGTTAGACCCTTTCTTTCAACCATGGGTTGCGGGTTGGAAATCCGGGTAGGCTTCCTGGCCATGTTCGCCAAGATCCAGACCTTCCGTTTCTTCCTCTTCAGCGACGCGCAGGCCCATGACCGCCTTGATTACGTACCAGACGATCAGACCGCCGAACAATGTGAAGAGGCCGACCCAGAATACGCCTGTCGCTTGGTTGACCAGCTGCGTGATCCCGCCCCCATTGAAGAGGCCGAAGCCCGGGCCAGTCTTGCCATCCGTCCAGTTGGGGTGCGCGAACAACCCGAGGGACAGTGTCCCCCAAACGCCGTTGACCAGGTGGACTGACAACGCGCCGACCGGGTCATCCAGTCGCAGCTTATCGAACATGATCACCGCGAAGACCACGAGAACGCCGGCGATCAAACCGATGACGATCGATGCGGGGGTGCTTACCCAGGCGCAAGGGCAGGTGATGGCCACCAGACCGGCAAGACAACCATTCAGCGTCATGCTCAGATCGGGTTTCTTCAACATCAACCAGGCGGTTGCCATGGCGCCGATGCAGCCAGCCGCCGCCGCCGTATTGGTGGTGACGAAGATATGCGCGATCAGCTTGCCGTCGCCCACGCCCATCGTGGAGCCCGGGTTAAACCCAAACCAGCCCAGCCAGAGGACGAAGCAGCCGATAAAGGCTGACGTCATGCTGTGGCCTGGGATCGGATGAACCTGCCCATCTTTGCCGAATTTTCCAAGCCGCGGTCCCAGGGCAATGACACCTGCGAGCGCCGCCCAACCTCCCACCGAGTGGACGACCGTGGATCCCGCAAAGTCCCAGACCCCTTTCTGGGCCAGAAACCCGCCTCCCCAGAGCCAGTGGCCGGTGATCGGGTACATCACCGCGACCAGGACCGCCGAGAAGAGGATGAACGAGATGTACTTGATTCGTTCGGCCACCGCTCCCGAAACGATCGTGGCCGCCGTGCCGGCGAATACCAGCTGGAAGAAGAATTTCGCTTCCAGCGGAACGCCTGTCCAGTTGATCGACGTATAAACACCCTTGTAAGCGTCACCGGTCGCGGGCGAGTTGTCGCCCCCGAGCAGACACCAGAGGCCTTTCAAGCCAAAATACGGAGTTCCTTCACCGAACATCAGTCCCCATCCCAGCACATAAAACGAAATGGATGAGATCGCGAAGACGATGAAGTTCTTCGACAGGATGTTGACGCAGTTCTTGGAACGGCACAGGCCGGACTCCACGAGACCGAAGCCCGTGTTCATGAAGAACACGAGGCCGGCCGTGAGAAGTACCCAGACCGTGTCCATTGCCACCTTGGCGGTCATCGAGCTGGACTCCAGCGCGCTGACCTGATCCGCCAGCGAAGGAGCCGCGGCTGCGGCTTCTTGCGCGAATGCATGCGGCGCGGCAAGCGCCGCCGCGAAACAACAGAGCATGAGGATGAGTTTTTTCATAGTGATTGTCCTTGGTTGGATGTGGAATCAGCTCCCCGGAATAAGAGCAGGGGGCGTGCGTGATGATGAGCAGGAACTTCGAGGGGATTTGATGAATCCGACAGGACCCTAAGAAACGCGCGGTTTCACCGCGTATTACGGCAAGACGCTAAATCGCCTTCTCACCCATCTCTTCGGTCCGGATCCGGATGGCCTGATCGACAGGCAGGACAAAAACCTTGCCGTCGCCGATCTTACCGGTTTTCGCGGCCTTCACGATGGCATCGATGGCTTTTTCCACCAGGTCATCGGTGAGCACCAGCTCGAGCTTCACCTTGGGAAGGAAGTCGACGGTGTATTCACTGCCGCGATAAATTTCGGTGTGGCCCTTCTGACGACCGAAGCCTTTGACCTCCGTGACTGTCATGCCCACGATCCCAATTTCGGACAGGGCCTCTTTGACTTCCTCCAGCTTGAAGGGCTTGATAATGGCTTCGATCTTTTTCATCAAAATATTCCTTGCAGGTCTCCTTTCTATTTATACAACACCCGCCATCTTGTAAACGGCAATCATGCGGGTGACCAGTTGAGGGTCCATTCAGGCTGTTGCAATCCGATGGACCCTCATGTTCCTTTTCTTTTTTGCCTTTCTCCGGTTTCTGCACTCGCAGTCCAGCAGGCTGACAGGGAGATAGCACCGCCCGTGCCAAGTCTTCGGAAACTGGAAAAAAATCCAAAACAGCCGGATAATCCAACTCAAACAATAAGATTCGAACGACCCAGGGCGAGGTTGTGGGCTCAAAAGATGCGCAAAAAAAGACAGGATGCCTAAAT
>JAHFSZ010000022.1:34253-35693 GCA_023265515.1 Verrucomicrobiota bacterium
GATCTTCCCGGCCGGATTCCTTGGCAGAGCGGGAAGAAAGTGAAATTCACGCGGGCACTTGTAGTCGGCGAGATTCGAGCGGCAATGTTCGCGCAGCGTTTTCAGATCAATCGGCTTGCCTTCCTCCGCCGCGACGAATGCCACCGGCGTCTCACCTTTGCTCGTGTCCGGGCGGCCGACCACGGCGCACTCTTTCACACCGGGAAAGCGGTGGATCACCTCCTCGATCTCGCGAGGGTAGACGTTCATTCCATGGACCAGCAGCATGTCCTTGAGCCGATCAACGATGTACAGATATCCATCGCCGTCCATCCGTCCCAGGTCGCCCGTATGAAGCCAGCCGTCGCGGATTGTTTTTGCGGTTTCATCGGCATTGTTAAGGTAGCCGCTCATCACGTTCGGACCGCGGACGCAGACCTCGCCCACTTCGCCCGCCGGAAGCATCCGGCCGCTTTCGTCGCGGATCGAAACCTCGACGTTTTTGACCGGCACGCCGCACGAGCCCTGCTTTTGGACGCCGCGCAGAGGATTGAAGCTGACGACGGGCGATGCCTCGGATAACCCGTAGCCTTCCAGAAGCTTGATCCGGAATTTTCGGTTGAAGCGCTCCAGCGTCTCCGCGGGCAGCGGCGCGGCGCCCGAGATGGCCAGGCGCAGCGCAAGCAGCCAGTGGACATACCAGGGGATGGATGTGTTCGCCAGGGCCTGGTAGACTTGGGGGATTGCCGGCAGGATGGTGACCCGTTTAAGGATCATGGACTGGATGATGTTGTTCAACGGTTTAAGCGAAGTGACAAGAACGATCCCGAACCCGGTCAGAAGGGGCGTCAGAATGCCAACGGTCATCATGAAGCTGTGAAACATCGGCAGGATGATCAGAATCCGGTCGCTGCTGGATTTGACTCCAAGCGCGTCCTCGCAGCTCTCGACGTTGGCGATCAGGTTGCCGTGCGTGAGGCAGGCGCCTTTGGGATGGCCGGTCGTGCCCGAAGTATAGATGACGACGGCGAGTTCGTCTGGATCGTTGTGGACTTCCGCTGAAAAAACGCGTTCTCCTTCTTCCGGAAGTTGGTCGATCGAATATTTCCGGACCGGCGCCGTGAGCGCGCCGGTCGTCGCGTTGAATTCGGAATCGGTGATCAACAGAGTCACGCCGCTGTCCTTGAGGACAAAGTCGATTTCGGCGCTCTTGAGAAAGTGGTTGATCGGGACGGCCACCGCTCCGCACGCCCAGACGGCGAAAAGGTTGAACACGTAGGCCGGGCAATTTTTGAGCAGGATGGCGGCGCGCTGGCCTGGCTTCAGCCCCGCAGTCCGGAGCTGGGTGGCCTGGGCATGAATCAATCGCCGGACATCGGCATAGCGCCAGGTGTTGAACTCGAATAAGAGCGCCTTGCGCCGCGGGTGACGGTCGGCCTGTTCCAGAAACCGGCCGTAGAG
>JAHFSZ010000091.1 GCA_023265515.1 Verrucomicrobiota bacterium
TTGATTCGAGACAACAGGCGAGGCTTACGGCAGGATAACCATTCCATCCATGGTCACTTCGCGAGCGCTTTGAGCGTTTTGGAATGCCGGCGATTGATTTTGCCGAGGGTTGATTTGAACTTTTTGGCCTTTGATCAGTCAGTGTGGGTGTTGAGTCATGGAACGACCAAAACTTCCGTTCGGCTTCCTCGCTTTTGATGTGCTTTTTCATGACTGATAAACCCGCCTTTCATTTTGACTCATATCTCATCACCTGAAATCGGAACGGTACGCTGTTTGAACCAGATGGTGAGTTGGTCCTTGTCGAGACGGCTCGCGGCCAGTGCGAGGGCGACCTCCTCGAATTCGTCGTCGCTGGCGATCAGTTGAAAGCCGTTGATTTCCAGGAAAAGCTCCGCGCTTGTAACAGCAATCCGCTTATTGCCGTCCAGGAAGGGATGGTTCATGGCGAGCGAATGCATTAACGCGGCAGCCTTTTCGGCAAGAGTAGGGTAGAGGTCCTCGCCATCGAAGGTGGCGCAGGGCCTTGCAATCGCCGCCGCGAGGCCGGGTTTGTCTCGAATCCCCTGCATGCCGCCTGTGGCGCGGATGATTTTGGCGTGCAAGGAGAGCACCTGCTCCTCGCTCAGATAAAGAATCATGCGAGGCGTTCCAGAAGCTTTTTGCGTCTGCGGATGAGTTTGTCAGCCAGAGCATCAAACTTCTTCGTGGCTTTTCCAGATTCAAAGTAGGGCACCCCGGCTTCGATAACGAGCCGTCCGCTCCGGGGATTGATCGATGCCTCGACATCCATCCCGGCTTTGAGGTCAAATTGCTCGACGAGTTCCCGGGGGAGGGTGACAGCCAGGCTGTTTCCAACGCGGACGATTTTTTTCTTCATGTTAGTACCTTGTTCGTACATTAAATTACCTCCATTGGTTTCGTTTGGCAATTCGATCGTTTCACAGTTAATATATACTTGTCAATACTGATGAACCGGCTTTCCACGGGTAAGATTCCCGGGATGGATGAGAACGAAGTTTTCCGACTAGGAATCGGACAGCGTCACTTCGCGGCGTGGACCGTTTTCCGGGTTCCGCTTGGCCCGCCGGTGCCGCAGGTACTCGATGGCGCCGGGCATCAAGGAGACGACGATGATTGCCATGATGACGATGCTGAAATTGCGCTTCACGATCGGAAGATTTCCAAAATAGTAGCCCCCGTAGATGAAGAGGGCGACCCACGCGATGCCGGCGGCGATGTTGTAGATCGTGAACCGCGAGTAGGACATCCGCCCGATGCCGGCGACAAACGGCGCGAAGGTGCGGATGATGGGAAGGAAGCGGGCAATGATGATCGTCTTGCCGCCGTGCTTTTCATAAAAGGCATGGGTCCGGTCGAGGTGTTCCTTTTTGAAGAAGCGCGACCGCTCATGGAAAACGCGGGGTCCGACATGCCAGCCGATCGTGTAATTGACCATGTTGCCGGTGACGGCGGCGATGGACAGCAGGAGAGTCAGGGTGTGGGGTTCGAGAGTGCTCGTGGCCGCAAGGGCGCCGGCCGCGAAGAGAAGCGAGTCTCCGGGAAGGAAAGGGGTCACCACGAGGCCTGTTTCGCAAAAAATGATGATGAAAAGAATGGCATACGTCCACAAGCCATACTGGGCGATCAGCTCTCCCAGATGTCGGTCGAGATGGAGAAAGAGGTCGATGAATGAGTGCAGAATTTCCATAAAAGGCCGGTAAGTTCTCCCCAAACGGCCTCCATGTCGACTTCAAAACACAAGCCATCCGGCCTGATTGTCAAACAAACCGGCTTGCCTGGGGCGCCGGCTTGGAATAGGCTTCCCGTTCCTTTGAAGGCAGGATAGGACGACCCATGGCCAAACGCAGGAAAGAAGAGGATGACTCGCCGAAATTCGAGTCGGCCCTTGAAAAACTGGAAAAGATTGTCGAGGCGATGGAATCGGGCGACCTGCCCCTGGACGAGATCCTCAAGAAGTACGAGGAGGGAAGCGGCCTAGTGCGCTATTGCTCGAGGAAGCTGACCGAGGCCGAAAAGCGGATTGAAATCCTGATGAAAAATAAAGAGGGTGAGCTGGAAGCCCGCCCTTTCCAGGTGGAGGAAAAAGAGGACGAGAAGGACGATAAGAAGGGGGATGAACTGTTTTAGCGACCCCGGGCGAAAAACCGGGATTTTCAATTTATGGGAAAGATTTTAGACACCATTCACGGGCCGGCGGATGTGAAGCGCCTCTCCATCGAGGAGCTGGAAACGCTCGCCCAGGAGATTCGCGAGGAGTTGATCACGGTTCTCTCGGAGACGGGCGGCCACCTCGGACCGAATCTTGGCGTCGTCGAAGTCACGCTGGCGATGCATTACGTTTTTGACTCGCCGAAAGACCGTTTCATCATGGACGTCAGCCACCAGAGCTACGTCCACAAGCTTCTCACCGGCCGGCGCGAGCTGGTCAAACGGATACGTCAGTTCGGCGGCGCGTGCGGCTTCCTCTACCGGTTCGAAAGCGAGCACGACCATCATGGCGCCGGCCACGCGGGCACCTGTCTCTCGGTCGCCCTCGGCATGGCCACGGCGCGCGACATGCGCGGCAGCAATGAAAACATCATCGCGCTGTTTGGCGATGCGGCGCTCACCTGCGGCGTCTCCTTCGAGGCGCTCAACAACATCGCGCACTGCACGAAGAAATTCATCGGCATCCTCAACGACAACAAGTGGTCCATTTCCAGGAACGTCGGCGCGATCTCCAACTATCTGAATAAGATCATCACGCACCCTTACTACAACGCCCTGCACAAGAAAACGACCGACGTGCTTCGCAAACTGCACCTTGGAGATGTGATCAAGCTCGAGAAAAAGGCCGAGGTGGCGGTGAAGGGGTTGATCGTCCCGAGCTCGCTTTTCGAGGAGATGGGATTGCATTACTTTGGCCCGATCGACGGGCATAATATCAAGGACCTGATTCGCATGTTCCAGTTCGCGAAGGCGGCCGAATGGCCGGTTGTTCTGCACGTGCTGACGACCAAGGGCAAGGGGTACGAGCCGGCGCTCGCCAAGCCCGAACCGTTCCACGGCTGTGGTCCCTACGACATTGAGACCGGCGAATTTAAACTCTCCAGCGCGCCGGATGCCTGGAACAAGGTTTTCGGAAAACTCGTGACGAAACTGGCCGACACGAACCAGAAACTGGTGGCGATCACGGGCGCGATGTCCTCGGGCACCGGCCTGAGCGCGTTTGCCAAGGCCCATCCGAACCGTTTCTACGACGTCGGTATCGCGGAGGAGCATGCGGCGCTCTTCGCGGCGGGCATGTCGACGATGGGTTTCAAGCCGGTCCTCGCGATCTACTCGACGTTCCTTCAGCGGGCCTATGACATGATCATCCACGATATTTGTCTCAACAACCTGCCGGTCATGATCTGCATGGACCGCTCCGGCTGTGTGGACGACGGGCCGACGCACCATGGGGTCTTCGACATTGCTTATTTGAATCCGATCCCGAACATCATCCACATGCAGCCGAAGGACGAGGACGAGTTCCAGGATATGTTGTTTACGATGTCCCTGCACAACGGGCCCTCAGCCATCCGCTACCCGCGCGGTGCGGCCCCCGGCGTTCCGGTCAAGGAAACGCCTAAGCAGCTGGAGATTGGCAAGGCGGAAATCATCAAGCACGGCGAGTACAGTGATAAATTCAAGGGCCGCCGCGTGGCGATCTGGGGGCTCGGCAACATGCTGCCGATGGCGCTCGAGGCCGCGAAACTGCTCGAGGCGGACGGCATCAGCGCGGCCGTCGTCAATCCGCGCTTCATCCGGCCGCTCGATGCCGGCATGCTGGAATTTCTGGGACGCAACGTTGACTGTATTGCCACGATCGAGGACCACGTCCTGCGCGGCGGATTCAATTTCATCGTTCTCGACGAGATGCACAAGCTCGGCCTCCAGATCCCGCTGGTCGCCGTCGGCTGGCCCGATGAATACATCGAGTGGGGCTCCATCCCCGAGCTTCGCAACAAGCATCACCTCACCGCGGAAGCGACGGCGCAGAAGATTCGCGAAGCGTTGAAGTTCCGGAAAAAGTTGGATTCGGATCGGGAGCCCCTCGGCGAATTCGCGAC
>JAHFSZ010000023.1:0-16268 GCA_023265515.1 Verrucomicrobiota bacterium
CCACCTGGTTCGCCTTCGTGTGCCAGAATTTTCCGACCTTGCGCGGCGCGCCAATAAATCTGGAACCGAACACCGCGTCGGCCTCGCCCTTGAGGATCGGCTCGCAGAGTTTTGGAATTTCCTCGGGAAGGTATTCCAGGTCCGCATCTTGAATGACGACGGCGTCGCCGCGCGACCGGGCGATCCCCTGGCGGACGGCATGGCCCTTGCCACGGTTTTTATCCAGCAGAACCACCACGAGGTCGTCATGCCTGGCCCTGTGCAGGACTTCGCGGGTTCCATCCGTGCTTCCGTCGTCGACCGCAACCACCTGTTTGGTGAAGGGGATTGCGAGCACGCGCTTGAGGACGCTCTCAATGGTCCGCGCCTCGTTGTAGACCGGGATGATGACCGTAATTAATCCCTTTTGCGACATTGCTTCTCCCGGAAGCCTTTTACCATGGAGCGGGCTGTTAAGGCCAAAAATTTCTCATTTCTTATTTCTAATTTCTAATGTCGTGAGTTGTGCAACAACCTGTCCTTCCCAGAACCCCTTGGTTTTCCCCACGTCAGGCGTGGCAACCTTACCGCAGATTCACGCAGATTCTCACGAAAATCTGCGCAGATTGGCGCTAACCGGTGCGGATCTGCGGTCAAAAACACCGTTTGTGTTCCGGGAAAATTCGAAAACAGGATACGACAGTGAACGAGACAAGTTAATGTGATTAGGAATAAGAAATCAGAAATTAGAAATCGTCAGAGTCCCGGGATCGGAATGTAAGCCGTCTTCCACTCCCACTTCTTGAGCGTCCCGGTCAGCTTGAGCTCCACGATCTTGGTGAGCGGATCGAAGACCCAGCCGATAAAAAATAATTTGCGCAGCAGATGCCCCTGTACGATGAAGTCCAGACGCTCGTCGAAATAATATTTTCCCTTGGACGTGAGCGTGACCACGAGGGAATCGATTTTGATGTCGTCCATCTCGGCGCGGGCATCACGAATGACAAACTTCGTTTCCGCGTACCGTGCCTTGGGCGATCCGAATCCGGGGATGATTGTGCCGAGCACCTTGGAGAGATCGCCAAAGATCGGGATCCGCCAAAGCTCCCCATCCTCAATCTTGAGCTCCCCGGCCCCGACCCATGTCTCGGCCTTGCCCGTGATGCCCGCCGCCCACGCCTTGCCGGTGAGCTTGCCCTCAACCTTCTTGTAGCCGAAGAGATCCTCGGTCAGCGGCCGGAAGTTGACCTGCTCAAGATCGACCGAGAAACCGACCTTCAATTCCTTCTCCGTGATGTCAACCAGCACCTCGGCCTTCATGTTCCCCTCATGGAACCGGCTGGTGATACGGCTGATTTCGATCGATTTGGGACCGACCCAGACGCGGGCCTTCACGTCGTTCATGTTGAGCTTCCACCAGTTGAATTTCGCGCAGGAGACATGGATCATCAGGTCGTTGAGGCCCGATTTTTTTAGATTGTAGACGCCGTCCCAGAGGATATGCGGAACGGCCTTGAAATGGTACGGCTCGATCGACGCTCTTGTCCTCGGCCCGATGATGGTCGCGATGTCGACCGGGTAGATGTCGGAGACCGCCCTCATCCCCAGGTCGCCCGATTGGGTGTCGAGCGTAAAGTCGCCGGTGAACTTCCCCTCCTTCTTCTGGCACTCCACCCGGCTGAACCGGATCACCGGGCCGTTGACGCCGAGCCGACAGTGAAAGCTCTTGATCGGGATGCCGTTGCCGCTGAAGTCGGCGATATCCAGCGATCCGGTTGCCTTGAGGCTGTTCGGATCCTGGATCACCCGGGAACCCTTGAGCTGGATCACCGGCGCCTTGCGCAGCGTGAAGGTTTTGAATGCGTTCTTCGCGCGTTCGCCGAACATCGGCTCAAACTCGTCAAAATTCACGGTGCTGTCCAAAATGAAGTTGCACAGATCGGTTGCCTTGTCCCAGTCGATGCGTGCGCTCAAGTTGCCTTCGGCCCGGGTCAGGATCAGCTCGGGCACGCTCAACCTGCCGCCTTCCCAGTCCGCCTTCACTCGCAGTTCGCGAAACGGAACCGTCTTGTAGGAAAACTCCCCGCCATGGATTTGAATCGAAGCCCTTGCTTCCGCCCAGCGCCCGCCGCTCGCGCGGGCTGAGACCTCCAGCGACAGCGGCTCGGATGGCTCCCATCCCTCCAGCACTTTCTGTTTTTCATCCGGTAAAAAATGCGAAAGCAGGCGCGGACCGATCTTTCCGGAGAACTGCAGGTCGGCATCCTTCGTCTCGATCGCGTAGCGCCCCTGCACCTCGGCGGACCCCTCCGGGGTTTCAAGCCCCAGATGGTCGATCTCGACGATATTCTCCTTGCAGCGAATCTCGCCGCGCGCCCTCCGAATCAGCAATGAACCGTATCGGACATCCCGTCCTCTCAGCCTCACGGTCGCGGCAATGCTCTCCTTTTTCCGCAAATCCCCGGAAATATTCACATCGATGGCCAGAAGCTGGGCTGCTGAAATCCTTTGCCAGTTCTCCAGAAATTCGACCCATTGTTTTTTGAGGACCACGGGTTTGCGGGGTTCCACGGATGCCACCGGCCCAAATCGCTTCGTTCCCAGGCTGCCCTTCACGTCGAACAACAGGTTGAGGAATCTGAAGCGCAGATCTTTGATCAGAAGCGTCTGCTCGGCGTCGAATCCAAAAATGCCATTCACCTGCTTCACTTCCAGGGGAAAAGCGCCGCCATCCTCCCGCGGCACTTCCATCGAAAACACCGAATCGCTGAATTCCAGCTCCTCGATCACAACCTGCCCCTTGAGCAGAGGCGCCAAACCGATCTCGAGCCGGACCTCGTCGGCCTTGAAGGCCAGCTGTTCGCTCGCGGGCAGACGGATGGTGACCTGCTCGGCGACCATGCCGCGCCACGGGTCGAAGGTGAGTGATTCGATCTCGGCATTGATGCCGCGCTTCGAAAGTTCCTTCAGTACGGCGTGCTTGATCCACCCCGGCACGCCCCACCAGTGGAGATAGCCAAATACCGCCACCGCGGACAAAACGCCGAGCAGAAAAATCTGACGAACATGCTTGTGGAAAATCCACCTCACGCAGGATGTCTACCCGAAGCCTTGGCGTAAGAAAACAGAATTTGATCCGGGATAGGCTCGGGTCACTTCTTTAGAAACGGCGTCGTCAGCTCTTCACCGATGATGACGGGGATTTCCGCGACCAGCCGTTTGTTCTTGTAAAGGAGGTGAACCTTTCCGTTCGTCTTCTCCCCGATGACAAATTCGTGGACAACCTTCTCATCGCCGTTTTTCTCGGTGACGCTCAACTCACCCATCGGCCGGTTGAATCCGAATTTTTCATCGGGCATTTCCTCGTTCTCCGACAGCAGACGGATCGCCATCAACCGCGAAAGGTCCGAGAGAATTTTGTCGAGCGAGGCGCGGTCGAGCGGCTCTTCGGACACCCAGTCGCCCTTGTCGCTGCGCGTTGCCGCCATGTCCCTGCGACCCGCCTTCAGCCGGATCTCCCTCACGGCGTCCTTGGTGATCATCAAAAAAACCCGGTCTCTCAGATCAAGCACGCTCGATGGAATGAAGCGCGCGTCATCCTCGTTGACCCCGTAAACGGACGACTCGTCATCTCGCTTTACGTAAAGCAACGGCTTCTTCGGGCTCCGGTTTCCGATTCGCACGCTGGCGAGCAACGGCGCCTCCTTGCCTTTTTCCACCGGCTTGCCGAGGAGCCGGACAACTGCGGCGTTCTCTCCCAATCCGTACTTCTCCGCCTCGGTGAGGACGTCCGTGGTGAATTCCTGGATCTTGAGTCCCGTAAACCGGCTCAAAAACTGGTCCACCAGATCGCGGTCGGCCGGAGCAGGCTTCGGGGCCGTGAGCTTCCAACCGCCGTCAGCCCTTTCGACGCGGATCAGCCGGTCTGCCTGGCGTATCTCCGCGGCTTCAATATCCCTCTTTTCAACATGCAGAAGCTGGTTGTCGCGGAAATCCTTCAAGTCGGCGTCCAGCAAGGTGACAAACTTGGCGGGGATCGCCACGATGGAGTTCGATCCCTTGCGCACGGCACTCCATTGCTGGCCCCCCGCAGGGGCACCCACCAGCAGCGTCTGCCCGACATCCTCGCCCTTTTCCGTTTTCAGCGCGATCTCATAGCGCGGCTCATCGAGATGGTATTTCTTCAAGTCCGCGCTTTCTTCGCTCAAAAACTTCTCCACCCGCAGGTCCGTAAGGCTGCTGACGAGCGCTTCCACGGCATGCGATGACGCGCGCACATTGAGCGGCTGGATCACGCGCCACATATCATTTTGCCTGGCAAACTCGATGGCCCGCTTCGGCGTCTTGATCTCGACCCGCGCCACCTTGGCGTCTCCCAGATCAAGGACGCTCCGGTTGCGCCATCGATCCAGCGGCTGTTCCAGTTTTTCGGCCAGTGTCTTGCCGACCAGGGAAACAACCTTGCCGTTGTCGATCCGGACGTAAATCCCGTCGCTCTGACGGTTCTCATGACCGATGTCGATCTGGTACTGTTTCTGCTCGGTGAAAATTTTCAGGGTCAGACGCGGCTTCTCCAAGCCGTAGTCGGCGAGCGTGACCTTCGATTCGCTGAGCTCCTCGGGCGAAATGGTCCTCTTCCGTTCCAGGTATTCGACCGCGTAGAGAAGGTTGTCGATCTCGCCGCGGTTCGCGCGCAGCAAGAGCGGCTTCTGAACGAGCCAATGATCGCCTTCACGCGCAAACTCAAACTGCCGATCGGTCCCCGAAATCTCGATCCGCGTGACCCGGTCGGTGGACAGGCCGTCAAAAACGCGCGCTTTTTTCTCGGCGATCTCCTTCACGGTCCTGGCATGCTGCTTGAGGTAGAAACCGGCGCCCGCGATCACAAGACAGGTGACCAGGAGAAAAAGAGTGATTTTGCCCTGCTTCATCGGAGGACCCGGTGTTTGACGCGGGAGGGTGGATGTTTGATTTTCAAGGTTTAATCCGCTCATGGATCACTTCCTGCGCCTGAACCAGACCGCGAAGCCGAGAATGGCGGCGGAAAATGGCATGACGCCGATGGCCACGATGCCGATCGTCATGAGCTGTCGAGAGTTCAGGCCAAGAATGAACTCCTGAGGCCGCTTCGCGCTGATGCCGATCAATTGAGGCCGCTTGAGGAGCCAATTGGCGCAATTGAGAAAGAAATCCATGTTCGCGGCGTTGATCTTGTCATTCTCGAGGAACATGGAGGTGCCTGTCACAACAATTCGGGTTCCCTCGGTATCGACATTGCTGACGGTCTTGGGCTCGACCGCCACCGCCAGAGAAACAGGCCCCGCTTTGTCGCCCGCGTCAGGGTTGAACTCGTAGCGCATCTTCCTGGCCAGAGCCTTCTCCGCCCAGAAACCCTCCGGGGTTTTCACCAGCTCGGTGACCTTGTAGCCCAGCGTCTTGTCCTCCAACGCCTCGACGGTGCGCGCAAAATAAAAGCTCAGCGTTTTGCCCTCCAGCTTCTCCACGATCGGATGCTTGGCGAACAGGGTCCCGAACGCCGTGCTGTTGTACATTTCCTGGCCCAGCATTTCCACCTTCGAGATGACCAGGTTGTCCCCGATGGAAACACCGTATTTTTTCAGCAGATCCTCGAGCCCGATCGTGGTCTCCGGATCGAGCATGATCAACGCCCGTCCCTGCCTCTTGAAAAAATCCTCCAGCAGCTTCAATTCGAACGCCTGATACGGCTGTGACGGGCCGTCGATGACCATCAAGTCGCTGTCGACGGGAATCTCGGGCTTCTCCAGAAGCGAAATCCGCTCAACAATCAGATTGTCGCGCCGCAGGTATTGCGCAAGCGTTGAGGCGCCCTTCTTTTCATAATCGTCGGGGTCACGCTCGCCATGTCCCTGGATGAAGTAGACCTTCATCGGCTTTCCTTCGATGACATTCTGGATCGCCGAAGTAAACTGCTGCTCGCCTTTGAAACCCGAGATTCGGGGTTCCTCGGCGAAGGGATTGCTCCGGTCGTAGTCAACCAGGTCCGTGCTCGAGACAAACTTGTTCCGGTCGCCGGAGACAAAGACAACCACGTTGGCTGTCTGCACCTGGTACTTTTCCGCCAATTGGCTGGAGCGGAGAAGATCGCGGTCGGGATCCACGTATTCGATATGAAGATACTGGGGCTGAACGTACTTGTACTGATTGAGCAGCCGCTCGATCTGCGGATAAATCTTCGAAGCGCTCCCATCCTGGGCGTGCGGCTGAAAGAAAACGATGATCTCAACCGGCTTTTTGAGGCTTTTGAGCAGCGTCTTGGTCTTGTCCGAGAGCTGGTAATAGTTCGACCGGGTCAGGTCGAACCGCTCCGGATACCAATAAAAATAGATGATGGTGTTGATTCCAACAAGCGCGACGAACAAAAGGATCACCTGGGCCATCACGTTCAGCCGCGTGACAAAGCGGCTCCTGGACTGCAAGCGGCCCTTTTCGGGATGTTCCGTCTTCTTCGGGGGCGGCCCGGCTTGAACGCTCATGCTTTCCATTGGCGTGACTCCACAATTTTATAAGTCAGGAAGAGGAAAAAGAGCGTGCCGCTGATGTAGAAGATGACGCGGCGCCAGTCGAGAATGCCCTGCACCAGCTCCTCCATGTGGTAGATCATGGAAAAATACTGGAATGCCTCGCGCAACTTTCCGCCGATGGCATAGGGCAGGAAGCCGACCAGCAGGAGGCCCCCAAACAGCGCAAAAGTGATCACGGCGGCCACGATCTGGTTTGTCGTCATGGATGAGCCGAGACAGCCCATTGAGACGGCCAGGAGGCCGATCAGAAGCAGGCCGATGAAGCCGCCATAGACGGGCGCCTGATCGAGCGGCGTGGCGCTGAACATGCTCACAAGGATGAAATAGACGGCGGTGGGAGCCCAGAGGATGATGTAAAACACGAATCCGGCCAAAAATTTTGAAATGACATACTCGCCGTTTTTAAGCGGCGTCGTCATCAGGCTTTCGTAGGTCCCCACTTTCTTCTCCTCGGCGAAAAGCTTCATGGTGATCAGGGGGGTCATTACGATCAGCGCGAGCCAGGAGAAAAAGGAGTTGAAGAAGATCGTGAAGACCGACACATCCGTCGGCTGGTCGTTCATGAACTGGATCAAAATGACGCAACTGATGCCGTTGACCAGAAGAATGCCCACCAGCACGATGTAGGCGATCGGCGAAAAGAAAAATGACATCAGCTCTCTTTTAAAGATGATCCAAACGTTGCTCATTCGTCGTCCTCCGTCGTCAGCTGAAGGAAGATGTCCTCCAGTGTCTGGGTGCGGCGCGTAAGCTCACGCAAACCCCAATTCATCCTCCGGACCGTCTCCGACACCGGCTCGCGCAAGTCCTGGTTGGCCTTCGGAAAAACCACCGCGCGGACATAGCCGCCGGACAACGGCTTGATCTCGACGTTCTGAACGTCCGCGACCGCCGCAAGCTCGGAGCGCACGGCCCCGGCGTCAGCCTTCAACTCCAGCACGGTCTCGCCGCCGCCGCGCCGCAGTTGTTTCAGGCGTTCGACGGAATCCGACGCGACGATCTTGCCGCGATTGATGATGATGACCCGCGAGCAGGTCATTTCCACCTCCGGAAGAATATGGGTCGAAAGCAGGACAGTGCGGTGCTTGCCAAGATCCCGGATCAACTCTCGCACCTGCCGGATCTGGTTGGGATCGAGACCGATCGTCGGTTCGTCAAGAATGATCAACTCAGGATCGTGAACGAGCGTGTCGGCCAGACCCACGCGCTGGCGGTAGCCCTTCGAAAGATGGCCGATGATCTTTTTGCCGACCTCCGCCAAGCCGCACTGCTGTTTGACCCATTCGATCCGCTCCCGGCGCTCCTTGCGTGGCACGCCCTTGAGGGCGGCGCGGAACTCGAGGTACTCGTTGATCCGCATCTCGGTGTAGAGCGGGACATTTTCCGGCATGTAACCGATCCGCCGGCGAACCTCGAGGGAATCTTTGAATACATCGAAGCCCGCCACGGAGGCATGGCCCTCAGTCGCCGGGATATAGCCCGCGAGAATGCGCATAGTCGTGCTTTTGCCGGCCCCATTGGCGCCGAGAAGCCCGCAGACTTCTCCCTTTTGGACGTTGAAACTCAACCGGTCCACCGCCGTCACGCCGGGGTAACGCTTCGTCAGATTCTCGACTTCAATCATGATGGTCTCAGCGGAAGTAAAGCCGATGGGCAAATTGACACAAGATTTTTCTCTCGGGAAGACGTTTTGGACGAGTGGACCCAGCCCGCCACTAGCATCCTCGAACCTGCTTTGCAAACCAGTCCTTCAATTTTTGGAGAGCGCGGGCGCGATGACTCAACCGGTTCTTGGTTGACGCGCTCAGCTCGCCAAACGTTCTCCGGTATCCCGCGGGCACGAAAACCGGATCGTAGCCGAAGCCGCCGCGTCCCCGCTCTTCGCGAACGATCCGTCCCCGGACCTGCCCGCGGAAAAAACGGATCCGGCCGTCAATTCCGGAAACGGCGATCGTGCAGTGAAACACGGCCGAGCGGTTTTTTTTTCCCTGCATTGCGCGCAGCAGCTTGCGGCGGTTCGCCCGGTCATCCGCCGCTGGCCCCGCATATCGCGCCGAGCGGATCCCCGGCTCATTGCCGAGCGTTGCCACCTGAAGGCCCGAATCGTCCGCGGCCACAAAATGGACAAGCGGGGCATTCCTGCTCCGCCGGAGCAGATCGCGGACGCAACGTGCCTTGATCGCGGCATTCGCGTCAAACGTCCGTCCTCTCTCAACGATCCGGGGAACTTCGGTCAAGCGTTCCAGACCGAACACCCGGAAGCGGCGGCCGAGAATCCGCGCGATCTCTCTGACCTTGTGGCGGTTGCCCGTCGCCGCGAGCAAAACCCACCGCCGACGCCGGTGTTTTTTCTTGCTCTGCCGGGATCGATTCTTCACGTTCGCCATTCCAGTGAGGAAACTCTATCCATTCCATCTGATCGAAGCCAAGTGGCAAAAGACCTGGCTCGACCGTGGGGCATTTCGCGCGTCCGATCCAGGCGAGCCCGGCGCCGAAAAACCCAAATATTACATCCTCGACATGTTCCCCTACCCGTCGGGCGCGGGACTCCATGTCGGCCACCCGCTGGGCTACACGGCCACGGACATGCTCGCCCGCTATCGACGCATGCGCGGCTTCAATGTCCTGCATCCAATGGGCTGGGATGCGTTTGGCCTGCCCGCCGAACAGCACGCCATCGATACGGGAACGCACCCCGCGCAAACCACCCTAAAAAACATCAACACGTTCCGCCGGCAGATTCAGATGCTTGGCTTCTCCTACGACTGGAATCGGGAAGTGGATACCACGGACCCGCAATACTACCGCTGGACCCAGTGGATTTTTCTCCAGCTCTTCAAAAAAGGGCTCGCCTACGAGGCCGAAGTGCCCGTCTGGTGGTGCGACGGGTGCATGGCCGTGCTCGCCAACGAGGAGGTCCGCGCGGATGGCACCTGTGAACGAAAAGGCCATCCGAATGTCTACCGGCGCCCCCTGCGCCAGTGGATCCTCAAGATCACGGCCTACGCTGAGCGACTTCTCCAGGACTTGGAATTGACGCAGTGGCCGGAGGCAATCAAGGAGCAGCAGCGCAATTGGATCGGCCGGAGCGAAGGGGCAACAGTAGAATTCAGGATTCAGAACTCAGAACTCAGAATTGAAGTGTTCACGACACGGCCGGATACCTTGTTTGGCGCCACCTATATGGTACTGGCTCCCGAGCATCCGCTGGTGGATCAACTGACCACAGCCGCCCAGCGCAAGACGGTCGACGCCTACCGCACCGCTTCGGCGCGCAAGAGCGAGCTCGAGCGCACCGACCTTGCCAAAGAAAAGACGGGCGTCTTCACCGGCGCGACGGCCATCAACCCGGTCAACGACGAAAAGATTCCGGTCTGGGTCGCTGATTACGTAATGATGGGCTACGGCACCGGGGCGATCATGGCGGTGCCGGCCCATGACGCGCGAGATCTGGAGTTTGCGCGAAAATTCAATCTGCCAGTCCGTTTGGTTGTCCAGCCGCCCGAGGGGGGCGACTCCGAAGGCTTTACCGGCGACGGTACCGCGATCAACTCGGGGCCGCTCGACGGACTGCCGACGCCAAAAGCAAAAAAGAAAATCACCGCCTGGCTCGCAGACCGCGGTCTTGGCAAGGCCGCCGTCCAGTTTAAACTTCGGGACTGGCTCTTCTCGCGCCAGCGCTACTGGGGCGAGCCAATTCCGATCGTCCACTGCAAAAAATGCGGGACCGTGCCGTTGCCGGAAAGCGAATTGCCACTGCGCTTGCCGGAGATGAAGGACTACACGCCCGCCGGCAATGCCGAGCCGCCGCTCGCCAAGGCGATCGATTGGGTGAATGTCAAGTGCCCGGCCTGCGGCGGTCCCGCGACGCGCGAAACCAATACAATGCCCCAGTGGGCCGGGTCGTGCTGGTACTATCTGCGCTTCATCGACCCGAAGAATGATTCGGTCTTCGTGGCAAAGCCAAAGGAAAAATATTGGATGCCGGTTGACCTTTACGTCGGTGGCGCGGAGCATGCAGTTCTCCACCTGCTCTACTCCCGATTCTGGCACAAGGTCCTGTTTGACCTGGGCCATGTGTCAACACTCGAGCCGTTCCTGAAGCTGGTCAACCAAGGGATGATCCTCGGCGAGGACGGCCAGAAGATGAGCAAGGCCCGCGGCAATGTGATCAATCCGGATGACGTCGTCCGCGGCTACGGCGCCGACGCGTTCCGCCTTTATGAAATGTTCTTGGGCCCGCTCCAGGCAACCAAGCCGTGGTCGACGCAGGGCGTCGAGGGCACTTACCGTTTCCTCGGCCGCGTCTGGAAGTTGTTCGTGGACGAAAAGTCGTTCGAAGAGTTCGAGCAGGCCGCGACCGATGGTGATGCCGGCAATGCTTTCCGCCAAATCAAGATCTCCGGTTCGATCGTCGAGCGACAGGCCGCGGGCGACGAGTTGAGGCTTCTTCACAAAACGATTCGCAAGGTGACGCTCGACCTCGAATCGATGTCGTTTAACACCGCCATTTCTGAAATGATGATCTTCGTCAACGAGGCTTCGAAATGGGAAAGCCGCCCCCGGTTGGTCCTGGAGGGATTCCTGAAGCTGCTCTCCCCCTTCGCGCCCCACCTGGCCGAAGAGCTCTGGCAGCGCCTGAACGCGGGGCGCTCATCCCTGCTCTGTTCGGAATCCTGGCCGGCGTACGACGAAAGCCTGCTGATTGAAACAGAAATCGAATACGTGGTTCAGATCAATGGGAAGGTCCGCGCCCGCATCCTCCTGCCGGCCGATATTGGACAGGCAGAACTCGAGAAGGCGGCGCTCGCCAGCGAAAAGATCCAGCGTTTGCTCGAAGGCAGGTCTCCGAAGAAAGTGATTGTCGTTCCCAAACGGCTGGTCAACATCGTCGCATAAAAACAACCCACCAGAAAAATGTTTGCGTTGACAAAACAGGAACGAGTGGTTCTGATTTTTATCATTGCGACTTTATTCATCGGATTCATGGTTCGAATTTTTCGTGACAAAATGGAAACACGTGAAGTAGATTCTAGCAGGAGTGTGAAGACCCGGACGGTTCGTTAAAGATTCCGACCAACCCAGAAGGCGACGCTTCATGCAAAAGCTGTCATTTCAAGAAACCCTCGATCAGATCGTCGCCGAAGACCGCCGTTATGACCGGGAAGCCTACGTGTTCGTCCGCGAGGCCCTCGACCATACCATCAAAACCCTCAAAAAGGACCGAAACAGGAACGAGGCCCGCCATGTCTCCGGCCAGGAACTGCTCGAGGGAATCCGCGAGCACGCGCTGAAGGAATACGGCCCGATGGCCATCACCGTCCTCGCCTCATGGGGCGTCTGCAACTGCGCGAACTTTGGCGACATCGTCTTCAATCTCGTCGAGAAAGGCGTTCTCGGCAAAACCGACCAGGACCGGCGCGAGGATTTTCAGAGCGGCTACGATTTCCAGGAGGCATTTGTCGCGCCGTTCCGGCCTTCCCGGTCCGCCCAGGTCAAAACTTCGCTGACGCGCCAGGTGAAACCGGCGCCCGAGACAGGACGCCCCGCGAAAAAATCCAACATCTCCCAGTAGAGCCGTTTTTTGCGGCCATCAGTTCTTGCTTTTCTGCCCCAAACCCGCCAACTCAGGTCTCGGATGCCTCCCCCGCGCGCTTTTTTTCATTTGGGAATCCTGCTTTCGCTGGCTATGTTAGCTTCTTGTAGCAAGGAATCAGCCCCGATGCAGCCGAAGCAGACCCAGTTCAGACCCGCCGCGTCCTCCCCGGTCGCAGTCCCCCGTGACGACTCCGACATCAAGGACGTTCTGCCCAACGGGCTGACGCTCATCATGAAAGTCGACCGCAGCGCCCCCGTCGTCTCGGTGCAAGGCTGGGTCAAGACCGGGTCCATCGACGAGGCAAAACACATGGGCGCCGGTCTTTCCCACATTCTCGAGCACATGCTCTTCAAGGGAACGCAGAAGCGCAAATCCACGGAGATTGCCAAGCAGGTCGAACAGCACGGCGGCGACATCAACGCCTACACCTCATGGGACCGGACCGTCTTCCACATCGACATCCCCAAGGACGGCGGCAAGCCTGGCAGCAGCCTCGGCACCGAGATGGCCGTCGACATCATCCTCGACGCGCTCATGAACGCAACGCTCCCGCCCGATGAATACAAACTCGAGCAGCAGGTCATCCTCCGTGAGATGGCGATGAACCGCGACAATCCGGACCGCGCGGCCAGCGAGCTTCTCTTTTCCACGGCGTACACGACGCATCCCTATCGCCACCCGATCATCGGCTACACCGACATTTATCTCCAGCTCTCCCGCGAGCAGGTGTTCGACTATTACAAGGAGCGCTACCTCCCGAACAATATCGTCTTCATCGTTGTCGGCGATATTGATCCTGACGCCGTCCGCAAACAGGTCGAGACGCTCACCAAGGACTGGAAGCGCAAGTCGATCGAGCCATCCGTCATTCCCGATGAGCCTCTCCAAATCACGGCGCGCGAGCACATCGAGGAAATGCCTTCCGAGCTTTCCCGTCTCCACCTCGCCTACCAGACGACCGATTTCCGCGATCTGGACACCTATCCGCTGGATGTGCTGTCCATCATCGCCGGCCAGGGACGCTCCTCACGGCTCTACCAGGAGTTGCGCGAGAAAAGCGGCCTTGTCCACGATGTCGAGGCCTGGTCGCACACACCGTCCTTCCGCGGCCTTTTCGGCGTCAGCGCGACGGTGGACCCCGGCAAGGTGGAAGCGGCGAAGGACGCCATCCTGAATGAACTGGATCGATTCAAGACCGCACCTGTCTCCCGGGAGGAACTCAACAAGGCGATCCGGCAGAGCGTCACCAACCACCTTGCCAGCCAGAAAACCATGAGCGGCCAGGCTCAGGAGCTGGGCGCGGGCGAGGTTTTGCTCGGTGATACTCATTACGGCGCCTACTACCTTTCGCAGATTCAAAAGGTGACCGCTCATGACATCCGCAGGGTGGCGCAAAAATATTTCGATCGAGACCGGCTTACCACGGTCATCGTCAACCCCAAGGGCGCCGGAAGGAAGGCCTCGCCAACGGTGGCGGCCGAGGTGGATTCCAAAATCCAAAAGGTGACGCTCAAAAACGGCCTTACCCTCCTGACCAAGTCCGACCGCCGGCTCCCGTTTGTGGATTTCCGGCTGGTGATGAGGTCCGGCCTGCTTCTCGAGAACGCGGAGAACAACGGCGTCAGCAACCTCCTTTCCAAGGTCTTGCTCAAGGGAACGAAAACCCGCTCCGCCGAGGAGATCGTCCGCGCGCTCGAGAACGTCGGTGGCAGCATCAGCGCCTTCTCGGGGAACAACAGCATGGGAATCTCCATCGAGGTGCTCAAAGAAGACACCGCCTTGGCCATCGACATTCTCGCCGACGTGCTGAAGAACTCCACATTCAGCGCCGAGTCTGTCGACCGCGAAAAGAAGATGCAACTGGCGGAGATCGCCCATGAAAAGGAGCAGATCATCAAGACCGCCATCAACCTCACCAAGAAGAACCTGTTCGGAACACACCCCTATGCGTTGAATGGACTTGGCACTGAAGTGTCCGTCTCCAAGCTCAAGCCGAAGGACGTCGTCAACTTCTACAAAGGTGTCGCTGTTCCCGGCAACATGGTTCTCGCCATTTTCGGGGACATCGATCCAACACAAATCCAGCAACTCATTGAGAAGGACTTCGGCGACCTCAAGCCGGGCGGGTCAAAGACGCCAGACTTGAATCCGCCGCCGCTGACCAAAGCCGTGCGCGCGGTTCAGAACGAGGACAAGGAGCAGGCCGTCATCATCATCGGCTACCCGGCCGTCGACATCAAGAACCCCGACCGCTTCGCCATCGAAGTCATGAACACGGCGGTTTCCGGTATGGGTTCGCGGCTCTTCACACGCCTTCGCGACCAATTGGCGCTCTGTTATTACGTTGGAGTGAACGAATTCCTTGGGCTCGCCCCCGGGTTTATCTACTTCTACATTGGCACCGAGCCGGGCAAGTCGGACGAGGCCGAAAAGGAAATTTTCAATGAGATCGACAAGGTCCGGGCGCAGGGGATCACGGTGGAAGAGCTTGCCAAAGCCAAGAACGTGATCCTGGGCGAGCGGCAAATGCAGCGCCAGAACATCGGTGAGCTCGCCACACAATCGGCCCTCGATGAATTATACGGCCTCGGCTTCAACGCCTACCAGGAGCAGGAGGCGAAATACCAGGCGGTCACCCTGGAGGACGTTAAAAAGACGGCTCAGACGTATCTCAGCAAAGACAAGTTCGTTGTCTCGATCGTCAAACCAAAGTAGCGTCTCCCTTTCGGCCTGATGTCCTCCCAAGCTTCAAGCCAGAACCCGCAAAAATACCCCGGGCATGGGCACTACATCCCGTTCATCGTCTTCGTCGTTCTGACTTGGCTTCCGACGATCATCCCGCGAACCATTTTGCCTGGGGCGGGATATATCTTCTACGCCGCCAAAACGGTGATCACGGCCTGTTTGTTGTGGCATTTTCGGAAGTATTATGTGGAACTCAATTTTCGCTTTCACTGGAGTGCGCCGTTGGCGGGGATTCTCGTCATCATCGCATGGGTGGGACTGGACGACTCCTATCCGCTGCTTGGGATGCGCGTCGGATTCGATCCCATCCAAATGTCGAACCACTCTCTTAACATCCTGATCGTTTTCTTCCGGCTCGCAGGCGCTGTCCTCGTCGTGCCGATCATGGAGGAGCTCTTTTTCCGTTCGTGGATGGCGCGATGGATCATCGATCCAAATTTCATGCGAATTCCGGTGGGCGCGTTCAGCTGGCCTTCCCTTGTCATCACAACGGGGTTGTTCGCGCTCGGCCACCTCGAATGGCTTCCAGGAATCCTCGCCGGTCTTGTATTTCACGGCTACGTGTTGTGGAAGAAACGCCTGGGTGACGCTATCGTTGCCCACGCCGTTGCCAATCTTGCGCTGGGAATCTACGTGCTCAAAACCCAGAGGTGGGATTTTTGGTGAGTTTTTTTCACGGGGAGCAACTAGAACCCATCCCAAAACTGCTTTTATGTATGATTTGTGGAACCTCATGACTGTTCCGCGGGAATTGCGATTTAAAAGACCTTTTAATTTCACACAGAGACACGGAGGTCACGGAGAGATTTTTTTTGCGGCAAAATCGCTGAGGGGCCGATTTTGCCGCACCATCTCCGGCGAAGCTGGAAAGGGGATCGGCCCGATTTCCGGTAGTCTGAATTTCACGATGTTCTGTAGCGGCGGTCTCCCGACCGCCGTCGGCGCTCGGAGAGCGCCGCTACAAATGAAGACACTCATCCCGCGGTCGCGGGATGGGCCGAAATGTTTTTTCTCTGTGTCCTCTGTGTGAGAAAAATGACTTTTCAACGTCTTTTTAGGTTTTGGGATAGCCTCTAGAGAATAACCGAATGTCGCAAAGAGAAGCGAGGAGTTCGAGGCTTGGCGAGTCCGCGACGAGGGAGTCCGGCAGCTGCCGGATGACTGAGACCGCGCACAAGACAAACGATGAAATTCGACTGGATCGGCGCGAGATCGTTACTCGTACTTCTTTGTGAACTTTACCTTGCTCTCAGCAGAATCTTTCGAATCGGGTTCTGATGACTTGGCCTCCGCCGGCGCCGGAGAAAGAGGCTTCGCTGCGGAAAAGGCTGGTTCGGGAGCTTTCACAGCAGGCGCCGCTGTCGCCTGCTTCTGGACTTGCT
>JAHFSZ010000023.1:16368-34658 GCA_023265515.1 Verrucomicrobiota bacterium
TTCGAATCGGGTTCTGATGACTTGGCCTCCGCCGGCGCCGGAGAAAGAGGCTTCGCTGCGGAAAAGGCTGGTTCGGGAGCTTTCACAGCAGGCGCCGCTGTCGCCTGCTTCTGGACTTGCTCGAGTTCCTTGTCCGTAGACTCGGCTTCCTTGCGCATCTCGTTGGCCTTGGAAAATTCGCCGCTGACAGACGCCTCCTCGACGTAAAGCATCTGCAAATCAGAAATAGCCCGGCCAATCTGTTGCTGCGCCTCCGGAGGCAGCCTGGACATGCTTTTCTCCCGCAGGGTCTGAAGAAGGTCGATCAGGAGCTCCGCCGCCTCGAGATTCCGGAAGGTTTGGCCGGAATCGGGATGAGGCACCTTGCCAAGCATCGCGGCGGTATTGCTGATGAGCATATTCGCCATCATGCTGACCGTCTGGAGGTAGAGTTCGGGCGTTTCGACCGGAGCGGCAGCCGCCTTGGACGGCGTCTGACCCGCTTCAGTCTTTTTCTGTTTGTCGAATATGGCCATATTCTCGAAGATCGTAGATTGAATATCGAATATCGCAACCCAAATCCACTCCATGCCTGCGGCACGGCGATGCAGAGCCTATCCGGAAGAAAGATTTATTTTTGACTCATCCAAATGGGTATGGCAACGTCTCCGAATCTTTATCCTTGGGTCGGTAGCTCAGCTGGTAGAGCAGTGCCCTTTTAAGGCATTGGTCCTGGGTTCGAGTCCCAGCCGACCCATTCTTTCTGCAGGGAAAACATCGGATTCTTGCATATTCCTCGCTCCAGCTTCGGTCGAGATGTCATTTTGCGAAAGGCTCCAGGCTGGAAAACAAGTGAAACAAGGAATAAAACGCGCTGAAACGGCCAGTTCGCAAAGAAAAGTTTTCATTCTTCGGAAAAATTGCTGAAAGCGCCGGTTCATTCCGGTTGAAAAGAAGTCGGGATCACTTACCTTAAAATATGGTTTCCCGCACCCCTTACCAGAATGTCTGGGGCTGGGTGACTCGTCCCACGCCCGGCTTCATCTGGTTATTCACGTCGTTCCTCTGCGTCTTCGTCGTGCAGTCGATCTTCCAGCTTGCGCAGGCGGTGCCGTTGACGACGTTCAACGAAATGTTCGCGCTGAGCATCACGGGGATCCGGAAGGCATACGTCTGGCAGCTTTTGAGCTATGGCTTCCTGCATCAGGATATCATGCATCTTCTGCTCAACTCATTCCTCCTGTATCTGGTCGCCTACGAAGTGGAGTACCAGATCGGCGTCCGGCACTTCCTCGGTCTCTTTTTCACCGGTATCCTGACCGGCGGCCTGCTCTGGCTCGGAGCGGAGCATCTGAAGGCGGGCAATCCAACGCTGGTTCTGATGGGATGCTCGGGCGGCGTGTTCGCGACGATCTTCGGCTTTATCACGATGTTTCCGGAGCGCCCCATCGCATTGCTAGGCGGGCTCCGGGCAAAGTTTCTCGGCATAATCCTGACCGCGATCGCAGTCTACTTCATCGTCTTTCCGTCGAACACAGTTGCGCATATGGCGCATCTCGGGGGCATCCTCGCCGGCATCGCTTATCTCAAGATCCTCAGCTACCAGTGGCGGGTCGACATGACCATCGGCTCACGGAAGATGTCTTCGAGCGCATCCCGCCGGCACGTCGAACGGGCCATTTCGAGGACGGACTTCATCCATCAGAAGGTCGACCCCATTCTCGACAAGATCGCCGAGAGGGGCATGTCCAGCCTGACCGAGGACGAACGCCGGATCCTCGATGAGGCGCGCGAGCGTTTGAGCGCCAAACGCGTCGCCTAACGCGGTCGGTCGTCGCTCGCAAAACTTCATCAATCGCTTCGCTTCACGCTTCACGCGTCACGGGCCGGCATGATAGCTTCGGGAAATGTCCGCCTTGCTGGAACGCTGGCAGGAGGTGGTGGCCGGGCTTCCGAAAGAACGCCGCCCCCCCGACACCGCCGAAACTCGTGAGATTCTCGAGCGCCTGTTCCGCTTCGCTCCAGCCCAGGGGGAGTTTCTTCTGTCGAACCCCGGCTACTTGAAAGAGCTCCTCCAAGCAGGCTTGCTCGAGCACGGACAGACCGAAGTTCAGGTCCGAAATGCGTGCGCGAATTTCGTCCGCCCGCCGGAGGGCCGGCCGGAGGCAAGCCTCGAATCAGGAAACGATCCGCTCACGCGCCTTCGCCTCTGGAAACGACGCGAATTTTTCCGAATTGCAGTCCGGGATCTTCTGAACAAGGCGCCCGTCGAAGAAATCATGTCGGAACTTTCGACGATGGCATCGGTCTGCGTCCAGTCGGCCCTCGACACGGTCCGGGAAGGACTCGCCGCGAAGCTCCCTGCGCCAAAAACACCTTTCGCCGTCCTCGGCCTCGGCAAGCTCGGCGGCCGCGAACTCAACTACAACTCGGACATCGACCTCATCTATATTTATGAGGAGGAGGGCCAGGCCGGGCGCATCACGCACCATGAATGGTTCGGCCGCCTGGCACAATCACTTACGCAGGAACTCACGCGGATGGACACGCACGGCAGTCTCTTCCGCGTCGACCTGCGGCTGAGGCCGGAAGGGAGTTCCGGCCCGATCGTCCACTCACTCGACAGCTGCGAACACTATTACGCCGCCTTTGGTGAAACATGGGAGCGCCTTGCGCTCGGCAAGGCGCGCGGTGTCGCCGGCGAACACGAGCTCGCGTATGAATTCTGCCAGCGGCTCCAGCCGTTCATCTATCCGCGCTCCATTTCTCCCGATGTCTTCGATGAAATTGACCAGATCAAGAAACGCATCGAGGCCGAGATCGTCGGCCCCGATGCCTTGGAAAGGCATGTCAAGCTGGGCCGCGGAGGGATTCGTGAGATCGAGTTCATCACTCAATCGCTCCAGCTGCTTCACGGTGCGCGCCAGCCGTTTCTTCACGAAACAGGCACGCTCAAGAGCCTGCAAGCGCTCCACCGCACCGAGCTGCTCGCCCGCGAAACTCTTCAGGAGCTGGTCCGCGCCTACCGCTGTTTCCGCATGGTGGAGCACCGGCTTCAGATGCGCTATGATCTCCAGACGCACACCCTGCCTCCCGGCTGGGAAAAATCGCCCGACCTTTTTCAAAGTCTGGGTTACTCATCGGCCGAAGCGTTCGTCTCCGAGTTCAAAGAGCATCAAAATCGCGTGCGCAAAGTCTTCTCCAGCCTGCTCGGGGAGGTTTCGGTCCGGCCCGCCGTCACGCTCGATTGGCCCCCAGAGCCGTCCGAATCAGTTTTGCGAGATCTGGCGGCCTGCGGCTTCAAGGACCATACGGACGCTTATCAGACGCTTCTGGCCCTTTCCCACGGCCCCAAGTTCGTCCACACTTCCTCCCGGACAAAAATTCTCTTCAGCCGTCTCTGGCCGATCATCCGTGAGCAGCTGCCGCGCGAGGCCCGTCCCGATCTTTGCCTCAAACAGCTCGAGCGCTTCACCGAAGCCTACGGAACACGCTCCGCACTGTTTGAAATCCTCCTTCGCCGGCCAAAACTTTTGGAGATCCTCTTTTTGATCTTCGACAACAGCCGGTATCTGACCGACACCATCATCCGCCACCCCGAGTTTATCGAGGATATCGCCCTCACTGGCACACTCGACTACCAAAAGACACCGGCTGACGTCGCCCGCGAGATCCGGGCGATGACGGATGCGGGCCTGCCGCTCGAAAAGGTCCTGCGCTTAACCAAACGGAGCGAATTGTTGCGAATCGAGCTTCGCGCCATGATGGGCAAAGCGGGCCTCAACGTCACCATGCAGGAGTGGTCCGAGTTGGCCGAGGTCTGTCTGACAGAGGCGGCGGCCGCGGTGGAAGCCCCGAAGGATTTCGCTGTCATCGCCATGGGAAAGTTCGGAGGCAAGGAGCTTTCGAACGGTTCGGATCTCGACATCACCTTCGTCGGTGAGGATGTCAGGAAGGCGGTCCGGATCCTCAAGATCATGAACGAAACCACCGAGGACGGGATCGTCTTTCCCATGGACGCGCGCTTGCGGCCCTACGGCAGCGACGGGCTTCTCTCCGTCCCCCTCTCCACCTATCGTGACTACTACGCCGGAAAGGCCCAGTTCTGGGAGAAGCTGGCGCTGACGCGCGCGAGGCCGGTCACAGGCGATCCGGAGGTTCGCGCCCAATTTGAGGCGCTTATCGAAGAAACCATCTACCGCCGTCCCATCGACGCCCGGGAGCTGGCGGAAATCTTTTCGATGCGTCAACGGATTGAAAGCGAGCGATCCACCAAGGGCCACGATCCCCGATCCACAATCCCCGAGCCACGATTTACCGCCGACTATAAAACGGGCAAAGGCGGCCTGGTGGATCTCGAATTCATGGCGCAGACGTTGCAATTGCTCAACGGCTGCCGGGACCCCGTCTGGCGCGACACCAACACCATCCAGATCCTCCGTCTTCATTGCGCCGACCGGCTCGTTGAAAATTATCTTTTCCTTCGCAAGATGGAATTCTCGCTCCGCCGCTTCCACCTTACCGAGGAATCCAGCATCCCGCGCGACGAGGAACAACAGTGGATCCTCGCCCGACACATGGGGTTTAAGGATTTCGAATCGTTTTTGAAAGTGTATGAGCCGATTTTGGAGGAAAACCGGAGTGGGTGGGAGGGGTTTAAGACCGGGCTAACCAACAAAATGGGCTAAACCACCCGGCCGATTTGCTCGCTGTCCCGCCTCTGCTGTCTTCGCTGGTATTTTCGCTCGGAGATGCTCCAAGTGAGAAAACCGATCAACAGCCCACAAATGGGCAGAAGGATAATGTTCAGCAGGAGGCTCAGCAGCGGGAAATCCCCCCGGTCGGAGAGGTCGAAGACGATTTTGAAGACGGCGATGGGGACTCCGACGCCAAGCACGCCATAGTACCATACAAAATGGGACTTGCCCTGCGAGCGGACTTTCGCCCAGCGCGTGGTCCGCGGCTCTCTTCTTCTTGGACGGTCCGTCCTGAATGCTGCCATGGAATTCAAATGCCCTCGTTCTTGAAACAGCAACTTTATCACACGGTGGCGCGATCTTCAAGACCTGCGGTATAGATCTCGGCGCCTTTTCTGCGGAATTCCTCGCTCTTTTCCTTCATTCCTTCGGCAAGCGCCGCCTTCTCGTCCAGACCCTTTTGCGCCGCGTATTGGCGGACGTCTTCGGTGATCTTCATGCTGCAAAAATGGGGCCCGCACATCGAGCAAAAATGCGCCGTTTTGGCCCCATCCTGCGGCAAGGTTTCATCATGAAACTCACGCGCCGTGACCGGGTCGAGCGACAAATTGAACTGGTCCTCCCAGCGGAACTCGAACCGCGCCTTCGACAGCGCATTGTCCCAATGCTGGGCGCCGGGATGTCCCTTGGCGAGGTCGGCCGCGTGCGCGGCGATCTTGTATGCCATCACACCATCCTTCACATCCTTTTTATCGGGCAGGCCGAGGTGCTCCTTCGGAGTCACATAGCATAGCATCGCGCAGCCAAACCATCCGATCATCGCGGCGCCGATACCGCTGGTAATGTGATCGTAACCTGGCGCGACGTCGGTTGTCAGCGGTCCAAGCGTATAGAAGGGCGCTTCACGGCAGTGCTTCAACTCCAGCTCCATGTTCGACTGGATGAGCTGCATCGGCACGTGGCCGGGGCCCTCGATCATCACCTGGCAGTCATGCTCCCAGGCGATCTTCGTCAACTCACCGAGCGTTTCCAATTCGCCGATCTGCGCGTCGTCGTTGGCGTCGGCGATCGCGCCTGGGCGCAGGCCATCGCCCAGAGAAAAAGAAATGTCGTACGCCCTCATGATCTCGCAGATCTCGCGGAAGTGCGCGTAGACGAAGTTTTCCTGGTGATGGGCAAGGCACCATTTGGCCAGGATGCTGCCGCCGCGGCTGACGATGCCGCAGGTCCGGCGGGCTGTCAGCGGGATGTAGCGCAGAAGGACGCCCGCATGGATGGTGAAATAATCGACACCCTGTTCCGCCTGTTCGATCAAAGTGTCGCGGTAAACGTCCCATGTGAGCTCCTCGGCGCGGCCACCCACCTTTTCCAGCGCCTGATAGATGGGGACTGTTCCGATCGGTACCGGGGCGTTGCGCAGGATCCACTCGCGCGTTTCGTGAATATTCTTACCCGTGGAGAGGTCCATCACCGTGTCAGCGCCCCACTTGGCCGCCCAGCGCATCTTCTCGACCTCCTCCTCGATGCTCGAAGCCACCGCGGAGTTGCCAATATTGGCGTTGATCTTTACCAGAAAGTTGCGCCCGATGATCATCGGCTCGCTTTCCGGATGGTTGATATTCAACGGGATGATGGCGCGCCCCCTCGCCACTTCGTCGCGGACGAATTCCGGCGTCATCCACTTTGGAATCGACGCGCCCCACGACTCACCCGGGTGCTGCTGATTCAGAACGTTGCGGGCACCCTTGGCATTGTGAACGGATTCATAGGCGGCCTGCCGTCCCAAATTTTCGCGAATCGCGACGAATTCCATCTCCGGCGTGACAATTCCCTTCCGGGCATAGTGGAACTGCGTGACGGTGCATCCGCTCTTCGCCCGAAGCGGCTTGCGTCTCAGGCCCGGAAAAGGCTGAAGCCGGTTTCCAGCCTCCCGCTGGCTCGCGAACTTCGCGTGGATCGGCGACAGATAGCCGTTATCCATCGGCTGGATCTTCCGTCCCTCATACTCATCGACGTCGCCGCGAGCCAGCACCCACGGACGGCGGAGGGCAGGCAAACCCGTCTTCACGTCGCACGGGATCGCAGGATCGCCCCACGGCCCGCTGCAATCATACAGGCGCACCGGCTCGTTGACCTCCACGACGGCACCTTTGGCGTCGCGCGTGGGCGAAAGCGCCACCTCGCGGAATGGAACCCGGACTCCGGGACGCGAGCTCTCCACATAAACTCTTCGGCTGTTCGGCAACTGCGTGCTCGAATTTTCGTCCCCATTTTTTGGATCGGCTGGCTGAATCATCACGAACCCCCTGTTAAATAAAAAAACGTTCCGGCAGGAAAGTCGGAACGTTTTAAGCTCGGACTCCCTGCGTCGGCATGACCCGCATCAGGTTCAAAGGGTCGGCTGCTGTCTTCCACAGCCCTCTCAGCCCGGCAACCGCCGGGCTCCCCTGTCGAAATTCGAAGGTAGAATATCGAATGTGGAATGTCGTAGTCAAACCCTGATATGCGGCCGCCGGGCCGCTACGGAATTCGACCTTCGACCTACGATTGTCGGTTGGGCTCGAACGACTTACCGCAGCCGCAGGAACGCTCGGCGTTGGAATTGACAATCCGAAACCCTGCGCCGGACAGACTGTCGTCGTAATCGACCACGGAATCGCCAAGATACTTCAAGCTTTCCCGGTCAATCACCAGCTGGGCGCCGTCGCGCACGACCACTTCGTCGCCTTCCCGTTTGGTGCCCAAACCAAGGTTGTACTGCATCCCGGAACAACCGCCACTGTCCACGCTGAGCCGGAGGGCATCCCCCCCGCCTCGCGACTGGACGAGCTGCCTGATCTGAAGGGCGGCTTTTTCGCTGAGTGTGATCACTCCTTTAACCTACGGGATTCCAGGGTGCACGTCCAGAAGCTCTTTATTGGGCCGTGGGGGAGTGCGAAAGGCGCCCGACGATCAAATCCTCCAACTGGGCCAGCCGGAAGGGTTTGGCAATCCACACGGTGCCGGTCGAGTCGAGAAATTTCAGCGTCTCGGGGGAGTTCGTGTCACCGGTGATGAAGATGAACCGTTTTTTAAGGTGCGATTTTTCGGCGACAATTTTCTCGAACAGTGCGCGGCCGTCCATCGGCGCCATTTTCAAATCGCAGATGATCAGATCGAAATCCTTGTGCTGCAGCAGGCGATAGCCGGTCTCGCCATTCGTTGCGCCTTCCACATAAAATTTTTCATCGGGCAGCAGCTCGCAAAAAAGGTCCTGGATCGACACTTCATCGTCGATGACGAGCACATGGTAGCGCTCGGGCAGGTTCTTGAGATTCTTCAATCCCTGCCACTTCTCCGTTTTGTTTTCCTGCTCCGCCGGCAGGCGGCAAACCGCGGGAAGCTCGACCGTGAAGGTGGACCCTCGCTCAGGGCTGCTTTCGACGTAGAGATGGCCGAGATGGTTCTTGACGATGCTGTAGGAGATCGAAAGTCCCAGTCCCGTTCCCTCACCCTCGCCCTTCGTGGTGAAAAACGGATCGAAGATGCGGCCCATCATCTCCTTCGGGATCCCGCGCCCGTTGTCGATGATCTGGACGCGCACGATCGATTCGACTGCCTCCGTCCTGATCCGGAGCTCTTTCTTCTTGGTTTCCTCCATCGCGTGCACCGCGTTGTTGATCAAATTCAGGAAGACTTGCTCCAGCTGGATCGCATCAGCGTAACACCCCGGCAGGTCGCTCGCGAAATCCTTGTAGATCGTCACGCCCGAAGCCCGGAGTTCATATTCGCGCAGTTCGAGGCATGATTTGATCACGTCGTTGACATCGAGCGGCTTTTTCTCAGCCGGCTGGCGTCGCGCGAAGGCAAGGAAATTCCTGACGATCCGCGCCGCGCGCTCGCTTTCGTGCTGGACTTTGACCAGGTCGCCGCGGGTCTTTTCATCGACATGCGGCCGCTGTGAGATCAGCTGTGCATAGCCGACGATGACTGAAAGCGGATTGTTCAACTCGTGGGCGACGCCGGAGATCAGCTGGCCAAGCGCAGAGAGCTTTTCCGCCTGCTGCAACTTTTGCTCAAGCACGCGCATCTCCGTCACCTCGCGCAGGTAAAGCTCCACCGTCGAGCCGCCGTTGTTGCGCATGAGCGAGGCCGCCCCCTCCGCAAAAGTGATGCCGCCATCTTTGCGCTCGATCGGCAGGTTTCCGATCAACTCGAGCAGGCCCTGTAACTTGGCCGGATCCTCGACGACCTCCTTCTCCTTGCCGCGCAGCCATGGGCAAAGCGACATCAGATTCAGCTTCTGGAGCTCCCATTTCGGATAGCCGGTGAGTTTTTCGGCGGAACGGTTTGCATCCTCGACGCCCAGCGTCGTGGGATCGCATACAAAGATCGCGTCGGAGGCATGATCGAAGAGGTTGACGTACTTCTGCTCGGTCACCTGGGCGCGCCTCTTGAGCGAGCGGGTCTCCCGGATCGTCGTCTTCATCTGCGCGCGCAGGTATTTGGTTTCGCGGCGCGTCTCTTCAAGCACCAGGATGATCATCGCGACGGCCATCTCAAGCTCGATCACCGAGGCGGTGACAAAAACCGTCGACCGGTAGAAGGGGTTTTGCTCCAGGAACGGATAAGCCAGCATCTGGATGCCCCAGAGAAGAAAGCCGACCGTCATCAGCCAGGCACCGATGTATTTTTCCTGAATCCGCCTGCGAAAGTAGCAGGCTGCTGTACACCAGCTCGTCAACGCGAGAAAACAGAAGAAAAAGACCGACAACCAGTAGCGGATGACGGAAAGATCACGCGCCAGGTAATTTCCAAAGAGAATCAGGAGCAACAAAAGCGCCAGCTCGCGTTTTCCGCGGGTTTCGCCCAAAAAACGGACCGTGCCGCAGAACAGAAAAAAGGCGCATCCAGCGAGAGCCAGAAGTTTCAGCCACTCGAGGTGTTCCTTGTCGGTCGTTTGGATGAAATAAAGCCAGCCGATGATCCAGACCGCATAAAAGCCCCAAGCGCCCATCCATAGGGTGAAATAGCTGCGCTGAGTGTATCGGTTCAAGTAGGCGAAAAGCCCGATGAGGACCAGCGTCGAAAAGAGCGAAAGAATCAGCGAACCCTTCACCCACTCGGGAGGGAAGTAAAAGTCGATGGCGTAATTTAATTGATTCAAGGTCCCCTCCGACCTAATAAATGGGGTCGGTTACGCCCCAAAACGAATTCCACGTTGGCATGTTGTGACCCAAACCCTTAGAGATCATTAAGTTATGCAAATTCATTCCTCCACGCAACCGCCAGTTTCCTCAAAATCCGATATTTTGCTGCTTTTCTTTCCCGAAAACCTCAAGACCTGTGGAAACCTGCCGGCTGCTGTCAGCATTTTTTTACGAGAGTTCGAAAAATCAAAACAGTTTGCCGGCAAAAAGGGCGAGGCGCTCTGGATACACCGGCCCAAGGGACTCCAGGCCGAGTGGCTTCTGTTCTTCGGACTCGGCGAGCTATCAAAGCTGGACGCCGCCACCATCAGCGCCCGGATCGGCCAAGGCATCAAAACCGCCCTTTCCAAGAAAAGGCCCACGTTGGCCGTCGGGTTTCATGGCGTCAAGTTGCCGCCCGTGACTCTTGTCCAGCTCGCGGGCATCACCGCGTTTCACGCCTCGTACCGCTTCGACCAGTACAAGCCCGAACCGAGATTAAAGGACGAGAGAGAAACCAAAATCACACTCCACGCCGGCCGGGTTGCCTCGCCGCTTAAGGAAGTGAACGCCATCGGCGACGCCATCGGCTATGCCAAGAATATTGCCAACCAGCCGCCAAACGTGATCACGCCGGCGTCGCTCGCCCAGGAAGCCGCCGCTCTGGGAAAACAATTCAAACTCGCCGTTACGATCTGGGATGAACAGCGGCTGAAGAAGGAGGGCTTCGGCGGCATCCTCGCTGTCGGCGGTGGAAGCCACAACAAGCCCCGGTTCATCCGGATCGACTACCGCGGCGGCGGCCGGAGCGCCCCGCCCATCTGCATCGTCGGCAAGGCAATCACTTTCGACAGCGGCGGCATTTCAATCAAACCAAGCGATCGGATGGATGAAATGAAGTTCGACAAGTGCGGCGGCGTGGCGGTGCTGGGAATCCTTCGCGCGGCCGCAGCGCTCAAGCTGAAAATCAACGTGACCGGCCTGATCGCGAGCGCTGAAAATCTTCCCTCCAGCTCCGCCTATCGTCCAGGCGACCTGGTGAAGAACCTTTCTGGGAAATACATCGAGGTGCTCAACACGGATGCCGAGGGCCGCATTGTCCTTTCCGACGCGCTTACGTACGCCAGCCGGCTCAAACCCCGCGCCATCGTGGATCTGGCGACTCTGACCGGCGCCTGCGTCGTCGCACTCGGCAACGAGGCGGCGGGGCTGATGGGCAACGACGCGCGCCTGCTGGCGCAATTGCAGAAGGCGGCTGAGCGGTCCGGCGAGCGCCTCTGGCAGTTGCCGCTTTACACCGAATTCCATGAGAAGGTCAAAAGCGACATCGGATTTGTCAAGAACACCGCTGGGCGCGAGGGCGGCACCTGCACTGCCGCGACTTTTCTGAGCGCCTTCGTCGAGAACTCCATCCCCTGGGCCCATCTCGACATCGCGGGAACCGCCTGGACGACCAAGGAGGAGCCTCACCGGGCGAAGGGTGCCACCGGCTTCGGTGTGGGTGTTGTCGTCGAATGGCTAAGATCACTCAAATGATCATGCCTCATTCTCTTCTCGCGTCTACTGTTATGCCGTTGCTCCGGTTCCGGCGCAGATTTTCCGCAGGTTTCACCTGCGAAAATCTGCGAAGTACGGTGATAAAAAAATGAAAAACCCGGGTCAGGAGATGAGCTTTACCCCCAAGGAGTACCTGGACCTGTCGCATGTTCCATTCCCCGAACTGTTCGAAGGCCCGGGACCGGTCTGGAGGGTGCTGGCAGAAATTCAGCCGTTCTTCGGCGACAAGGCCCGCTCCGGCATTCTGGGCCGCGTCGACCCTCGAGCCACGATTGTCGGGGAGGTCTTCATTGACGAAGGGACGGTCATCGAAGCCAATGTTCTCATCCGCGGGCCCGCCTACATCGGCCGCGACTGCGAGGTGCGCAGTGGCGCCTACATTCGAGGGAATTTCATCGCCGGCAACGGGTGCATCATCGGGAACAGCTGCGAATTCAAGAACACCATCCTCTTCGATGAGGCGGCGGTCCCGCACTTTTCCTACGTGGGCGATTCCATTCTCGGCCATAAGTCCCATCTCGGCGCCGGCGTGACACTTTCGAACGTCAAGCTCATTGCCGGCAACGTTGAAGTGCACTGCGACGGAAAGCGGATCGACTCGGGCCTTCGGAAGTTCGGCGCTATCATCGGCGACCACTCCGAAATCGGCTGCAACTGCGTCCTGAATCCCGGCTCCGTCATCGGGCGACGCTCGGTCCTCTACCCCAATCTCTCCTGGCGCGGCGTCTGTCCGCCAGACTCGGTGGTGAAGCTGAAACAGGAATTCTCCGTGACGGAGATCAAGCGGAAATCCATTTCTCATTCCTAATTTCTGATTTCTAAAGACCTTAGAAATGAGGAATAAGAAATTAGAAATTGCCCCAGACCTCGCCTCGCGCCTTAGGATGACCCATAGACCATGTATCATCTGAAAGATAAAATCGTCATCGTGACGGGGGCATCAATGGGCATCGGGCGCGCCGTGGCGCTCGAGCTGGCGCGGAAAAAAGCGAAATTGGTGCTCGCCGCCCGATCGATCGAAAAACTCTACCAGCTTCAAATCGAAATCGAAAAAATCGGCGCCGAGTGCATGGTCGCTCCGACCGACGTCACCGAACCCGCCGCGATCGCCCGCCTGCTCGAGGGAACGGTGACCCGCTTCGGCGGAGTCGACATCCTGATCAATAATGCGGGCTACGGTCTCTGGGGTGTTTTTGAAAAGCTCCCCATGGACGAGATCCGGAGCGTTTTCGAGACCAACGTCTTTGGAGCGATCGCCATGGCACAGGCGGTCATCCCCGAAATGAAGAGGCGTGGCGGCGGCCAGATCGTCAACATGGAATCGGTCGTCGCGTTCCGTTCCATGCCCGGATCGGGAGCCTACTGCGCCACCAAACACGCCCTGCACGCTTTCAGCGAGGCCATGCGAATCGAACTCCTCCCGCACGGCATCCACGTCTGCTCCTTCTGCCCCGGTATCACCAAATCGGAGTTTTCCAGGAACAGGGTCGAAATCGATTTTCATACCGAATTTTCGAAAGCACTTTCAACCTCCTCCGAACGTTGTGCTCAAATCGTCGTACGCGCGCTCGAGAGGCGCCGGCGCCAGGTGGTCACCACCTGGAGCGGCAAATTCATGCACGTCATCCAGCGCATTTCGCCGCGGCTTGTCGACTGGATGATGGTCACCGGGCAGAAGCTTGGCATGGCGCCGTGATAGGCAGTCGCTCGTCGCTGGTGACTGGTGACTCGTGAAAAACAGCAATTAACATCTGAAAAGAAGCTAGGAAAAACACAATGTCATCTCGCGCAAAGCCGCCAAGAAAACTGCTGGAGCGGCGATCTGCGACCGCCGAAACAAAGGTTTGAGGCTGAAAATTCGGCGCTCATAGAGCGCCGCCACAGAATCCGGTTAATCCTGTAAATCCTGTAAATCCTGTCAAAAGGTTTTTCCTCGCGTCTTTGCGGCTTTGCGCGAGATAAAAAAACTAACTTCTTTTCCTTCTCTTCACCTTCAGCTGCGCGAGCGACTTCAACAACGTCGCTTGAACGGCCGCCGTCTCTTCGGAAGAAAGTTTCTCGGACATTGCGGCTTGCGCGCGCTCGATCGCGGCTTCGACGGCAGCTTCGTCGATGTCGGTCTCCTTGACAGCCATGTCGGTCAAGACCGACACGCTCCGGCCGGTGATCTCAACGACCCCGTTGCCAACCGCGAGCAGAAATTCCTGGCCATCTCGATTGACCTTCAATTGACCTGGAACGATTTCAGTCAAAAGCGGGACGTGGTTCGGATAAACACCCATGTCGCCCATCATTCCGGGCAGCTCGACGTAGTCAACCTCCTCGGAATAGGTTCTCTGTTCCGGAGTCACAATCTCCAATTTCAACTTGTCGGCCATATTTTCTTTAAACCTTCTCCTTCACCTGGTCGATGCCGCCCTTCATGTAAAAATTCCCCTCGGGCACGTCGTCGTATTTGCCCTCGAGGATTTCCTTGAAACCACGGACCGTCTCCTTGACCGAAACATACTGCCCCTTTGTGCCGGTGAACACCTCGGCAACGTGGAACGGCTGGGAGAGGAACCGCTGGATCTTGCGGGCTCGGAACACCGTCAGCTTGTCCTCGGGCGAAAGCTCATCCATTCCGAGGATCGCGATGATATCCTGGAGATCCTTGTAGCGCTGGAGCACGCGCTGGACGCCGCGCGCCACGTCGTAGTGCTCCTGGCCAATGATCTCGGGCGCGAGCGCCTTGGAGGTCGAGGCAAGCGGATCGACGGCCGGGTAGATGCCGAGCTCGGCGATGGAGCGCTCAAGCACGATGGTCGAGTCGAGGTGCGCAAAAGTGTTGGCGGGCGCCGGGTCGGTGAGGTCGTCCGCGGGCACGTACACGGCCTGGAACGAGGTGATGGAACCCTTCTTCGTAGAGGTGATGCGTTCCTGCAAATCGCCCATCTCGGCGGCCAGCGTCGGCTGGTAACCGACGGCGCTCGGCGTCCGGCCCAGAAGAGCCGAAACTTCCGAGCCGGCCTGCGAAAAACGGAACACGTTGTCGATGAACAACAACACGTCCTGGTTTTTCTCGTCACGGAAATACTCGGTCATCGCCAGCGCCGAGAGACCGACGCGAAGACGCGCGCCGGGCGGCTCATTCATCTGGCCGTAGACCAGCGCCACCTTGGATTTGGAAAGATCCTTCTGATCGATCACGCCCGCTTCCGACATTTCCGTATAGAGATCGTTCCCCTCGCGCGTGCGTTCGCCAACCCCGGCGAAAACGGAATAACCGCCGTGGCCCTTGGCAATGTTATTGATCAGCTCCATGATGACGACGGTCTTGCCGACTCCGGCGCCGCCGAATGCTCCAACTTTGCCGCCCTTGACGAAAGGACAGATCAGATCGATGACCTTGATGCCCGTTTCAAGCACCTGCGGCGTCACGTTCTGGTCAACCAGGAGCGGCGCTTTGCGGTGGATTGGGTAGCGCTTTTCAAATTTGACGGGGCCCCGCTCATCGACAGGCTCGCCGAGCACGTTGAACACGCGGCCTAGCACGCCTTCGCCGACGGGAACGGTGATCTTGTCGCCGGTGTCACGCACCGGCATGCCCCGCTTGAGGCCGTCCGTCGAGGACATCGCGATGGTGCGGACCCAGTTGTCGCCAAGATGCTGCTGGATCTCCAGGATGAGCTTGACCGGCTTGTCGCGGACCGTGAATTCGACTTCCAGCGCCTGAAAAAGGGGCGGAAGCTTTCCTTCCGAAAATTCCACGTCCACCACTGCGCCGATTACCTGAACAATCCTGCCTGTATTCATTTCTTCTTCTCCAATTTCCTCTCAACTATTTTGCCAACATCCAGCATCCAAAGCCGCCTCCAGAAATCCAGCATCCTTTGCTTCATGTCGCCCGATTTTTGCGCTGTTTCGGCCCGTCTTCGGGGCCGGCGCGAGGGTCCATGACGGTTTTTTCCACCTCGCGCACCCCGCTGACGGATATTCAAATTCAATTTTGGCATTTTTACCCCATCGCCATTTGCGCCGTTGTGATCTCGAGCAGTTCGTTGGTAATCGAGGCTTGCCGGACTTTGTTGTACTCGAGCGTCAGGTCCTTGATGATCTGCTTGGCGTTGTCCGTTGCATTCTTCATGGCGACCATCCGCGCGCTGTGCTCCGAGGCGCGCGATTCCAGGAACATATGATACACCTGGAAATGAACGTATTGGGGCAGCAGGGCTTCGAGAACAGCGTCCGCGGAAGGCTCAAAGACGTGCTCGACATCATCCTGCCGGGCTTCCTCCAATCCTTTCCCCGCTTCATGGGCACCCACGCCGGCTTCGAGTTTTTTCGCCATTTCGGCGATCGGCAGAATCGGCTGGATCAGCGGACGCTGGATGACCGTGTTTACGAAACTGGTGTAAGCGACGCTCACACGGTCCACCTCACGGGCGAGGAACTTCTCGATCAGAAACTTGGAAATCCGCTTGGATTCCAGGAACTTCACGTGGTCCTTCATCTCGAAATCGGCCAGAAGCCGGCGCCGCGAGCGCTCGATGAATTGACGCCCCTTCCTGCCCGCGGTCACATAGCTCGTGGCGGCGTCGGTTTTAACCACCTCGCGCAGGAGGTTCGTATTGAGCGCGCCACAAAGGCCTTTGTCGGTGGAAATCACCAAAAGCAGTTCCTTCTCGACCGGCCGGTGAGTCAGCAGCGGGTGGTCGTCTTCCTCGACTCTTCGGGCCACCGAGGCGGACATCCGGTTCAGGAGGTCGGCATAGGCGCGGCCTGCCATGGCGATCTGCTGGGCCTTCCGCATCTTGGATGCGGCGACCATTTCCATCGCCTTGGTGATCTGCGCCGTGTTCTTGATCGACTTGATCCGCCGGCGCATGTCTCGGGTGTTGGCCATGCTTGATTTCTAATTTCTAATTTCTGATTTCTGATTTCTGATGAATTAGGCCTTGTAGCTGGATGCAAAGTCTTCGACCGCCTGTTTGAGTCCCTTGGCGAGTTCATCGGTGACTTGCTTCTCCTTGAGAATCTTCAGCAAGAGATCGGACTTCCGCGTTTGCAGGTATTCACTCAGCTGGAGCTGATAGCTCTTCACCTTGTCGATCGGGACCGGATCGAAATAGTTGTTCTGCATCGCCCAGAGGACGGCCACCTGGACCTCGACGGACAGCGGGTTGTACTGCTTCTGCTTGAAGATCTCGACGATGCGGCCGCCTCGTTCGAGGAATTTCTTGGTCTCCGCATCGAGGTCCGAACCGAACTGTGCGAACGCCGCGAGCTCGCGGTATCGCGCCAGCTCCAGCTTGATCTTGCCGGCCAGCTGCTTCATCGCCTTGATCTGGGCGGCCGAGCCGACGCGCGACACCGAGAGTCCGACCGAGATGGCGGGGCGGATGCCCTGATAGAACAAATCGGTTTCCAGGTAGATTTGGCCGTCGGTGATGGAAATGACGTTGGTTGGAATGTACGCCGACACGTCTCCGGCCTGTGTTTCGATGATCGGCAGGGCGGTCAACGAGCCGTTGCCGTTCTTCTCGTTCAGGCGCGCGGCGCGCTCAAGGAGCCGGGAGTGCAGATAGAACACATCACCCGGATACGCCTCCCGGCCCGACGGGCGTTTCAGGATCAGCGACACCTGGCGGTAGGCGGCGGCGTGCTTGGAAAGATCATCAAAAACGATCAGCGCGTCCAAGCCGTTGTCCATGAACCACTCGCCGATGGCGGCGCCGGCAAAGGGCGCCAAGTACTGGTTCGTGGCCGAATCGGAAGCCGAGGCCGCAACGATGATCGTGTGCTCAAGCGCGCCGGCCTTGTCGAGGATGTCGATCACTTGCGCGAGGCTCGACTGCTTTTGCCCGATCGAAACATAAATCGAATAGAGCGGACGGTACTCCTTGTCGCCGGATTCGACGGCGAACTTGTTGGCACGCGCCTGGTTGATGATCGTGTCGATCGCGATGGTGGTCTTGCCGGTCGATCGGTCGCCGATGATCAGCTCCCGCTGTCCCCGGCCGATCGGGATCATCGCGTCGATGGCCATGATGCCGGTTTGGACCGGCTGGGAGACGCTCTTGCGCTTGATGATGCCGGGCGCGATTTTTTCCACCGGATAGAAGGCCTGCGTTTTGATGGGACCCCTGCCGTCAAGCGGCTCACCCAGCGCATTGACGACGCGGCCGAGAAGCTCCCGTCCGACAGGGACCTGCAGGAGGCGGCCGGTTGTCTTCACCTGGTCGCCCTCCTTGATCTGCGCGAAATCACCGAGAATGATGGCGCCCACTTCGGTCTCCTCCAAGTTGAGCGCGAGGCCGTAGTGGCCGCCCGGAAACTCGATCATCTCGCTCAGCATCACGTCCGTGAGGCCTTCGATTTTGGCCACGCCGTCCGAAATCTCGCGGACCACGCCGACATTTTGTTTTTGCGCGGACGTTTTGATCTTGGAGATGCTCGATTCAATTTCTTGCAATAAATCACTCATATTCTTTCCCGATTTCTGATTTCTAATTTCTGATTTCTAAAATCACGATAATGCGTTCTTGAGTTCATCCAAGCGGCCGCGGACAGTGCCATCCCAGACGTCGCTGCCCACCTGGATCCGCATGCCGCCCAACAAATCGGGCTTGACCGCGAACCGTGTTTGAAGGACCTGCGGGTAGCGCTTCTTGATCCCGCCGCGCACCCGCTCTTCAACCCGCTTTTCCAGAGGCTGCGAGGTGTCGATGGCGGCACTCCGCTTCGCAATCTCCAGCCGGATCAGCCGGCCGAAATGGGTCAGAATGGCAACGAAATGACGCGGTTTGTCGGCGATGACTGCCTGGACCAGCGAAAGCGCCTTCTTCTGGTCGAACTGGTCGTCGACAAAGCACGCACGGAACAATTGCTTTCCGTTTCTCCTGACTTC
>JAHFSZ010000024.1 GCA_023265515.1 Verrucomicrobiota bacterium
AAGCTGCTCAAGGAAAAGGGAAATACCGAGTTGCTCGGGAAGGCCGCGATCGCCAATGCCAAGCTGGCCTACCAAAGCTACAAGAAAATCTTCGGCAGCGACACGTGGAAGGCGCTGGTGAAAAATGGGGCGCGCGTCCAGCGTCTGCTCTGGGCGAGCACCGGCACCAAGAACCCCGACTACAGCGATGTGATGTACATCGAACCGCTGATCGGGCGCGACACGGTCAACACAATGCCGGAGGAGACGATCACGGCGTTCGCCGACCACGGCAAGCTCGTTGCGGATACGATCGAAACCGGCGTCGATGAGGCACGGCGGACGATGGCCGACCTCGAAAAAGCGGGCATCAACTTCCGCGATGCTGCTCTCCAGCTCGAGGAGGAAGGAATCCAGAAGTTCATTGAGCCCTTCGACCAGCTGACGAAGAACCTCAACGAAAAGCGCGGCCGGCTGCTCAAGCCCGAGATGGTTTGATCCCGCGCCCAAAGGGCAGCGAAGCCGGGGCGAGGATCAATGCCGGGCGATCCTGGCCGTTATTTCTTCCCGGGTCAGCCACACTCTTGGGTCCACGGTGTGCGGCGCGAGAAACTCCCGGTACGCGGCCAGCGCGGCATTCGCATCGCCCGAAGCCAGGCATGCCCGGCATAGATCGATGCCGGTCAGAATCAGGTCATCCCGCTCGCCCTCCCGCTGAAAGCCCTTCGCCGCCTTCGCAAGATTGGAAGCCGCATCGCGGTAAAAGCCCAAGTCGTACTCCAGCCGCCCGCACATCGCGAACAGGCCGGCGTCCTCCCCGCCCCGGCCCTCGCGCAGAAGCTTCCGGATGTCGGCCAGCAGCGGTTCCGCGTCCTGGAGTCGCAGGTAACTCCTGGTCTGGATGTATTCCCGGAATCGCAGTTTGCAACGAATGATTCGTGCCATGGCTTGAACCCCGGGATCCTTGGATTGCTCGTCAGGAAGCTGTTTCCAGACGCTGCGCTCCAGGAAGCCAAGCTCCCTTCCTTCGGCATTGCGCGCCTCGATGCTTCCGGGCTCCGCAACGGTCCATTCGTGCGCCCAGGCCTGCGGGAGCGAAAGACTGATGCAGCCGTTCCGGTGAATCGCGCGGTAGCAGGAACCGATTTGCCGGGCCCCGGGTTTGCATTGCGCGAAATAATTCTGAATCCAGAGCCCGGCGTTCGCCGGCGAGCTCGTGCGCGCGTCGATCCACTTCGCCCCTCCGGCCCGCGACCCGGCGAAAAAACCCCGCGGCGCAACAAAGTCCAGGATCGGAAAGTAATCGGAATGAACCGCGTCCGACCAGCGGGCCGCGGCGGGTCTTGTCGAAAAACCAGTCATCTGCGCCGACAGCAATGCCGGGATGGACTCGATGCCGAAGGTCTGCAAATCGGCGCGGACCTTCGGTCTGCCGAAAACGCCCTCCATGCGTGCGAAGTCCGGGCCATACGGCTCCTTCGAGCCGATCATCACCAGATCCGGCCCGGCCGGATTCCAAAGCGTGACATGGGAAAAACAACTGCGGAATGTCTCCAGCATCAGGAAGAGAGTGGCGTCTTCAAGCTCGTAGCCCTGAACCCATTGGATGAAGAGCCCCCCGGGCGCGAGATGATCCCGGCAGGTCTCGTAATACTCCTGCGAAAAAACTCCTGCGATGCCTGCGATCCACGGGTTGGTCGGTTCGCTGACGATGACGTCATACTTGCGGTCCGTCACCTGAAGAAACGTCTTGGCATCCTCCCAGTAAATCCGGACCCGCGGATCCTCCCAATACCGCCCATTGACGCTCTCGAAAAAGCGGCTCGCGGCGATGACATCACGCGAGATTTCCACGACGTCGACGTGCTTCACATCGTGCGCGAGCACGGCGCCCATGGTCGCGCCGCTTCCGATGCCCACGACGAGGACGTTTTCAGGTTTCGGATGGATGAACATCGGCAGATGCCCGATGCACTTTTGGGTGGGCAGGTCTCCGACGGTCGACGCGTCAACCTTTCCGTTCACCACGAGGGCGCGCTGGGGCATTCGCACGTTTTCAAATTCGTCGCGGACCACGACCGTCGCATCGATGCCGTCGCGGTAGAAGACGGTTTTGTACGTGGTCTTGGCGCGTTGGACGAGGCTCGCCTGGCTGGGGATTCGCTTGCGCGTGCGGTAGGCCCCAATCGCCAGAACATCCCTGTCCCACGAACCCATGCTCAGGCTGTAACCGGCTGTCACCAAAACCACGGCGGCCGCGGCCGCGATGGAGGCCCTCCGGAAGGCGGGGCGATCGCGGGCCGTCCAGAGCACCACGGCGCCGAGGGCGATGTTGAGAAAAACGGCCAATTCCAGCGTGCCTTTGATGCCCAGCCCCGGAAGGCCAAAAAAGCCCGCAAAGACGACGCCCAGCAGCGTCCCCACCGTGTTGACCGCGAAGATGGAGCCGACGCGCCGGCCGAAATGACCCAGGTCTTCCAGCACCGCCTTGGCGGCGGCCGGCAGAGTGATGCCCTGCAGGACCGTCGGAACGATCATCACCAGCGCACAAAGAAAAAATTGGCAGAACTGATACAGCGGGAAGTTCGCCGGCTCCCGGGAAAGCGATGCGGCGATCTGGTTGAACCAAAACGGCAGTCTCACATAAAGAGGAAGGCAGAGCAGCACGGTCAAACCGACGCCAATGGACGAGAGCGCGAAGATGAAGCGGTACCCGCCGGTCTTTTCCTTCAACGAAAGTAAATATCCTCCTATGCTGAGGCCGAGAATGAACGTTGCGAGCATCAGCGAGAAGGCGTACGTCGACGAGCCAAGGACCAGCGCGAGCAGACGGATCCACGCCACCTCGTACATCATCGAAACGGCTCCCGAAACGCCGGCGGCCGCCAGCAGAATGGCGATCAAGGGACGGCTGAGCGGCCTGGAGGCCGGTTGCGGCGCGGCGGAGCGCGGTGCGGGGCCAGCCGGTGCGCCTTCCCTGGATGAGAATCCAAACGCAACGACGCCGGCGGCGATATTCATGGCAGCCCCCACGACCATCGAAAACTGCAGACCATAGGCCCGGATGAGGAAGAACCCTGCCAGGAGACAGCCAAAAACGGCGCCGAAACTGTTCAAAAAGTAAAGACGGGCGATCCGGGGACCTGCGATGCTCATGTTCCGTATCATGTGCCGGCCGAGCGCAGGCAACGTTCCTCCCATCAAGAACGTCGGTAAGAGGATGGTCAGCGCGCATGCCGCGACTTTGCCGGCCGCAAGCCCCGCCGTGCCGGGCCCTGCGGCCCGCACAACCGCGATAAAAACATCGCGCCCGGCAAAATGCAGCGTCTCATAGAAGAGCGCGTAGACGCCGATGCCCATTTCCAGCCAGGCGTAGAGTTTCAACGGTGATGCGGCGCGATCCGCGAGATTCCCGAAAATCCAGCTTCCCGCCGCGATGCCGCCCATGAACGTCGCAAGGACAATCACCTGCGCCAGCCCGGTGCCGCCGACGTAAAGCGCAAGGTACCGGGCCCAGAGAACCTCGTAGATCAGCCCGGCCGCGCCGGAAAGAAAGAAGCAGAAATACAAGACGGCCTCAGGCCGTCCGGCCAGCCCGGATTTTGAATCAGCCCGCATGCCCCGTGTCCCGGTGGTGTGTTCCGAACCAGTCCACCGTTTTGCGGATCCCCTCCTCCAGCGGCATCCTGGCCGTGAACCCGAAGAGTTCGCGGGCGCGCGTGGTGTCCAGGGAGCGGCGCGGCTGGCCGTCCGGCTTGCTCGCGTTCCATTCGAGTTTTCCCGGGTAACGGGTCGCCGTGCGGATCATTTCCGCGAGTTCACGGATCGTGATCTCGCGGCCGGCGCCCAGGTTGACCGGTTCGGGCCCGTTGTATTTTTCGGCCGCCAGCAGCAAACCCTCCGCACAATCCTCCACATAAAGAAACTCACGTGAGATGCCGCCCGTTCCCCAGACCTCCACGGAAGGGAGGCCGGCGCGGCGCGCTTCGACCATCTTGCGGATCAGGGCCGCGATGACGTGCGAGTTTTCGAGGTCAAAGTTATCGCCCGGACCATAAAGATTGACCGGGAGCAGATAGATGGAGTTGAGGCCGTACTGCCGGCGGTAGGCCTGCGCCTGGACCAACAACATCTTCTTGGCCAGCCCATAGGGCGCGTTCGTTTCCTCGGGGTAGCCGTTCCAGAGCTCTTCCTCGCGAAACGGCACGGGCGTGAACTTCGGATACGCGCAGATGGTTCCGACAATGACGAGTTTGAAATCCTTGATCTTGAAACGCGCATGGTGCTGCCTTGCGGCCTCCAGCAGGTGGATCCCCATGGCCGCGTTGTCGTAAAAAAATTTTCCGGGATTCTTCATGTTCGCGTAGATGCCGCCGCATGACGCGGCGAGGTGAAAGACCAACACCGGCTTTTCCTGCTGAAGGAGCTTTTCGATAGCCGGTTTTTCCCGCAGGTCGAAGTCGCGGCTTCGCGGCACAAACACATCCGCTTTCCGGGTCAGAAGGAGACGTACCAGCGGCGTTCCCAGAAAACCCGCGCCGCCGGTCACCACCACTTTCCGATCTTTCCAGAAGTTCATTCTGAATTTCGAAATTCAAACCTGGAATTTCGGACGGGTTGTCAGAAGCGCTGCGGAATTTTACCGGCCAGCTCGGCTGCCAGAACCTGCCGATCCGCGTCGACCATCAGCCGGACCAGGTCCTTGAACCGGGTTTTCGGCTCCCATCCGAGCTTTTTCCTCGCCTTGCCGGCGTCCCCGACCAGGAGATCCACCTCCGCCGGCCTGAGGTAGCGCGGGTCGTGTTTCACATGGTCCTTCCAGTCGAGATCCGCACAGCGGAATGCCTCCTCCAGGAACTCCCGGACCGAGTGGGTCTCGCCGGTGGCCAGGACGTAGTCATCCGGTTCATCCTGCTGGAGCATCCGCCAGATCCCCTCGACGTATTCCTTCGCGTACCCCCAGTCGCGTTTTGCATCAAGATTACCTAAGTATATTTCCTTTTGTAGACCCTTTTCGATCCGTGCGACGGCGCGCGTGATCTTGCGGGTGACGAATGTCTCGCCGCGCCGGGGACTCTCATGGTTGAAGAGGATGCCGTTGCTCGCATGGATGCCGTAGCTCTCGCGGTAGTTCACCGTCACCCAGAAGGCGTAGACCTTGGCGCAGCCGTAGGGGCTCCGGGGATAAAAGGGCGTTTTCTCGGTCTGTGGAATTTCCTGCGCCTTGCCATACATTTCACTGCTCGATGCCTGGTAGAAGCGGGTCTTCACTCCCGTGCTCCGGATCGCTTCGAGGATCCGAATGGTGGCCAGACCGGTCACGTCGCCGGTGTATTCGGGGATGTCGAAGCTGACGCGGACGTGGCTTTGGGAGCCGAGATGGTAGACCTCGTCGGGCTTGACGTCATGCAACAGCTGGGAGAGCTGGCTTGAGTCGGCCAGGTCTCCGTAATGCAGGAAGAGCCGGACACCGTTGACGTGCGGATCCTGGTAGAGGTGGTCGATGCGGCCCGTGTTGAACGTGGAGGCGCGGCGGATGATGCCATGGACCTCGTAGCCTTTTCCCAGCAGAAGCTCCGCAAGGTAGGATCCATCCTGGCCGGTGATGCCGGTAATCAGGGCCTTTTTCATTTTTTCAGAATGTCGAAGGTCGAATATCGAACCTTCTAACCGACATTCTACATTCAATATTCGATATTCGATATTCGATATTCGAGTTCACTTTCCGATCTCGAGGCGCGTCGCGCAGCGCTCGGGAAGGCCCGCTTCGAAGATTTTCTTTTGTACCGCCTTGATGTTGTACTCGAGGCGCCGCAGTGTGACGGTGTTGGTCACCAGATCGTAGATGGCATACCCGGCCATCGGGTTGCCGTCCCGGGGCTGGCCGACACTGCCGACGTTGATGAAATATTTTTTGCCGGGCTCGATGTGGATCATCTCGTAGGTGCCGCCTTTCACAACCGAGTCACGCACAAATGCCAGGGGAACGTGCGTGTGTCCGAAAAAGCAAACCGCCGTGTTTTGATAGCTGAAGCTGGCCGCCGCCGCGAGCTTGTCCATGACGTATCCCCATTTCTGGGGCATGTCCAAGGTGGCATGAACGATGGTGAAATTTTCGACGTAACGGACGAATTTGAGGCTCTTCAGGTATTTTTTATCCTCGGCGGCCAGTTGCTCGCGGGTCCACCGGATCGCCTCCGCCGCCATGGGGCGGAAGCCGATGCAATCGTCATCGACGGATGCATACTCATCGTGATTGCCTTTGACGCAAGGCATATTCATGTCACGCACAATATCGATGCACTCCTTGGGGTTCGGATTATAACCCACCAAGTCGCCCACACAGGCATAATGGGTCACCTTCTCTTTCTTGGCGTCTTCGAGGACGACTTGAAAGGCATCAAGATTGGCATGGATGTCGCCGAGGAGTGCGTATCTCATTGAATCTCAAATCTTTAGCGGCAAGGACCGGTCTTTACAATCCTACATTCTTGGAAAACCCTATTTTTTGTCAGTTTTTTTGGGTTTGGACTTTGCCGCCGGTTCCGGGACCGGGGACGTCAGGACGTTGGTATAAGTATTTTTAGGAAAGGCACGTTCGGAATAGGGAACCTTCAACTCGACCTCGAGTTTCCGCATCTCCTGCTCGACCACGTCCCACAGTTCGTGGACGTATTCGCCATCCCTTGGACCATTCCATATCTTCCTCCATTGCGCCAGGGCCTCTTTATTCATCCGCCCCTTTCTGAGAGCGTGGGGAACCTGACGGCGCACGTAGAGCGGGGCTTCCTTGAACTCGGCGGCCTTTGTGAAATACTCGACGGCCTGTTTGTAATCCTGTTTTTTCTCCTCCAGCAGCCAGCCGAGTTTAAAATAGAGCTGCCAGGAGTCGGGATTGTTGGCGATGGCTTCTCTCAGAAATTTTTCTCCCTCGTCGATCCAGTAGCGCTGCTCCTTCAGCCGGAACGCCTCACGGGGCTCGGCTGTGTTGACGCTGGCATCGTAGCTGATGTTCCAGGCCATGTGCCACGCCCCGATATCCCAATAGTCGAGGAAATGGGGTTGCAGCAGGACAACCGTATCGAGCTTCGGCTTCATGCGGAACCACTCCCGTTTTTCCCAGTTCGAGTGCGCCGCAAGCCAGATGAAATCGGTCACGATCCCGCGAAACCCTCCCAGCACGGCAACCGCCAGATCCTGCGTGATCTTGCCGCGCATATCCATGTTGAAACCGGCTGAGAAAAGCCCGGAAGCCCGGGCGAGCTTGTGGATGTCGCCTTCCCAGAGGACTTTAACAGGTGAGAAGATGAGGACGACCAGCAGGACTTTCCACCAGCAGCGCGACCACATCAAAGCTCCTTTTCCTGAAAAATGAACGCGCCCAGCGCAAACACAACGAGCGTGTACAGGGCGGCGTAGCCGGTGGTGCTCAAGACGTAGGACATCAGGACGTGCTTTCCCGCCACCACGTCGTCCACGAGCGTCATTGAGGAAAGATCGGGGATGCAAAAACTGATAAACATGAGACCCACCCTTCCCAGAATGGATGGCTGAGACTTCCAGACCTCGTTGGCAATCGTGGCAAGCGGTGCGCACATGTAGATCACCAGCATGATGATGATGCTGAACAGACTCGAGGTTGCAAACGTCGAAACCATCATGGTCATGGAGACGAGCAACACCGCCTGGGCATAGAGTAGAAAGATCGCCTTGATGAGATTCGGGTTCCGGGTCTGCGCGTAGATGGCGTTGATGGTCTGTTTCACCGGGTCGGAGGCCTGCAGCAGGCTGGTGCCTTGAAGAGCATGGCTGACCAGCGCCTTCTCGTCGAGAAGGAGCACCGCCCCGAACAGCACGGACATGACAATCGTGACAAAAAAGAGCAGGAGCGACATCCCCGCGACTTTTCCCAGCAGGAATTCGATCCGGTAGACCGGTTTGGTGAGGATGGTGTAGATCGTCCGGTTCTCGATCTCGGAGGGCAAAAGCATGGCCGTTCCGACGACGGCGATCAGGGCGGTGAGGAGCTTGATCGCGGCCAGGCAGGTGTCGATGATCGATTTAAGCTCCTCATTAAACGAAAACTGGGTGAAGAAACTGGACGCGCCGCACAGGGCCAGCCCAAAGAGGATGAACACATAGAGCACCTTTTGGCGGATCACCTCGGTCATGGTATTGGTGGCGATCACCCAGACGCGCGCGGGCGAAAAGGAAAGCGAATCCTGCTCCTGCATCGGCTGAACGGCTTCCAGACTCATATGATTTTGGTCCCTCCCACCGATTCCATGTAAAGATCTTCGAGCGTGGACGTCGGGTGTGACGTGCTCTCGAGCTTGCCGCTCCGGCTGATCAGTTCCTCGACGGCTCGCTTATCCTGCTCGGAGAGGCCGGAGGCGATAAATTGGAACTGGTCCTTTTTCGAGAGAAGTTCCTTCACATTGCCTTCCAGCACCTTTTTACCGTAGCGCAGGATGGAAATTCGATCGCAAACGTCCTGCACCTGGGACAGCAGGTGCGAGCAGAGGATCACCGTCTTGCCCATCTTTTTAAGCTTGATGATGAGATTGCGGATGTCGATGGAACCTTCCGGATCGACGCCCGCGGTCGGCTCGTCCAGAAGCAGGAGCTTTGGATCGTGGATCATTGCCTGTCCAAGCCCGATGCGCTGAAGCATTCCCTTCGAGTATCCGGCGAGCCGGCGGTGGCGACTCTGGCTCAGGCCGACGAGCTCGAGGATCTCGTCGATTTTCCGTTCAAGCGCCGGTCCGGTCACGCGGCAGAGCTTGCCGTAGAAGCGAAGCGTCTCCTCGCCGTTGAGGTAACGGTAAAAATAAGGATTTTCCGGCAACAGGCCCACATGCAGCCGCGAGACGACGGTCTCCGACGAGCGGCCGAAAACGGTCGCTTCGCCTTCCGTCGGTTGGTGAAGACCCAGGATGAGCTTGAGAGTGGTGCTCTTGCCCGAGCCGTTGGGGCCAAGCAGGCCGTAGACCTCTCCTTCATTGATCTTCAGATTGAGATGGTCAAGGGCTATAACCTTGCGCTTCAATCCAATGCGAAAGTGCTTTGTGAGGTCCTTCGTTTCGACGGCGTACATACTGGGCAGCAGTTTAGTGTGGTATGGAAAAACCGGTCAGTCCCTTTTCCGCAGCAGTCCAGTTCACAACGGCTTTGGTAATTAACCCTTTCAAATGGCTTTCGTCAACCGCCTTGAGAAACTCACCAACCTCCCCTTCTTCCCCCTGGACCCAGAGCTCGACGCGCCCGTCATCGAGATTCTTGACCCAGCCGGTCACATCGAACCCCATGGCGATCTGGCGGCAGGAGTACCGGAACCCGACGCCCTGCACCCTCCCCGAATAAAAAATGTGCGCGGCTTTCATCTCCAACACTCGAAAGGGATTTTGCGCTCACTTTCTCTTGAAAAGGTTAAAAATGACACCCTGAAAAGCGATGAAAAGAAAGAAAATAACCGCGAGAGGCAGGAACCACCAAAGCCCCAGGATCGCGAGCAGGACCAGGATGAAAATGACGCTCAGAAGAAAGCATCCGGCGACGATGAAGTTCTCCTTAAACTGGCGGCTCGGGGTCCACATGGAATCGTCGTTTGCCGCGAATCAGATCCCAATTTGTTTCGCCATTGCGCCGCAAACTTTTTTCGCATCGAAATAGTCGCGCGCCAGAGCCTCCGCCGCCTTCGCGTGCCTGGCCGGATCGGAGAGGATCGCGTCAATGGCCGCCTGGATGTCGGCCACACTCCGAAATGAAAAGAGCCCCTCGCCTACCGGAATGCACGTCGCGAAACCCGTATCCTGGGTGATCACCGGCCGGCCGGCCGCCAGATAGCAGGCGCTTCGGTCACTGAACCAGCCGGTGTTGAGCCGGATATACTGGTCCTTGGCCACCGTCCATTCCGCGTCGCTCGATTGGATGTAGTCCCGGTAACGCGAAAATTCCGCCGACATCTCGTGCGGCTCGCTCAACACCCAGCCCTGCCTGCGGAACAGCTCTTCGCTCGCCGGGTCAGCCCGCATGTCGGTCGCCATCTCCCAAGACAAGGATTTTTTAGCGCGCACCGCGCGCGGAAGATCCGAAAATTTCAAAAACTCGAACGTCTTCGACCAGTAGTAGATCTTGTTTTTCCAGACGATGTCCTTGCCCTTGGTTTCCCAGTTGGCCACGGTCGTGACGCGAAAATCGCCGGAACCCGAAGCCCGGCGCTCCTGCTTCCAAAGATCGAGAATAATCGGCTGGCGAGTCGGCCGCCATTGAATCCCTTCGAGCACCGGCAGAGGACAGTCCTCCCGGCCGATGTTTTCGCCGAAGGTAAAGTGGATGTGATGGCTCTTCAGGTAGTGGATCGTGTCGGTGATCCCCTTGGCCAGCTTGATCTGTTCGATGCCCGGATCGCTCTCCACATAGACGAGACACTTCGCTTTGCGAACATGCTCGGTCATTTCCTGCGCCCCGCAAAGGTTCAGCACGGCGTCGGCCTCAGTCAGCGTCCGGTTAAAGAGGGCGGCCTCGCACCCGAATGTTTCCGCCGGTCTCCGATAGGCGGCACGGAATCCCCAATGAAACCCATACTGCTCCGCGAGTCGCTTGGTCACCTCAACGGCGTAGGAACAGTCTTCGGTAATCGTCGTTTGCTTTGCGTCGTAGGGCCAGCTCGTCGTGTCCTCGAAATAATAAACGTCGAAGCCGAGCCGTTGAAATCCGATGATGTAGTGCAGGTGCTGCCAGATGACGCCGGCAATCGGACAGCGCGATAAGTAACCCATCAAAACGATTTTCTTTTTCATGAACTCCCCTGTTTTTGCGCGGCGTAGATTCTCGCGTAAACCCCGTTTTTTGCCAGCAATTCCTCGCCGCAGCCCGACTCGACGATCCGGCCATCTTCCAGCACCACGATCCGGTCACACGCTTGTGCGACCGCGACACGGTGCGTCGCTACAACCGCCGTTCTGCCCTTCATTAGTTCGTGCAGAGACCCCAACAGCTCGCGCTCCGTTTCCGGGTCGAGCGAGGAAGTCGGCTCATCCATCAGCAGGATCGGCGCATTCTTCAGAAACGCGCGCGCCAGACCAATGCGCTGGCGCTGGCCGACGCTGAGCTGGATGCCGCGCTCGCCGACACGCGCGTCGAGCCCCTGTGGAAGCTTTTCGATGAATGCCATCGCCCGCGCCTGATCGGCGGCCCGTTGGATCTCCCCCGCCGCCGCGCTCAATTTCCCATACGCGATGTTTTCGCGGATGGTGGAGCTTAACAAAACCGTGTCCTGCAGCACCATCCCGATCTGCTTCCTCAGCGATTCTTTCCGGACCGCGCGCAGGTCAAGGCCGTCGATCGTCACCACGCCCGTGTCCGGATCGTAGAATCGGGCAATCAGGGAAAGAAGGGTGGATTTGCCGCTGCCGGTCGGCCCGACGACCGCCACCATCTCCCCGGGCTGGATCTTCAGGTTGATCTCGTGCAACACCCGCTTTTGCTCATCATATCCGAATTCCACCGCCGTCAAGGCAATGGCTCCCTTGGCCCCCGGCATGCCGACCACCCCCGGCTGGTCTCGAAGGATTTCGGGACTGTCGAGCACCTCGAAGACCCTCTGCGCCCCCGCCGCCGCGCCCTCGAGCGCCCACGACGTGTAGCTGAGCGACTGCAGCGGTTCGTAGAGCATGTACAGATACGAAAGAAACATCGTCAGGTCGCCGACCGTCAGCTTCCCCGCCAGCACCTGCCGGGCACCGGCGTAGATCATCGCGGAAATGCCGACCGCCATCAGCGTCCCGATCACCAGCGCGGAAAGGACCTGCGTGAACGTGAGTTTCAGGTTGGCGTACATGCTGGCCGCCGCCTGCTCCTCGAATCGGTTGACCTCGTAGCCCTCGCGGCCGAAAGCGCGGACGATCCGGATCGCCCCGAGGCCCTCCTGCGTTTGCGACAAGAGGCTGCTTTCCGTCTCGGAGAGCGACGTCGTCTCCCGACGGATCCGTTCGGCGAAATAATAGATCGAATAGAGCAGGACCGGCGTGATCCCCAGCGCCAGCGCCGTCAACTGCCACGACTTCCAGAGCATCACCGTCAGAACGCCGGTCAGCGTCACAGCCGCCGTGAAAATCGTTGATAAACCCCGGTTGAAGATCGTCTGGATCGCGCCCGCGTCGTAGCTGACACGAAAGACCGAGTCGCCCGAATGACGCCGGTCATGGTACTTAAGCGAAAGCTCCTGCAATTGGGCGTACAAATCACAACGGACGCGGACCAGCGCCTTCAGGCCGGTTCTGACCTGGAGATACGTCGAAAGCATGTTCAACCCGCCGGCCGCCAGCGCGATGGAAACCAGCGCAAAGCAGAGTTTCGCGATCGCGGCCAGGTCGGCCCGGTGCGGCGTCAGATAATCGTCGATGATCACCTTCAGCGGCCACGGCCGGAGCAACTCCACGCCGATCTTTGCCAGGACCAGCGCCATTGCTCCTGCGATTGCCCATGAAAACTGCCGATAGTAGCGCGCGGCGCGGGCATAAATCTCGAGGCTCGAATATTTACCAATCAGCTGTTTACCAAAAGGCTGTTCGGACAAACTCATGACTTTTTGGCGGCTGGCGCAAGCAACAACATTCCACAACGGCGGGCGGCGACTTTGACAATCTGGGCGATCCGGTTTCGACGCGAGAAACTCGAATAAAGCAGCATCAGCAGGAAAAAAATCACCGCGGCCACATAGAAGAGCGATTCGTAGCCAACCTTGATCAGCGTCCAGAGCGTGATGACGGCAGCGACCGTGGCGACGACCTTCGAGAGCACGCTCAGTTCCGGCGCAATGTGGACGCGCGTCAGCCGCTTGCCATGCCCATGTTCCTCGGTAACGCTCAACAGGCGCACCTGCGACCAGCGATTTCCATAGATCAGCAAATCCCAGTCATCCCAGCCGGTGTCGATGGAAAAACGCCAGCCTTCCTGTTCAAGAAATTCACGGAGTGTCCCCAGCAATTGTTCGCGCCCGGCGCCCAGGTCGCTCCAGAAAGCGAGCGTCGCGGGCCGGTACCAGTCGATTTCCTCAGCGAGGCCCACCTTGCTGTAAATCACCCTGCGAGGTGTTCGCTTCTCCTTGGTCCGGGTGTAGTACCGCGCCCAGCCGCGTAAGAGCGGCTGAGTCAGGGCGAGAAAACTCGTCAGCAGACGGCTCCTCAGGCTGGAAAAACGCGCCTCAACCTTCGCCTGGAAGCCATAACTGAGCGCGACCCCCAGGGTGCAGGCTGCCATCGCGATCGCCACTGCCCAGAGTTCATGGACCTTCAGCGCAAGCAGAACGAATGCCATCGTTGTGAAGACCCATTCGATGCTGGAGACGACATGGACGAAATCCGATTCGCGCCGCGGGTAGACGCACTGAAAAAGACCGAAACCAAAGATGCCATGGTAGACGATGGGCCGGGTCAGCCAGCGGGAGAACCGGGGGGTTCCGTAGACCGCCCCCTTCCACTTGGCGGCGCCCGTTGCGCCGAAATACAGCAAGTGCTTGAACCGCAGCAGCGCCTCCGCTTCGCCGTAGCCGGCCTGCTGGCGGTAGTAGGCGCCGATGGTGAAACGCCGGTGATGCCAGACGATGGCCGAGGGACTGAAGCCGATCTTGAACCCTCCCTGCAACAGCCGCCAGCAAACGTCGACATCGTCGCCCGCCTTCCGGAAAACCGGATCGAAGCTGTCGATGGTCCCCAGGGCCCACTTATAAAAAGCCATGTTACAACCCGGAATATGCTCGGCTTCGGTATCAGTGAGCAGAACGTGGCTCGGGCTTCCCGGCGCGGCGGCGACGCACGCCTGGGTCCGGTCATGCGCCGGCGGCGAAATGTTGGGCCCTCCCACGGCCGCGTAATCGCCCGATTCGAGCGTCTGGACCAGGTAGCTGAGCCAGTCCTTGTCGGCAATGCAATCCGAATCCGTGAAGGCCACGATCTCGCCCGTCGCGGCCGCGATGCCGTCGTTGCGCGCAACGCTCAGTCCCCGGTTCACGGATTGCCGGATATAGTTGACCATCGGATAGCCGCGGATGATTTCAAAGGTGCGGTCCGTTGAGCCGTCGTCGACGACGATCACTTCGTAATCGGGATAATCGAGCTCAACGAGCGACTGAAGGCACGCCTCGAGCGTTCGTGAACCGTTGTAGGTGGCGACCACGACCGAGACTTTCGGAACTTCTTTCAGGCTGAGCTTGAGCGGCGCACTGAAGAGAGACTGAAGCTCGCGGTAGGCTTTCTTCGGCTTGCGCTTCGAGTCGACGAGGCCGAACTTCCAGTCCTCAACCAGGTGCCCGCCCGTATACCACTCATCGGTCCAGGAAAAGAGGATGGTCCCCGCAAGGCCCATGCGCCAGACCGATTCGACGTGCCATTTGAGCATCCGCGCCTGTTCCTCCTGGCCGTGACGCTGCGTATCGAGGCCGAATTCACCGAGAATCAGCGGCTTGTCGCCAACCAGGTTCTGGAGCCGTGCAAGATAGCGCTCCAGCTCCGCCTGCCGGTGGAGATAGACGTTGAAGCAGAAAAAATCGACGTTGGAGGGCAGCAGGTACTCCGTGGAGGGGTAGTTCGCGTAGGTCATCAGGCTCAGGCCATCGACCTGCTTGGCCGCGTCCACGAGCGATTCGATAAACCGCTCCATCCGGTCGGCCCCATACCATCGGACAATCCCCGATGGCACCTCATTGCCTACGGTGTAGCCCAAAAGGGCCGGATGGCCATTATTTTTTCCCACCGCCAGGCAGACCGTCTCGCGGATTTTGCGACGGACCTCCTTGGAATCGAGAAAACAGACGTGCTGTTCCCATGGAATCGTCACCAGCACCCGGAGATCCTCTTTAGCGCAGTCATCGAGGAAGTCGGCCGGCGGCACATGATAGATCCGCAGCAGGTTGAAACCAGCCTCGCGGATCATCCGAATGTCCTTTGCGCGCACTTCGCCGGAGGGCAGATGGACCCCTCCCTCGGGTGGGAACGGGCCGTAGGTCACCCCGCGCGCAAAGAACTTCTGGCCGCCCTGGAAGAAAAACTTGGACCGGGCTCGGATCATCTGAAGCCGGTGTTGTTCGACAGGAAGCGTTCTGGTCAGGCGTTCTTCCGAACGGGCGGTGATCATAATTGACAAACCAAGCTTCATAACCTTAACCAATGGGGATGATGAATAAAGAAGATTCTGCCCTGCTGGATGTTGACATCCCCGGTTTGACGAAGTCCAAGACTGGAAAAGTCAGGGAAATTTTCGATTTGGGCAACCGTCTTCTCATCGTCGCCACCGACCGCATTTCCGCATTTGATTGCATCCTGCCGGTCGGCATCCCGCGCAAGGGCGAGGTCCTCACCGCCATTTCGCGGTTCTGGTTTGAAAAACTCAGCTCGATCTGTCCCAACCACGTCGTCCCGGAGCCACCTCCGATTCCCGTGCGCGGCGGACCGCTCGAAAAGCGTTCGATGCTCGTCAAAAAAACAAAACCCTTTGCCGTCGAGTGCGTCGTCCGCGGCTACCTGGCCGGCTCCGGGTGGAAGGAGTATCAGAAGGACGGCAGGGTCTGCGGCATCCCCCTGCCCAAAGGGCTGAAAGAATCCTCCGAACTGCCCGAACCCATTTTCACGCCGAGCACCAAGGCCGAAGCCGGCCACGATGAAAATATCTCCTTCGAAGAGGCCGCGAAGATCGTCGGCGGATCAACTGCCGAAAAACTCCGCGATGACAGCCTTCGTATTTACAAGCAAGCCCGCGACTACGCGCGTGGGCGCGGCATCATCATCGCGGATACCAAGTTTGAGTTCGGCCTTGCCGACGGCAAAATCCTCCTCATCGACGAGGTTCTGACGCCCGATTCCTCGCGCTTCTGGCCGGCCGACCAGTACCAGCCGGGCCGGGGCCAGCCCAGCTTCGACAAACAATTTGTCCGCGATTACCTCGAAACGCTCGACTGGGACAAGAAGCCACCCGCCCCAACACTTCCCCCCGAAATCGTGGCCAAAACCCGCGACAAATATCTCGAGGCGTATGAGAGGCTTACGGGGCAGACATTGTAGCTGGTAGCTAACTCAGTCCTCATCCTGGCCCTTTTCGGCCCAGGGATCGACCTCCGCGGCTTCGTGACAGACGGCGGCCAAGCCGCAGGTGTCATAGGCATGGACGTATTTTTCCATGACCTGGCGGATCGCCTGGTGGACCGTCTTTATTTTCTCGGGATCACCCGGCTTTCCCACAAGGCTCCGTACGGCGGCATCGGCCATTTCCTGGACAACATCGTCGAGTTTTTTATCGGTCAGCTGAATTTGAACGCGTTTCATGATTTTGCCTCTCCAAGGACCGTGGCTTTGGCCGGCGTATTCGCCAGGTTATGGCGAAGCTGACGCAGACGGGACGCGCCGCAGAATCCGACAAAGATCAGGTCCAATGCAACCAGGGCTCCGACCCACTGGACTCCTCCGCCGCCGAACCCGTAGCTGTGCAGCCCCTTGCCCAGCACAAAGTTGACGCCGTACCATGCCATCAGGACGCCGTTGAAACAAACAGCCGCCGCCACGCTCATCCCGAAATTTCCCCACCAGTTCACGAGGCGGCCATGCATCGCAAAAATGTAGAGAAGAAGGGCGATCAGGGCCCACGTTTCCTTCGGGTCCCATCCCCAGAACCGCCCCCAGGAATAGTAGGCCCAGACCCCGCCCAGGATGGTGCCCGCCCCGAGCAGGAGAATGCCGACCTGAAGGACGCGATTGAGCAGATAATGGATGTGCGAGTTTTCATCGATCGAAGCCGGCTTGAAAAGATAGCGTCCGAGAACGTAGTGGGCCAATCCCCAGGACATGAAGAAAGCCGCATAGCCCAGGGTGATGGTCATCACGTGGATCACCAGCCAGAAATTGTCGCGCAGGACCGGCGGGAGCGGCCCGATGTTCGGGTTGAGCACCGACGGGAGCGAATCGGCGAGGACCAGGCAAAGCACCGCAATCGGGGCGGCGGCCAGCAGATAGACCTTCGCGCGATAAATCGCCGAAAAAACAAGGGCGAAAGCCCCCACTCCAAACGCCACCCAGATGACCGATTCATACATGTTGGTCACCGGCGGGCGGCCCGCGATCAGGCAGCGAAGGGCGATACCGTATGCATGCAGAGCGAGGCCTGCCGCGAAAAAACCGGCGCCCAGGCGGCTGCGCCTTCCCAGCAGAAGCGCGAAAAAAGAGGCGACATAAAGGACCCACGCCCAGCGGAATGGATGGAGGTGATTGTAGCGGATTTCACGCTCGATCCGGCCGGTTTCGGGATAGCTGGCCGGGGCAAGCTGCTCGAGCGATGATCGCAGTTCGGCAGTTCCGGCGCTGAACGCCTGGGCATTGCGGGCCACGTAGGCATCGGCCACCTTCTTGAACACGCCCAGGAGAGATTCCGCTTTCCCGGAACCATAAACTTCCGTGGCGCTCGCAACCGGATACCACGAGCCCTTGGCGCTTTCCGGATTCGGAATGACCGCGATGGCGTCGCCGGCGAGGATGCCGCTCAACAACTCCATCCGCGTTAAAACATTTTCGGCGCTCTTTTCCATCGGCGCGAGCTCCTCGTTGCGAGCATGTTTGGCCCGGATCGCCTTGTACATCGCCGCCAGTTCAGAGTTGTCCATCAGCGCGGCGAACGAAAACAATCTCTCAGCAGTCTTCAGGCCGAGCTTCTGCTTCAACGGCGCCTCGGAAACCAGCACAACGGGAATATTCTTCCAGTCGCGGGTCCCCAGCCACATGGAAAAAAGCGCGTCCATCGGGTCAATCGAGTCACCCGTCTGCGGATCCTTCACCGTCCGCTTGCCGGCAACCAGCTGGATCGATTCGGCGGCAAAAGTTTCGAGGGGCTTTTTGCGGCCGCCTGACTGAATGACGATCCTCGAAGCCTGCTCAAAGTTCAGTTCTTCCGCGGGTAGAAGCGCCGCGCCAGCCACCAAAAAGAAAATAACGATCCATCGACTCATGACTTTTCCCCCTCCCTGGGTGCCATATAAGGTTTGATGTAAAACATGGTGAAAATCCCTCCGCAAACCATCAGCGAACCGATCCACTTCAGCGACCAGCCGGGATCGCGCAGGACCTGCAGCGTGGTTTGGTTGAGATCGTTTGGATTCCAGGAAGCCTGGGAAAATTTATAGGAAGTGCCGAGGAGGCCCGCCCCGGGAAAATCCGGGAAATTGGCCGGATGATTCATCCAGATTTCGCGCTCCACCACGGTCTTGCTTCCGGGATCGACGAAACGCACCCGGCTTTTGAATCCCGCAGGGCTTTGAGTTCCCTCGTCGCGCTCCACCTCGAAGTCCTCCAGCGCCACCCCGAAACTCAGCGGATGAGACCTCTGCCCAAACGAGACATGCACACTTTCACCGCCCACACGCAGATGAACCGGCGATGCCATGCCAATCCATTGCGTCACGCTTTCGCCGCCCTTCTCGACCCGGACTTGGATGCCGGCCATGCCGGCGGGCCGGAAGATCCCCTCCGAAAGCGGCGCCAGCTCCTCATGAACGACCGCGGCCGCGACCTGCTTGTCGATTTTTACTTTCCAATCAGCCCAGCCCGGCAAAAACTCCTGGCCGGGTTCGATATTGCCGCTTCTCGGCTCATGCCGTTGGGATGTCGCTTCGAACCGCAGCCGGCCTGCCGGATTCCGGAAAATCATCAGGCTGTTTTTTCCCGGCACGGAAGGCTGCTGTTGTTGTCCATGCCCATGGATCAGCATGCCGGCGTTTCCGCCAAGCGAGGCCGAAAGGCGTCCCGCCGTTTTGCCGGCAATTTCAAACATCAACGCCGGGTTGTTCGGCTCCTCGGAAACACTCATGGGCTCCTTGCCGCTCATCCGGAAATCCGCGAAATATTTCAGCACCTTCAGCGTCCACGGGGTTCCTTTCAACGGCGTGCTCTTGCCGAGAATCGGCGCTACCGGAAACTCAAACCGTTTTCCGTCCACTTCCAGTTCCAGCATTCCGTGGCTCTTCTGATGCGTTTGCGCTGAACGGTCGAAGCGGTAGACGGCCTCAATGCCCGTGGGCTGGCCCTCGACGGAACGCGTGATTCCCATCTCAGGCATCTTTGCGAAGGCGAAGCGGAGCTCGCGGGCGGTTTGGAGGGGACCCGGCAAAGACCCGGGCCGCTCCGGTTTCGGCGACGCCGTCGGGGTGTCGGCCGCCAGCTGAATGACCGCCGGGCCGAGGTCCGCCCGGTTTCTCTCGGCATCGCCCAGCACCAGCCACTGCTCAATCGGCTTGGGAACCATTGCGCTCTGCATGACGACATGAAGCGCGGGCGATCCGTCCTCGCCGCCCTCTTCCACCACGGTTTTCGTCCCCAGCTCCTCGGCGGAGCCGAGCACCGAAACCTTGACGCCGTTCACGTCAAATGACAAGGGCTTCTCCGGCGAGGGAGCATGGACTTCGATGGGGAGCGCCTGGAACGAGCTTTCCTTCATTTCACTGGTGCGGATCTCCAGCAGTTTCTGACGCGTGACGATATAATTGAGCGGCTCTTCCCCCTTGAAAAGAGTCACATTGCCTTCCACACCCCAGATCCGGCCGATGATGGCGCCGATCAAAACCGTGACGATTCCCGCGTGCGTGATGACAAAACCCGTCAGGTGCGGTTTCCAGGGGTAACGGACAAGGGCCGAACAGATCAGATTCATGCAAAGCAGAACCAGCCACGCAATGAACCACGACGAATCGTAAATGTACGCCTGGGCAACCGCCGCATCGAAACGCGACTCCACGATCGTGCCAACAATGCTGGCGCCTATCAGAATCGCCAGCAGGAGCATCGCCAGCTTGAGCGAGCCAAAGAATTCCAGAAAATGCTGCGCGACGGATGGCGGTTCAGGTTCAGTCATGGCTTCCCGTACTCTACCGGAACAGTTCATGGGTTGTCATGACTTGTTTCATGCAACGCCGGCGGCCGGATCGCAACGCGGGGCGGAAAACTCAAGACTGCGGGCGATCATCTTTTCCAGGGCGTCAATCCAGAGCGGGTGGTCATTCAAACAAGGAATGAGCCTGAATGCCTCCCCCCCCGCCTGAAGAAATGTTTCTTTTCCGCGCATTCCGATCTCTTCAAGGGTTTCCAAACAGTCGGAAACGAAGGAGGGACAAAGGACGAGGAGTTTCTTGACGCCCTGTGACGGCAGACGCGCCAGCCGCTCCTCCGTGTACGGTGTTAACCACGGGTCCCTGCCCAGCCTTGACTGAAATGCGATGGAACACTTCCCCTCCGGCACACCGGTCCTTTGGATGAACGCCCTCACGGTCTTGAGGCACTGGGCGCGATAACACGTCCGGTGGACCGGGCTTTCACCCGCGCAACAGTTCTCGACAGCGAGGCAATGGCCGCCGGTGGGATCCGATTTGCGCAAATGTCTTTCCGGCAGACCATGAAAACTAAACAACAGATGGTCATAATCCTGGCTGAGCCCATCCGCGGCGCTCGCGGCCAGGGCTTCGATGTAATCGGGGTCGTCGTGGTAAGGAGGAACGATCCTCAACGAAGCCTGCGGCGCAAGAACAGCAAGGACCCGCTTCACATGCTCCACGGCCGTCTCGTAGCTTGACATGGCGTAGTGCGGAAACATCGGGATCAGCAGAAGCTCATGAACGCCCTTTTTGAGCAAGCGAAGAACAGCTTCTTTCACGGAAGGACTTTGGTAACGCATCGCCAGCTCGACCGGAATCGTCATCCGGCTTTGCAAGCGGCCCTTCACCCGCCTGCCGGTCACCACCAGGGGCGAACCGTCCCGCAGCCAGATCTTGCCGTAGGCTGCAGCGGAGTGCTTCACACGAAAGGGTAAAATGCAGCCATAAACCACCAGCATCCGGGCCAGGTACGGCATGTCCATGACGCGTTCATCCATCAGAAACTCCCCCAGGTACCTGGCCACATCGCGCCACGCGGGCGATTGGGGCGAACCCAGGTTGAGCAACAGAACTCCCTGTTTTTTCATCCGGCCGTCTCCACCGCGAATTCGGCGGATTCCCGCTCGACTTCATGAAACCAACCGGAAGCCAGGAACTTTTCAATTTTTTCGGCTGCGCCATCGCCCGAAACGATGGAATCCCCCAGGGAAATCCCGTCGCGGTAATGGCCCGCGAAAAAAAGTCCGGGCACACGGGCCTCCGCTTCATTCATCCATTTTTGGAAACGCCCGTAGCCGACCTCGTATTGCGGAATTGCCCTGGGAAACCGCTGGTGGTGACCAAAGACCGGCTCGCCGGCCACTCCCAAAATGGAGCGAAGGTCATTGCAAACCAAGGCCTTCAACGTCTCGGCGTCGAGCAGCGCCAGGTGAGGGGCGCGGACGCCGCCCACATAGCTGGTCAGCGTTACATGGCCGGCCGGAGCGCGGTTCGGGAACAGCGAGGATGAAAAAATCGTCCCGAGAATCTTATGGCCTTCCCGTTGAGGAATCAGCATGCCGTAACCGCTGAGCGGGTGCGCGACCTGGTCGCGTCGAAAACCCAGGACAACGCTTGCCACGGGCGGATGATGGATCCGCGCCAGCGGGGCAAGGCTCAGGCTGCCGCAAGCCTGAAGCTGGAGACGCGCGAGCTTGTGGGCGGGCAGGGCGAGCAGGACGGCGCTGTGTTGGCGGGTCTCTTCACGGCCTTCCATGCGGAGTGAGACCTCCCAACCGCTGGGCAAACGCCGGAGACAACCCACGGGCGAACAAAGCCGCACCGCACCCGCCAGACGCGCCTCCAACGCGTCGATGAGCACCTGCAATCCTTCATCAAATGAAAACTTTTTTGCGTCTTTCTTGGAGACTTCTCCGCGCCGCTTCCGTTGTCGGGCGCCAAAAATCTGGCCCAAAATGAGCGAACCATATTTTTGTTCCGCGGCGTGAAGCTTGGGAAACGCATATTGGACGGAAAGGCGGGCGGGATCCCCTGCGTAAATTCCGGCCGCCAGTGGGTTGACGGCGTAGTCAAGAAATTCCCGGCCCATGCGGCGTATGACAAACTCCGCCAGGTTTTCCTCGCAGCCGTCCGCGGCGCGCCGAATAAATGGCTCGGCGAGCAAACGCAGCTTCGCCGAGGCGGAGAAAAGCGGTGTGGTCAGAAACGCCAGGGCGGATCCCGGCACCGCGACAGGCTTTCCGCGGCGGACAATGTAACGGTTCCCCGCATCCGGGTTCGAATAGATGCGGCGTTCTCCAAGCCCCAGGTCTTGAATGAGCGCGGCAATTCTCGGCGAAGTTTCCAGGATGGTGTTGGGGCCGAACTCGGCAAGGTACCCCCCGGACCGGATGGTTTGAATCACCCCGCCTACGCGGGCGCCCGCCTCGTAAAGCGTCACGGGAATATCCCGTTGGCGAAGGCGAAACGCCGCCGTGAGCCCGGTGATCCCGCCGCCGATGATTGCCACGCTTTTCATATCGTCTTTGAATACCGTCCTTCCCTTGCCGCAGGCAGGTAAGCGTCGAACCGCATCGCGATGTTCCGGATGAGCAGCCGCCCCAGATCCGTGACTTCAAGCCCTCCCGAGGTTCGGGTGACCAGGCCGTCGGCCTCAAGATCGGCCAGCGAGGCGAGCTCCGATGCGAAGTGGCTTTTGAAATCCACGTTCAGCGAGCGCGACATCTCCGCGAAATCCAGGCTCAAGTCGCACATGAGCCTCATGATCGTCTGGCGGCGCAGCTTGTCCTCTTCCGTCAAAAAATACGCTTTCGCGACCGGTTGACTCCGCTGGTCGAGCATCGAATAGTAGGCGGGCAGCTCCTTATGGTTCTGCCAATAAATGCCGTCTGCCTGCGAAATGGCGGACATGCCGAAGGCGTGGAGGTCCGCTCCCCCGCACGTGCTGTAGCCCTGGAAATTCCGCTGCAGCGTTTTTTGCCGCTGCGCCAGCGCCATCTCGTCATTTTCGCGGACAAAATGATCCATGCCGATATAGACGTAACCCTGCGAAGTGAGTTTCTCGATCGTGAGCTTTAAGAGCTGGAGCTTGATCGCCGGTGCGGGCAGCATTTCCTCGCGCAATCTTTTCTGCGCCGGTTTGAGCCATGGCACGTGCGCATAATTGAAAACCGCCAGGCGGTCGGGTGAAAGCTTGAGTACCTCTTCGAGAGTCCGCTCGAAGGACTCCACCGTTTGGAACGGCAAGCCGTACATCAGATCGATGTTGAGCGATTCAAACCCGGCTTCCCGCAGCCAGTGGACGGCCCGCTCGGTGGTTTGCCGCGACTGAAGCCTGTGCACGGCCCGCTGGACGTCCTCGTCGTAATCCTGGACGCCCACGGAAGCCCGGTTGAAGCCGGCATCCCTCAGGGCCGATACGTGATCGTGGGTCAACCGGCGCGGATCGATCTCGACCGAAGCCTCCACGTCGTCGGCGACCGTGAAATGCGAGCGAATCAATTCTCCCAGCGCGCCAATTTCCCCCGGCAACAGAAACGTCGGAGTTCCTCCTCCCAGGTGGATCTGAACGACCTTGCGGCCCGGTTTCAGGAGCGCAGTGGTCAGCTCCAGCTCCCTTGCCAGATAGTCGAGATAGACCGCGCTCCGGTCCTGCCGGGTCGTGATGACGGTCGTGCAGCCGCAATACCAGCAAAGCGACCGGCAAAACGGCAGATGAAAATAGAGCGACAGATCGCGATTGGAAGCGCCGCATTCCCGGATTTTCTCGCGCAGCGCCTCCCCCGGGACCTGGTTGGTGAAATGGGTGGCGGGCGGATACGAGGTATATCTCGGTCCCGGGACGTTGTACTTCTCCACCAGCCGAAGGTCGACGTTGAGCCGGCTCATAGAAAACTGCGGACCGTGGCCACCAGGCTCTGGATGTTCTCGAGTTTGGCGCTTGGCGGTACTCCGTGCCCAAGATTAAAAATATGCCCGTCCTGCCCTCGCATCTCTTCGAGGATGCGGCGCACCTGCGCTTCGACAACTTCGGGAGTGGTATTCAACAGCGCCGGATCGAGGTTGCCCTGAAGGGCGATCGGCGGGGGCAAGCGCGCCCGTATGTCCGCCAGCCGGACCGTCCAGTCAACGCTCAGAACGTGTGCTCCCGTCTTGGCCAGGGCCTCCCAATTTCCATTCGTTCCTTTCGAAAAAACAATGACAGGCACGCGGTCTTTGGCCGACGAAACGACGCGGGTCATCCAGTGACCGGAAGCCTCATCGAAGACATTATGGGCCAGGTTGCCCCCAAGACTGTCGAAAATCTGGACCGCATCAACGCCCGCATCGATCTGCATCCGCAGGAACTCCGTCACTGCCGATGTCAGTTTTTCCATAAGCCGAATAAATAAACGGCGGTCGGAATAAAACAAGGTCTTGGCCGCCGTGAACTCACGGGCGCTGCCGCCTTCCAACATGAAGTTCGCCAGGGTCCATGGCGAGCCGGCGAAGCCAAGCAGAGCCGTGCGACCCCCAAGAGCTTTTTGGATCATGGGGATGGTCTGGGCCACATACTGCAGCCGCTCGATCATGCCATCGACATTCAGGCGCTCAATGTCGCGGCCCGATCGCAGGACGAACTTCATCTGCACCCCTCCTCCATCTCGAAAAGAAAAGGGTTGTCCCAGCGCTTCGGACACCACCAGGATGTCGCTGAAAACAATGGCGGCATCAAAATCAAAACGGCGGATTGGCTGCAAAGTCACCTCAGCCGCCAGCTCCGGCGTCTGGATGAGCTTGAGAAAGGAATGCTTCTCCTTCAGCGCGCGGTATTCAGGCAGACAGCGCCCCGCCTGACGCATCAACCATACGGGAGGATGGTCGATCGGAAGGCAATGGCACGCATTGAGAAAGCGTTGCCGGTTGCTCAACGCCGTTCCGCGCCATCGGCCAAGTCCGCCGCTGGGTTCGTCCCGGAGACGACACCCCTGGCTTGAATGAAGAGTGGTCGCATTCATATTCATGGCTTGAATTGGCTTGAATCGCGTGATCCGTCTGCGGGAGCATCCCATTTCCAGGTTCCGGCAGCTTTGCGTGGATTGACCATTGATCCCCTTTTTTTGGCCTAATAGAAAGCAAATCAGCCGGATCCCCGAGGGCCCGTCATGTTGAAAAACGCCGGTGTCAGCCCGTTTTTACAGGATCCACGAGCGCATGACTGTCACCGGCCGGCAATCATTGATTGGCGCCCGTATGGCAGTCGTTGCATTTCATGTCACCGATCTCGCCACCCGGATGGTGAAAGGGATGGCCTTGTGCACTGAGATTTTCGAGCTCTTTGCCGTTTCCTTGGGCAAGAATGATATGGCAGGTGTTGCAATCGCTGGCTTTGATCATTCGCTTGCTGTCCGCCGTCTGATGCTCCCCATCATGGCAGCGAAAACAACCAAGCCAGTCCTTGTGGCCGATGTTGTTGGGATAAACTTTCCAGCTGGATTTCATTTCAGGAAAAAAGTTTTGCACGTAGATGCGCTGAATCTCATCAACGGCCGCGTCCAGGCCCTGCTGACCCGGATACCTGGATTTCAGTGTTGCGGCAATCGTCTGCCGGGCATCGGTCTCGCTGACATACGGCTTGGTCAACACGTCCACCGCTTCCTTCTTAATGAAGGGCATCGAGGGATCCAAACGCGCCACCGCGAGCGCTTGATCAATCGCCTCGTTGGGGCTCTGGAAGTGGTGCGTTGGGCGATTGTGGCAATCCATGCAATCCATGGTGCGAATGGCATGCTTTTTCGGGTCGTATTTGAAACTGCCGGTCGAGTACACAACCTGCTCGCCGTTGGACTTCGTCATGCGTACCCACGGAATAACCTGGCGGCGCTCATCGGCGGCGATGTATTCGACTTTGTTGGCGATATTCATATGCCAGTGAATTCCGCCCACAGGACCATGAGTTGGATCACCGCCCCCCACCTTGAGAAGAAGCCGGACCGAGTAGGGTGTGTTGGTCTTGTCGCTCAGAAAATGGGAGTAAGTGCGATCCAGGTTTCCGACAAATTTTTTTGGCCAGTGGCATTGCTCGCAGGTTTCCTGCGCCGGCCGGAGATTTTTGATCGGCGTCTGGATTGGCCTGGGAAACTTGTGAAAGATCGTGGCATAGACCTGATACGTGCCGCTGATTTTGGATTTTACGTACCAGGAGGCTCCAGGACCGATGTGGCACTCCGAACAAGCAACCCGGGCATGCGGGGAATGCAGGTACGTTGTGAACTCGGGCTGCATGACGGTGTGGCATGATTGTCCGCAAAATGTCGTGGATTCGGTAAAATGATAGCTTTGGTAACTTCCGACCGCCGTGATCAGGAGAAAGAACCCGCTTGCACCGATAAAAAAGGCCAGGTTGCGGCGGTCTCGCGGATGCGACAAATCCACCATGAGCCGGGGAATGGCCCACCCTGGCTTATGTTTGGCGAGCTGACGTTGTTCCAGGACCAGACCCAGGAGGATCAAGAACACTCCGATTACCGTGAAAGTCGGCGCCACCAAATAGGCCAGGATGCCCATGTAGGGATTTCCCGTCGGCCTGAACAGGTCCATGGTGAAGAGGAAAAGAAACGCGAAGAAACTGCCGCCGACAACCACCAGCCCGGCGAGACTGAACCAGTTGCGAAAAATCGAAAGCTTCGGCCGGGAAGATTTGTGCTCCTCACTCACGCAGATGACTATTTATGACGTGAACGCCAAAAATCTCAACATCCCTTGTCATCTTTTTAACATTTTCGGAGTGATTCGCGCGCTGGCGCTGCCGCCGAAACCACCGTCGTCGCAACCTCACTGTTAGGACAGCCACTACTTCTTGCCCGGTTCGATCCGATGCGGCACGGCGTAGGCGTCGAAGTCATAGGTGCGCCCCGAGAAGGTGATTTCCCGCTCCGAGAAGTAGCCCAACGCGCCAAAGATCAGCGCCAGCGCCAGGGCGAACACACCAATGGCGACCGCGATGGGCCGTTTTCTCGGATTCCTTTCAGGACTGCGGTCCAGAAAAGGCCATAGCACAAGCAGAAGCCCGGGAATCAGCGACACGAAAAGACCCAATGTTTTTGGGAAAAACTTCAAAAGCTGGTACGTCGACAAAAAATACCACTCCGGCTTGATGCCTTTCGGGGTTTTGAGCGGATCAGCCTTCTCCCCCAACTCAACGGGCCAAAGCACGATCAGGGTGACAAGCATTGCCAGCATGAGGCAGAAAATGACCCCCTCCTTGACGATGTGGTTCGGGAAAAAGGGAATTCCGCGCGACTTATCGATGGGTTTTTCCTCACCCACGCGCTCCATCGTGGCCAGCCCCTGCACTCGCATGAGGAACAAATGCACCGCGATCAGCCCGGTCAACACCCAGGGCAGGACCACGACATGCATGACGTAAAACCGGGAAAGCGTTTCACCAGTCACCCCATCACCGCCGCGAAGCAAGGTCATGAAGTACTGGCCCACCCAGGGGATCACGCCCGTAATCTCCGTCCCCACGGTTGTGGCCCAGTAGGAAAGCTGGTTCCAGGGGAGCAGATAACCGGTGAATCCAAAGGTCACGGTACAGCCGAGACTCAGCACCCCCAACACCCACGTGAGCTCGCGCGGTTTCTTGTAGGCGCCCATGAAGTAGGTGCGGCACATGTGCACGAGCACGCAAAGGATCATCATGGTGGAGCCCCAGGCATGCAGGCCGCGGATCAGCCATCCGAAATGCGCCTTGGTGATGATGAATCGGATGCTCTCAAAGGCCGTGTCGGTGGTCGGCCGGTAATAGATCATCAGGAGGATGCCGGTGACCACCTGGTTGACGAACAGATAGGCCGACAGGGTGCCGAACGTATGCCAAAACCCGACGTGGGGAGGCAGGGGCTTGTGAGCCTGCTCATCGACGAATTCTTCGACCAGGCCGATGTCGTAACGCCTCGCCAGCCACGACCTGATGGTGTGAACAATCTTCACGCCGACCTCACCATCACCTCGCCTCCGACAACCGTGACTCCCATTTCAGCGAGTGGCCGCGGCGGCGGCCCCGATACCACGCGGCCCTGCGCGTCAAAAACCCCCGCATGGCACGGGCAGGCGATTTGCCGCTGTTGCGGATCCCAGCGCACGATGCATCCGAGGTGGGTGCAGATGGCCGAGAAGGCGCGGAAACCCTGCGGAGTTTTGAAAACCAGGACCGGCTGGGCATTGACTGCAACAACTTTTCCCTCCCATTCTGAATAGTCATCCGCCTTGCCGGCGGACACGGTCTGCGAGCCGGGCCCCCGGCGCCGGGCGGGCCACGCGTAGCTGAGCACGGGAGCAATGAATCCGATGACGCACGCCGCCAGCCCTCCAGTCAGCAGCCAATCGAGGAATGTCCGGCGGGTGACACCATTATTTTTGCACGGCGTCGGTTCGCCGGCCGGATTTGGGATGATGGGTGATTGGTCGCTCACGGCCGCCTTCTCCTCGCAAGTTGCCGCCATTTGAGCCAGAACAGGCCCGCCATGACGATGAAAAAGAGCCAGATGGGAATGAGCGCGAGGCGCTTCCACCGCTCAACGCGTTCCAGTGTCGCGACACCTGACACCGTCTGGCCGATGATTTCAGCCGAGTGAGCGGCCACGGGTTGCAGGAACTCCGGCGAGAGCGTGTGCTGGAGCACCTCGAGCTGGGTGACCTGGGTCCTGGCCTCGCCCAGCAGGAGCTGTTCCTCTTCCGTGGCCAAACCCCTTAATTCCGCCTGACGCACGCGTGCGTCAGCCTGTTCGAAGTCTCTGTTTGCATCGCCCACAATTTTTGCCACCGCGTCGCGAACGGCAATCGGCTTGGTTCCGTCCGTATGGCAGCGTGTGCAGCTCTGATCAAACAGGTTGATGGAAGCCTTTTGAATGGCGTGATTGCCGTGGCAACTGATGCACTCATGGAATCTCGGCGTGGCGCCGGCCCGCTTGAGATCCTCATTCAAGAGGCCTGCATGCGGGCTCTTTTCAAAAAGTTCCGCCTGCCGTCCATGGCATTTGCCGCAGACCTGGCCGACCTCCCTGGTACCCGGCGGCGTTGCGCCATGATTGCCATGACATGTGACGCAGGTCGGCGCGCTCAGATCGCCCTTCTCAAGAAGAAGGTGGGCATGGTAGCTCGATTTATATTTTTCCAAAACGTCCGAGGGAAGGTTGTAACCAGCCATCAGCTTGGCATCGGCGTGGCAGCGACCGCAGGTTTGCGGGACATTGCCCGGAAATGTGCGGGCCTGCGGCGACTTGGCTTTGAGGATGTCGTGCGAGCCATGGCAGTCGGCGCAGGCGGCCACCTTCTGGTCGCCATGCTGCAACAACTGCTCACCATGCTTGCTGGTTTTATAGCGCTCCAGCTGATCGGCCTGAAGCCCGTAGGGGTTCATCATCCGCACGTCGCTGTGGCAGCTGGCACACTTCGCGACAATGTCGCGCTTGTCTGAGAGGGGCTTGAAGTCCTTGGCGGCATGCGCCGTCTCGTAGTCGTCGCTTGCCGGATTTCCGCCATGGCACTGCGTGCAAGTGAGTCCCGTGTGGACACTGCCCGCCAGCGCCTTCTTCTGATCCTCATGGCACTCCAGGCATAAATTTTCTTCCGCCCGGGCCGCCGCTCGAAACACCAGCAAGCTCAATAGAATCGCAGCCCACCCGAGCTTTTGCGGTAATCGCAACTGGCGCATGGTGCCACGGGGTCCGCTTCCGGGCTATTTCTTGAACGAACGAATGTAGGCGATCAACTGCTTGATTTCCTCGTCGGTCAGCTTGTCGCCAAAGCCCTTCATCTTCGTTTTGTCGCCGTCCTTGACGCCTTCTTTGATGGCCTTGATCATTTGTTCATCCTTCATTTCGGCCTGGCCCTTGGCGTCGGTAAAATCCTTGGCTTTCAACTTTTTTCCGGCGGGAGTTTCACCCTTTCCATCCTTGCCATGGCACGAGGCACAAGACTTTTCAAAGAGTTCCTTGGCATCCGCGGCAAAGAGCAACGGAGCTCCGGCAACAAGTGTCGCAATCAAAGCCACCCACGCGATTTTTTTATTCATGGAGCATTCCTTTGATAGTTAGGTTTCGATTCGTTCATCGCACCCACCCGATGCGCGCCGATGCACGCAATAGCCCGCATATTATTTTTTAAAACTGCGGATGTAGGCGATCAACTGCTTGATTTCCTCGTCGGTCAGCTTGTCGCCAAAGCCCTTCATTTTCGTTTTGTCGCCGTCCTTGACGCCTTCTTTGATGGCCTTGATCATATCGGCGTCCTTCAGGTCCGCCTGTACCTTGGCGTCCGTGTAATCCTTGACCTTGAGCTTCTTTCCGGCCGGAGTGTCGCCCTTGCCATCCTTGCCGTGGCACGCGGCGCAGGTCTTGTCATAGACCGCCTTGGCATCTTCAGCCTTCACGGACGCCGCCGTCAGCGCCACGGTAGCGGCAATGATGATCGTGATGATCGTTTTCATCGAACTTCCTCCTTGAATGGGATGGTTGCAGGTTAGACCCTGTCTCAAAACGCGACCTCGATGCTGGAATAAGCCAGGTGCGCGTCAAAATTATTGTTGCCTCCCGATGTGGAATCGATGCTTTTGAGGAAGCTGTATTTGACATTCCACCGGATGTTCTCCGCCATGCGCCACAACAAGCCCACGCCAACAGAGTGCTCCTCCGCGCCTGCGCCATAGGGCATGGTGGTGCTGGACTGGTCCAGGTAATCGTAAGCGCGATAAAACGAATATTGGGCCGTGACATCCGTCTTCTCGGTCAGCGCGTACCCGGTCAGAAAGCTTGCGTACCAATAGCTGTTCTGTGAATCCCAGACCTGGTTGATGGCCGCGCCCGTGCGCTCATCGGCCTGCGTGTCTGTTTCGCTATAGACCCAATTCACGTTGCCCTGCATGTAAAGGCGCGCCATCGGGGTCACGGTGATGTTCTGGCTCAAAACGTGCGTCCGCGTGTCGCCGCTTTGCACCGTCTCCAGACTGCCCACGCCGTTCTCCCGCTGGTTGAGCTGGAAATCGTACCGGCTCACCAGGGTGACTTTCGAGCAGGGATGCGAGGTCACCCGGAAATTCACGTCATGCGTCAACTGCCCCTGGGAGGTGATATACATGGGATAACGGTTCCCGCTCGTGGAGGAGTTGATCGTTGAATCCCTCGAAAAACTGTAATCCGTCTCGCGCAACCTGAAGTAGTACTGGACGGCCGTGTTCACCTCCTTCATCGGATACCAGTTCGAACCGAGCGTGTATTTCTGCATGAACCGTTCGATATCCGTATCCCAAAAGATCGTCTGAACACCGGTGTCCACAGTGGTTTGGGTTCCAATCCAATCCCCTTTGCCTTCCTCCCAGTCCGCCCGGGCATAAAACAGCCAGTCGTTCACCCCATTGTAGCGAACCTCCATCTTCTGAGCCACGTTCAACCTCTCTTCGTCATCAAGTATATTGGTTCGTGCGAGCGTGGGAACCGGCCCCGCCGCGATGTTCGATGCCTGGAAGGTGGAAATACCATCGATTTGTCGGTCGTCGATCCGAAGCGCCAGCACCAGGCTGACATCTTCCCAAGGCATGGTGATATAGTTCAAGTTTGCCACATGCTGGTTGATCTTTGAACCCCCCGCCAGGTTAATGAAGCCGGTGTCGCCTGCCTGTGCGTTGGGATAGAGAACGAAGGGGGCATCAAATCCCGCGCCGTAAATGCGGCTGCCCCCGATGTCGCTGTCCATGGTCGTGAAGGCGTAGGCCGTGGTGAACATCGTACCCTCGCCGAAGTCCGTCTCCTGAAACCCATGCACGCTGAAATTGTCCGTGTTGACGACCTCGCGATGGGTAATATCGCGATCCAGCCCCGGTTCGTCCGGCCGTTGTCGCATGTAGAGCCCGTTATCCTGGTCGGTTAATTCATAACGCACCCCCACTCCAAAGGCGGTGTCCTCCACCTTGTGTTTCATGTCCAGGCTGAAAATATCCCGCTTTTCGTCGATCCGCCAGAAAGAGGGCACAATGCGTTTCGCGCCAAACCCTCCTGTCAGGTTGGAATCGCCCCAGCCGGTGGAATCTTTTCTGCCGTCCCTGGAATTCCTCTCGTACCTGAAGATAAACTCGGGAAGATCCGGCAGGGTAAGTCCCGATTCAAACCAGATGTTCGCGCGGTCGATGGCGAAGACCTGGTCATTATAAAGATCGATCCACTGGCCGTTTTTCGGAAAGAAGCCGCCCGTGTTGTCGTACCAGATGCGGTACTCCCGATAGCCGGCGTTGACGTAGCCAACATCGTCCCGGCGCACATCGAGCTTCAACAGGTAGTCATGGTTGTCGAACAGCCCCCGCCCATCGATTTTCAGGGTTGTGTCTTTGGCAATCGAGCCTTCCGTATGGAAATCCTGGACTCCGCCGGAAAGATCGGTGCTGACCTCTTTGCGCGCCCTGAACGCGGACTTGTCGCCGGAGACAAAAGCCCCGGTGCCAGACAACGTGATCCAATTGTTCTTTTCGGAAGATTCTCCGGAAGATTCTTTCGGCTTTTCCTCAGCCTTCTCCGGGAGTTTGGCGGCAGTTTGCTCCTGCCCAACCACCTGCGGTGACGCCGCCTTTTCCTTTTTGGGCTCGTCTTTTTTCGCGGGCGCCGCGTCTTTCTTTTCAGCGCCGGACTGGGCCGGCAGAGGCGCGGGTTCCAGATCCCCCTTTTTGGCGGGGGCTTTCTTTTTTGTCTTCGCAGCGTCGTATTTTGCGGCCAGAGGCTTCGTTGTCTCGTCGCTTTTTCCGGCAGCAGCCGGATCAGGCCCCCGGCTTGACTTGACCTCGTTGGCGGGAGCGTTTTTGTAGGTCTGGGTCTTGGAGGTCATGGCAGACGCATGAAGCGGTGTCCCGGCCATCAGCGAGAAAAGAAGCGACCAGCAGGCAACCCGAAAACTCATCGACGATCCTGCACCCTGCCTGGTCATGGTCTTCATGGTTGTTGGCCCGCTTTGTTGTTCTAAAATCTCAACGAGGTGTTGACCTGCGACCCATGGACTGCTTCATGGCATCCCGCGCCCCAGCAGGTGCCGGCGTTCAAGCGTCCGGAGTGGTTCGATCCCCCGATCAGAATCTGCCCATAAGCGGTTTGCTGCTGGAAGTGGCACTTCAAGCAGAGATTCGCGTTGCGTTCTATCAGCATCTTCTGGTTCACCGAACCATGAGGCGCATGGCACGAAGTGCACCCTTCGCGGATCGCCTCATGCGGGAAAACAAAGGGCCCTTTCTGCATGGTGTGGCATTGAAAACAGGTTTCCTCGGATGCAGTCGTCGAAGTCCCCCCGCCCTTGATGATGTCGCCCTTGTGAGGGTTATGGCAGTCGCCGCAACTCACCTTACCGCTCAGAACTGGATGGGTGTGCGGCAAATTGAATTCGCCTCGCTTGTCGAGGTGGCATTGAAAGCATGTTTCAGGCGACTTGCGCGGATTGATGATGGTTCCTCGTTTGCCACCGGACTCGACATGCAAACTCCCTGGACCATGGCACGACTCGCAACCCGCGTTTGCGGCATTCTCCCCCTTCGCCATGAGGCGGGCATGCGAAGCTGTTTTGAAATCCTTCGCGATCTCATCATGACACGTGGCGCAGGATTCAGCACCCACGAAGGTTGCGCCGGGAATCTGCGGCGGCGCCATTACCGTGCGGTCAACCGTGACGCACGAGATGGCGATGACTACGATCGTTAGAAAGGATAGTAGAACGGACAAACGCCTGCGCCGCCGGCCCAGCGATTCGCGCGATGGATGATTCGGTGGAGAAACATTCATTCCCCGACACCCCGCTGTCTGAAAGACAATAACATTTTTTCCTTCTGGAGGATGGACGGCCCCCTGTCCGCTTCCATCATTCGATGCGCAGACTGTCAGAAGTTCGTATGCCTGCGCTCTCCGTTCCTTGGTCAGCTCTTATCCATTTTTGCCCTTTTTGGGAAGCGGATTTTACGGCTCACCAAGATGCGCTTTTCAGTCTCAGCCGATTCCCAGTTTGCCCAGGATCCAGGCGTAACCGGCATATCCGGCCGACATGACCGCACAAGAAATGAGCAGCGACCAGATGAATGGGACGCCGCGCGACAGCAGCACGGGAAAGACCACGAAAAAGAGCAACGACGGGATGACGAGCCAGAAAATGTCGCGCGACATCGTGACGAGCTTCGGAACGTCCTTCGTGTCGATGTAGATCCAGATGAAGGTCATGATCGAAATCATCGGCAAAGAGACAATCATCGCGCCGAGGAGCGGAAATCGCTTGGAAAGTTCCGAAACCGCCGCCACCACCACGGCCGTTGTCACGACTTTGACCAGAAAGAAACCCATCGGTGCGGAGTGTAAGGTGTCGGGCAGAGAGCGTAAAGCGCACAATCCGCCGCGGAACCGGGAGTTCTATTCCATGGCGGAGGGTCCCTTGATGGGCCCCAGAATCCTCTGATTGATGTCAAAGCTCAATTTTCCGCCCGGGTATTTGGCGGCTCTGCCAAACAGTGCCTGCGCCTGGGCCTTCATGCCCCGGCGCTCGTAATGGAGCCCGAATCGGCGCAAGTCATAGGCATTGGTCGGGTCGAAAGCGACGGCATCCTGATATTCCTTCTCTGCTGCCTGGAAAT
>JAHFSZ010000025.1:0-4768 GCA_023265515.1 Verrucomicrobiota bacterium
CGAAAGTGGGACCAGACCCCTATCGGCCGAATCATCCAGGAGCCGGAAGTCCGGGCCTTCTGCGAGCGGCCGGCACAGCTTCTCCATAAAAAAATGGCCGCAGCCCCCGGCGCCGGGGATGCGGAGTTGATCCTTGCCCCGTTGAAGAAAGTCTTCACGCATTTCCACGGCGAAGCATTCATCGGATTTCTGGGCTATGATCTCAGCCCCCGCTTCTCGCTGCAGATCGTGGCCGGGTTTGACGCGGGGAAAGAGGCGAAGGAGGCCCAGGCAAGCATCGAGCAGATGGCGGCGGAATTCCGAACCCGCTTCCCGAAAGGGGTGCGCGAGGAGAAGAAATACCTCGGTGTTGCTTACGAAACCTGGTCGCCGGAAAGGGGGTTCGTCATCTGCCACGCCCGGCTCGGAAATCTCTTCGTCTTTTCCACGGATGAGCCCGCGCTTCAGACTTGCATTGAACTGGCGGATGGGAAACGCGACAACCCGCTGAAGAAGGATGAGGTCTTTCAAAAAACCGTCGCCAAGGTCGACGCCAACCGCGATGCGCTGGCTTACGTCAATCCGGCTCAGGTGTTCGGAAAATTCCTGCCCCTGCTCACGGCCATCCCACAGGCGGGGTCCGGCCTGAAGGACCTGACAGCGATCAAGGCGGTCGCGGCCTCGAGTCGTTTCGAACCTTTTGGGACGGTCGACAAAGTCTTTATACTCATACCCGAAGCCGGCCGGCCGGCCGCTTTTCAGATTGTGGCGCCGTGGGAGCGGAAATCCCTGCCCCTGGTTTCCTCCAAGGCGCTTTTCTATGGCGTCACCTGCTTCGACTTCGGCCGCTATTGGGACAACACGCTGGCCTCCGCCGCGCCCCAAATCGGCGCAGCTCTCGCGCAGTTCACACAACTGCTCGAATCACAGAACATCCACCTGCGCCCCGACTTGATCAGCAAGCTGGGCAGGGAATTCGCTGTGCAGGTCAGTTGGGGCGCCCAGGACCAGCTTCCACAAGTCTTCGTGATGGCAGAGGCCAGCGATGGCGCCGGCCTTGTCGCGACGCTCGACCGGTTTCTGACGTTGATGATCGCCGCAGCGCCGGGGCCCAAGCCAGCCGGAGCGGCGCCTCCGGCCGGGCCGAACATGCTGGAGGTCGAGGGAAAAACCATCCACTGGATCACACTGGCGGCCGAACAAGGCATCGGCATCTACTACGTCCACATCGAACCGTTCGTGGTGTTCGGTTTCCAGGGCGACGCCGTGACGTCCTATGTGAACGCTGTTGCCAAAAAACAATTTGAAGGCTTCGAAACAAATCCGGTCTTCAAATCCACATCGGCCTCGATGCCCAAGTCGGTCAATACCTTCCTCTATCTTGACAACAAGCCGCTCTTTGAAAAAATTTACAACCTGGCGGCGCCACTTGCGATGCTCGGTGCGTCCTTCCTGCCTGAACCCAAGGCTGTCGACTTCACGAAGCTGCCGAAGACCCGCTCCATCAGCGAACATCTCTCGCCTTCAGTCAGCTATCAGTATTTCGACGCTGACGGCCTTCACCGGTACAGCAGCGGACCCGTGCCGCCGGAGGCTCCGTTCGTTCTGGCGGGAATCACCGCCGGGTTCGTGCTGCCCGCCTATGTTCATGCGCAGCAACAGGCTGCCTCTGCTCTCCCGCCCGCCGCGCCGCGCCCGCCGGGCGCCGCCCCAAGACCCAGCACGCCTGCGGCCACGCCGCCGACAAAATCAACGCCTCCCTCCGCCTCACAGCTCGAAGCTTGCCGGGATCTGCTCAAAGCGGTCGACGACGCCAAGGCGAAATGGGCGCAGGAATATCACGCACCGGCCGGGTCAACGGTTTTCGAATCCCAGATCAGGCCGTATCTTGATCCGAAGTTCCTGGTGAATGGCAGGCTGGCCTGTCCTCTGGGCGGGCAGGTCTTGATTGGCGACGTCGGCCAGCCGGCGACGAGCACAGCCCTTGCGCAACCCGCTGAACCGCAGACAGCGACGCCATCCCCACCACCCACTGCGCCGTGAATCGGGGTTCGTGCATCGGGGGCTGTTTGTTCTGTCCTGCCGAGAGGTTTTTGTTTAGGTTCGAACTTGATCCATTTTTTTTACAACGATGCAGGTCGATTCACGATTCCAGGCACACGAGCCACGGACAAAATGCGTTGACTTAAAGGGTTATTTTGACTAGTTATAACAGTATGAATTTCAAACACTTAGCGTGCCTGGCGGCCCTGCTCTCGACCTCGATGATCGTGCAGGGTGACATTGTTTATCCGGAGGAGCGCGCCGATCGAGACTACAACACCACCGCCACGGAAAAACTGGACCGTGGTTTCTCCAACCTCATCCTGTTCTGGGAGGAAATTCCCCACGCATGGTGGTATAACGCCGATCGTTACGATGGTGCCGGTTTCTTCAAGGGTACCGCGGATGGACTCCGAAACGCCGGTGTCCGCTTCGGCCAGGGGATGTTCGACATCGCAACTTTCCCATGGAACACCGGCAATTTCGCGCTTCCGTGGGACCCGCCGCCACCCCAAGTCCATCCCGAGTGGATTCCCTTCGTGGAGTGGATGCTCCCCGGCGTCACGCAAACCGACCATTACCATCAAGACTGGATCGACGGCTGGGAAAGCCAGCGCGACCCGTAATCCTTTTCGACTCCTACTCCTCATCCTTGAAACCTCTTCCGGCAAAGGCTGGAAGAGGTTTTTTATTGGAGCAGCGCCTTCGTCAGCGAATGAGCGCCAGCATCTCGCGAACCGCCTGGCGCAGGCCGATGAACACCGCGCGCGACACGATCGAGTGCCCGATGTTGAGCGTGTGAAGGAGAGGAATCCGCCGCATCCAGCGGACGTTGTCGTAGTGAAGACCGTGTCCCGCATTGACCTGAAGCCCGCCCGCCCGCGCAAGCGCCGCGGCCTGCCGGAGCTTGATGAACTGCCGCCTCCGGCCACCCGGCGTCCGGGCGTTCGCGAAACGTCCCGTGTGTAATTCGACACAGCTTGCACCCGTCCGAAAAGCCGCCTCGATTTGCCACCGATCCGGGTCGATAAAAAGGCTGGTCCGGATCCCCGCCGATTCGAGGCGTCCAACGGCCCGCCGCAGCGACCTCCAGCGGCGATGGACATCCAGTCCTCCCTCGGTGGTCACTTCCTGGCGGTGCTCCGGAACGAGACAAACCTCGTCGGGGCGAAGCTTCAATGCAATGCGCAGAATTTCAGGCACGTCGGCCATCTCCAGGTTAAGATCGAGATCGATCTTGCGCTTCAGAAGCGCAAGGTCGGAATCCTGGACGTGGCGCCGGTCCTCGCGAAGATGGACGGTGATCGAATGCGCGCCCGCCGCAGCGACGTCGCGGGCCGCCGCCAGCAGATCCGGCTCGGCCCACGGCCTGACCTTCTTCAAGTCCTTGTACCTGGCCTGGCGGATCGTCGCGACGTGGTCGATGTTGACGCCTAAGAGCATAGCGTGGAGCGTAGAGCGTGGAGCATAGAGTGAAAAGAAAGAAAAGTCCCGCACCTCCCATGCGCCATACGCTATCCGCTCGACGCTATTGAGCGATCCAAACGAGGGTCCCCTCGGGGACGCGCTCGAACAGGTCGATCACATCGGCATTCCCCATTCTCACGCAGCCGTGCGACGCGGGCATTCCAAGCTGCTCCTCGTGGTTGGTGCCGTGGATGTAAATGAAGCGCTCAAAGCTGTCGACAATCCGGCCCTCGCGGTCGTAACCCCGGTTGAATCCCTCCTCCAGCCCCTTGAGCCGGAGAATGCGCGTCAGGATCAGATCCTCGCCCCGGCGCTCGGCCGAACCAAGCGGGCACGTCTGCCCGGTATCCTCGCGCCCCTTGAAAATCGCGCCAGCCGCGGCCGCCTCGCCGATTTTGTCCGCCACGCAGTGCAAGCCCAGCGGCGTCTGCAATGAATCCTCCACCTGGCCTGTCCCGCGCTCCGAGGTCGACACGGTATAAGTTATTATACTTTCTTTCTTGTGAAATAACGTCATCTTCTGCTCATGGATGCTGATGACGATCAGGTAATCGGTCGGCTTGATCCCCAATTCTTTCATCTTTGACTCCACCTGGTTCGGGTATTTCATGGGAAAAGGGGTTTATCTGTTGTCAAATTGATCACCCTGCACCTCACTCACTTTGTACCAAAAGGCATCGCGAATGCCGGCTTGCTCGAGTTCCGATCTTTTCATCATCCGGACCACCGGGCGGCAGCCGTTAAAATCCTCCTGGCTGCTTACGGACATCAGGGCCCGGTTGAGACGAAGACTGACGATTTCCAGAATCCCCAGTTCACTGCTGTGGTGCTCTCCCCATGTGACCTCGTCCTCGCAGTTTTTGAAGGCTTTCCGCCCCTCCGCCAGGGCGGTTGGAATCCACTCCAACCAAAGGACGTACGGGGCATCCAGCTCCGCCAAGGGTCTGACCTCCAGAGCAACCCGGCTGTAGGCCCAGTCCTTGTCCGAATAACGGGTCAAAACCTCATCGAGCCTTCCAGCGACTTCCTCCAGCTGGCGCCGGGAGGGACTGGAACCGGGTTTCCAAGCTTCAAATGGGGGGAATTCCTCGGTCATCCCCTCCTTCTTATTTTTTTTTGAACGTTTTAGCAAGCCACCCTGTCCAATCCTAAAGAGAAGATTCCCCCCAATTCCCCCCATCATCGGTAAGCTTGTAGTTCGGGCATGCACGTTTCCTGCGGGGTTCCCCACCCCGACCTCCTTGACGTGCGTGCCCGGTTCTTTTTCCCGGGCACGCTA